>JAOPYH010000196.1 GCA_025964715.1 Streptosporangiaceae bacterium | reverse complement strand
GGGGCCTGGCACCACGTGGTGGGCACAGTCGGGCCGGCCGGTATCGCGATGTACCTGGACGGACGGCTGATCGGCCAGCGGTCCGACACCGGTGCTCAGGACTACATGGGGTACTGGCGCGTCGGTGGTGACAGCACCTGGGCGGGAGCCAAGTACTTCGCCGGCGCCGTCGACGAGGTTGCCGTCTACCCCGTGGCCCTGACCGCGAACCAGGTGATCCGCCACTACACCGTGGGCGCTACGGGTCAGGCCGACAACGAGCCGCCCACGGCGTCGTTCACCGCGTCCGCCTCCGGTATGACGGTGTCGGTCGACGGCACGGGATCCACCGACACGGACGGCACCGTGGCCGGCTATGCGTGGAACTTCGGTGACGGGACGTCGGGGATGGGCAAGACCGCGTCGCACACGTACGCGGCCGCGGGCACGTACTCGGTGACGCTGACGGTGACCGACGACAAGGGGGCCACCGGTTCGGTGACCCATTCGGTCACGGTGACGGCAGCCAACGCGGCACCGACGGCGTCGTTCATCTCGTCGGTGAGCAACCCGGCGGCGTTCGACGGGTCGGCCTCGGCCGATTCGGACGGCACGGTGGCCGGCTACGCCTGGGCGTTCGGTGACGGGACGTCGGGGATGGGCAAGACCGCGTCGCACACGTACGCCGCCGCGGGCACGTACTCGGTGACGCTGACGGTGACCGACGACAAGGGGGCCACCGGTTCGGTGACCCACCCGGTCACGGTGACCGCGACGCCGCCGCTGGCCTCCGACGCGTTCGGGCGGACCCTGACCACCGGTTTCGGAACGGCGGACGTCGGTGGTGCGTGGACCATCAGCGGAGCTACCGGCTCCACCTCCGTGTCGGGCGGGCTCGGCCATCTCAAGGTGGCGACCGCGGGTGCGTCGGTGTCGGCGTACCTGAACTCGGTGTCCGTGGCCGACGTGGCCATCCAGACCGAGTTCTCATTGGCGGCCATGCCGGTGGGTGGCCCGACCTACCTCTCCCTCGTCGGGCGGCACGTCGGCACCACCGATTACCGGGCCGTGTTGCGCGCCAACCCGACGGGGACGGTCACGATCACCCTGTCCCGGTTCGTCGCGGGCGTCGAGACGAAGCTGTCGGCGGTCACCATGCCCAACCTGACGTACACCGCCGGAACGGTGCTGGTCGTCCGTCTCGACGTGGGCGGTAGCGGGACGTCGGCGCTGAAGGCCAAGACGTGGGTACGCGGTTCGGTGGAACCCGCGGCCTGGCAGGTCACGGCTCAGGACTCGACCGCAGACCTGCAGCGCGCCGGTGCCATCGGGCTGATCGCCTACGCGTCGAGCACGTCGACCGCGCTCCCCGTCCAGGTGGGCGTGGACAACCTGTGGGCCGGTCGATCCGGGAGCACGCCCGCTGCGTGACACGGGCGGAGAGGTCGCCGTGAGGCGGCCTCTCCGCCCACTCCAGCGCACTGCGCAGGGGGTGCCGTCATCGCAACGAGCGTCGGGGGAGCGGGGGAACTGGCGATGGTGCAGGCAGGATCAGTCGACGTAGATCCCGTGCGGGAACCGGCCGACCGGGGCCTGTGGCGCGGGATCGCCCGGAGCGCGTCAGCCAGGATCATGGTGCTACCCGTGTCCGCGCTGCTGGGCATCCTGGTAACGCGCCTGATCATCGAGAACTACGGCGCGGCCGCCTTCGCCCAGTACGGACTGCTGGTCGGGCTCGGCACCCTGCTGCCGTTCACCGACCTCGGGATGTCAGCGGCGGTCATGAACGCGGTGGCGGTGTCCTCGGAACCGGCGACCGACGATGCGGTCGTCAAGACCCTGGTCACCGCCGTCCGGGTCCTGCTCGCCTCCGCTGCAGTGCTGGCCGCGATCGCGCTCGTCCTGACCGGTCTGGGGCTCTGGCCCGCCCTGCTCGGGGCCGGCCTGTCCGTGACGTCGGGGCCCCTCGCCGCGCTCTGCTGTCTCCTGCTGATCGCCCTGGCCATGCCGCTGGGGATCGGGCAACGGATGCTCGCTGGCCTCGGGAAGAACCACGTCTCGATCATCATCAACGGCCTGCAGACCCCGGTCGTCCTGGTCCTGCTGCTGCTCTTCCTCTGGTGGCGTGTCCCCGTGGGGGGCGGGCTGGCAGTGCTGCCCTATGCGGTGACGCTCGGGCTGGCCGGCGTCTGCTTCGCCGTGGCCGCGCGCAAGGCATCGCCGGCGGTCATGACCGCTCTTCGCCGTGTTCCACGAATTCGCACCGAGCACGGCAATCCCGTGTTCTCCCTGGCGTGGCCGATGCTGATCCAGATGATCGCGCTGCCCTTGGCCATGCAGTCTGACCGGATCGTGCTGAGCCACCGTGCGGGCGCCGATGTGCTGGCCGAGTACAACCTCGCCTCGCAGATGTTCACCCCGATCTGGGCGGTCATCAGTGCGGCGGGGGTCACCCTCTGGCCGATCTATGCGCGGGGTCGGGCACAAGGTTCCTCGAACTCCCCGCTCCCCGTCGCCGGGTACTTCGGTGCAGGTGCCGCCCTCGCCGCGATCGCGATCGCCGTCCTCTCGCCGTTCCTCAGTGCACTAGCCTCCGGCGGGGATATCACACTGCACCTTTCGCTCGTCGTCAGTTTTGTCGCCCTGATGACGTTCCAAGGGGTCAAATACCCGCTCGGCATGTACATGACCGATGTCCCGGGGCTGCGATTCCAGGCGTTGATGATCGTGCTCATGCTGCCGGTGAACCTCGGATCGTCGTGGTATCTGGCCGGGCTGATGGGGGCGGCCGGACCGGTGATCGGCTCGGTGATCGGAGTGGCCGTGTTCCAGGTCCTCGCGAACTACGTCTTCGTGGCTCGGAAGTTGCGCGGGTCACCACTCCCTACAGCGGGTGAGTGATCGGTCTTCCGCGTCCGGACCTGTCGTTGAAGCTGGCATCATGGGCTATTCCGCGAAGGCCACGAGGGGTCGCGGAAACTGCGTCTCGAGGGGGCCGGCGTCGGCGTGCATGAGAAATCCGCTCGCTCGTCGGCCGATGTGGTGACCACCGGCGCAGAGGCCGAATCCAACGCGTGCCGCGACGGCGCCACGATGGCGATCATCGTGGTGAATTTCCGGTCGCACCGGCTGCTCGCGGACAACCTCGCACCGATCGAATGGGGCGAGATCCCGGTCGAGGTGGTGATCGTCGATAATTTCTCGTCCCAGGACGAATACGCAGCGGTGTCCGAACTCTGCGGGGCACAGGGCTGGCACCTGGTGGCTTTGCCGGACAACCGGGGTTTCGGGGCAGCCGTCAACGCGGGGGTGCGGCGCGCCCGCGCGCTCGGGGTGAGCTGCTACCTGCTCCTCAATCCCGATGCCACGGTGACGCCGGAGGTCGTGGCCGAGCTACGGCGTAGCAGTCTCGAGCAGCCGATGGCGCTCATCTCACCCCGGATCATGTCGTCCTCCGGCGCCGTCTTCTTCGACGGCTCGCGGGTGTTCCTCGACAGTGGCCGGATCCGCGGCACCGCTTGCGCCGCAGCCGCCGGCTCTCTGCCCGCGCGCCGGCGCCCGGTGCCCACCGGAGAGTCGGAAGAGTGGGTCAGCGGCGCATGCCTGGTCGTCCACGACCAACTCCTGCAGCGTGTGGGGCCCCTCGACGAGTCCTACTTCCTGTACTGGGAAGACCTGGACCTCAGTCACCGCTGCCTGGCGGCCGGTGGAACGCTGGTGGTGCGGCGGGATCTGCTCGCCGTGCACGACGCAGGAGGCACGCAGGAATCACCGTCCGGGACAGGGAAGTCAACCCTCTACTACCGGTACAACTGCCGGAACCGGCTGGGCTTCGCCGCGCGGCACCTGCCCAGACGGCGGATCCTCCGCTGGATCCGCAGCACGCCATCGGTGACCTGGGAGATCCTGCTCCGGGGCGGCCGGCGTGAGCTGGTGCGCCATCCCGGACTGGCGATCGCCGCGCTGGTTGGCTCCGCGGCCGGGCTCGCCGTCGCCCTGATGGCGCTGTTCGGTGCCCGCCCGTCCGGGGTCCCACCGCGGGCAGGGTCGGTGCTGGTCGTCCATCCGGGCGCGGAGCTGTACGGATCGGACCGGATGGTGGCGGAATCCGTACGCGGGCTGGTCGACTCGGGCGTCCGCGTCGTCGTCGTCCTGCCGGCGCCCGGCCCGCTCGTCCGGGAGCTCGAGGAGGCAGGCGCCGAGGTGCGGTTCCAGCGGATGCCCGTCGTGCGGAAGAGCTCGCTCACCGCACGCGGTCTCGTCCTGCTGGTGCGCGACGCGGTCGTCGGCCTCGTACCGATGTGGCGGCTCCTGCGACGGGAGGGGGGAGCCGGCGTGTACGTCAGCACGGTCATCGTCCCGCTGACGGTGGCGCTGGCACGGCTCGCCGGTCGTCGCGTCGTCCTGCACGTCCACGAGGCCGAACAAGGCGCGCCCCGCATCGTTCGGGGCCTGCTGGGTGCACCCGCCCTCCTGGCCCACCGCGTGGTGTTCAACAGCCGCTACAGCCAGGACGTCCTCTGCCGATCCGTTCCGCTCTCCCGGCACCGCTCCGTCGTCGTCTACAACGGAGTGGCGGGCCCCCTGACCTCCGCACCGGCGCGGACAGAGCTCTCGGGTCCGGTCCGGCTCGCGTACGTCGGGCGGCTCTCGCCGCGCAAGGGTCCACAGGTCGCCATCGCGGCCCTGGCCGAGCTGGTCCGTCGCGGCGTCGATGCGCATCTGACGCTCGCCGGCTCGGTGTTCGCCGGGAACGAGGACTTCGGCCGGCGACTGGAGGAGCAGGTGCGGGCCGAGGGGCTGGCCGACCGGGTGGAGTTCCGAGGCTTCGTCTCCGACGTGTTCGACTTCCTGGGGTCCGCCGACGTGGCACTGATCCCCTCCGTTCTCGACGAGCCGTTCGGGAACACCGCCGTCGAGGCGGTCCTCTCCGCCCGGCCGGTCGTGCTGAGCTGGAGCAGCGGGCTGCGTGAGGCCGGCGCCGGCTACGACTCGGTCCTGCCGGCTCGTCCGGGGGACGTGCACAACTGGGCCACGGCGATCGAGCGCGTGATCGCCGGCTGGCCGCGCCTGTCGGTGCAGGCGGCGGCTGATGCCGCGGAGGCCAGGCGGCGGCATGATCCCGCTCGCTACCGCACCCGGATGGCGGCCCTGATCGTCGGGGAGAGGACGGCATGACCGCCGCGTACGCTCCGGTTCGCTGCACCATCGCCGTGCTCACGTTCCGCCGACCCGACGACCTGTCCGCGGTCCTGCCGATGCTGGTCGAGCAGGCGCGCGAGGTGGCGACCCCTGCGCTGCAGATCGACGTCCTCGTCGTGGACAACGACCCGGTGGGCGGCGGCCGGGCGGTGGTGGCGCCGTTCGCCGGCAGCGGCGTCCGCTACGTGGTGGAACCCGAGCCCGGAATCGCCGCCGCCCGCAACCGGGCGCTCACCGAGGCGGCGGAATCGGCCTTCCTCGTCTTCATCGACGACGACGAGCGTCCCCATGACGGGTGGCTCCGGTCACTGCTGGATCTCCAGGCGCGCACGTCGGCCGCAGCCGTCGCCGGTGCCGTCGTCTCCGACTTCGCCGCGCCCCTGGACCCGTTCGTCGCTGCGGGCGGCTTCTTCGAGCGCCGCCGCCCACCGAGCGGGACCCGCATCAGGGTGGCGGCCTCCAACAACCTGCTGCTGGACATGGACGTGGTCCGCACAGAGGGACTGCGGTTCGATCCCCAGTTCGGGCTCAGCGGAGGGAGCGACACGCTGTTCACCCGCCTCCTCGCCGCGACGGGCGCGACGATGGTCTGGTGCGCGGAGGCCGTGGTGACCGACCACGTGCCCCCGGCGCGGACGTCCCGCGACTGGGTGCTGCGCCGCTCGTTCCGCTACGGGAACTCCGGAGCGCGGGTGGACCTCGCTCTGGCGCGCACGCCCGCCGGCCGGCTGGTCGCACGGCTCAGGAGCGTCGCGCGGGGCCTGTCCCGGGTCGCCGTCGGCGCCGGGCGCTGGTGCGTCGGTGTGCTCACCGGGTCGACCGCGCATCGGGCGCGCGGACTGCGCACGTTGGTGCGGGGTGGCGGCATGCTCGCCGGGGCCTTCGGCGGCGTCTACCAGGAGTACCGCCGGATGTCGCAGGTCCCGGGCTGAGAGGTTCCGTCCCTGCCCACGGACGGGGCGGGGGGTGCCGGTCGGTCAGCCGACCCGGGCGCGACGCCTGCGGCTGAGCGCTTGACGATAGGCCGCCAGGTGCTCGGACGCGGTGTCCTCCCAGCCGCGGTGCGAGAGGTCGGGAGTGGTCCCGCGGGAAATCGTGCTCGCCGCCCGCAGCCCCTCCAGCAAGTGGTCCCCGGAGATCTCCCCGTTATAGCGAAGCACCCAGTCCGGGCCGACCTCCTCGGCCAACTCGGCATTGACCGCGTTGTCGGGCACGAGCACCGGCCGGTCCAGCGAGAGAGCCATCAGAGCGGCACCGGAGTTGTGCATCTCGCGGTAGGGGAGAACGACGAGCTGGGCACGGCCGACCACCTCCACGAGCCGCTCGTCGGTCAGGAAGTCGAGTTCCAGGGAGACGGCATCGAGACCGGTGGCAGCCGCGCGGATGTCACTGTCCAGCTGGCGTGTCGCCGGTAGTCCGGCCACGACCAGGCTCGCGGCCGGGGACCGTTCGGCGGCCGACCGGAACGCCGTCAGGAGCCCCTCGACGTTCTTGTACGGCCGGATGAGTCCGACGAACGCCAGCCGACCCGGCCTGGGGTCCGGCTCGGGATAGGCGGCGAACCAGTCCCTGTAGTGGCCGTGCGGAATGGTCACGAACGGCTTTCCCGCGGGCGGTGGCGTCTCGTCGTTGAGCCGGATCACCACGGCGGTCCGGCGGTCGAGGAGTCGCAGCAGTGCCGTGCGGAAGCGTGACATTCTCTCCTGGGGGCGGACATTGTGTTGAGTCCGGACGACCGGTACCGACGTAATGTGTAATCGCGCCAGGAGGAAGAGGAACAACAATTGCCGCAGCACCGTCCTCGGACGACTCGTACCCGACAGTAGAACTTCGGGCCAGTGCGTGTGGAACACGTCGTAGCGGCCGATCAGTGCTCTCTTCCAGCTGAAGGTTTGCAGTTCCAGGCCGGGTAGATCGTCGAGCGCCCTGCGGAGAAGGATGATGTAGGGATTGGTCGTGGGCCGTGGCTCAGGAAAGGATTGGAGCACCCTCATCGGCCCGCCGTCCTTTCCTTTTCCCATTCACTCGCTCCCGTGCCGGGAGTGGGCACCGATGGGCTCGCCACGGTATCAACCTGCGCCTCGGGGGTGACGTCGACCGGCCGGAATGCCGGAAGGTCGACGCTCGCGAATACCATCCGCTCGTGAGGGCCACGCAGTACCGCAGGGCACGGGTCTACACCACCCTCCGGAGCGCGCACCTCGAGCGCGCGCACCAGGGCCGCCCCGCGTCGATCCTGTACGCGCGCCGGCGGTATGACTTCGACTCCTCGCTCGCCTCCGGTCTGGATCTCATCGACGGCGGATTGCTGTCCCTCGCCGGAACGCTGGTGAGATCTCGCATCGAGGCGCTCGAGATCAACGAACCGCTCATGCGGTCCGCGCTCCGCAGATCCGCCGTGGCCATCACCGTGGCGAAGATCATGGCCCGCATCTGCCGCCGGCCATTGGTCATCACTGCCTACGCGATCGAGAACCGGAATCCCTTCGCGGGTACCGAGGGGCCCTGGCGGCGGCGCCTCCGGAACCGGACCGAGTGGGGCCTCGCCCGCTACACAGCGCGCAATGTCGACCGGATCGCCTTCGGTACCGACGCCGCGGCGGAGCTCTACGGGTCGCTGCTCGCGCGGGACCTGGCCACCGCGACCACTGCCCGCATCCCGGCCGTGCCGGCTCCGTGCAGCTGTCCTCCGGCCGCCGCGCGGGGGGAGGACGACGTCCTCTTCCTCGGGGCCTTCCACGGGCGGAAGGGGCTGCCCGAGCTGTTGGACGCCTGGCCGGAGGTCGTGCGCCGGTGGCCGTCGGCTCGACTCACCGTGATGGGGAGCGGACCGCTCGAGAGCATGGTCCGCGACTTCGCCGAGAAGTTCCCGGGAGTGGTCGTGGTCGTGGATGCACCCCGGTCGGAGGTGCACGCGGCGCTGCGGAGGTCGTCGGTCGTCGTGCTGCTCTCGCAACGGACCGCCACCTGGCGGGAACAGGTCGGCCTGCCCGTCGTCGAGGCGCTGGCGCACGGGTGTTCGATCGTGACGACCGAAGAGACCGGATTGGCCGAGTGGCTGCGCAACCACGGTCACGCCGTCCTCGCGGCCAACTCGACGGGCGAGGAGGTGGCGGAGGAGGTCACGAACCTGCTGGCGCGGCAACGGCAGGTCTCCTCCGTGCTGGCCGACCTGCCCCAGACCGACGGACGGCTCACCGCGGCTGCCTGGCTGTTCGGTGACGACGTCGAAAGCCCGGGCGGTCCGCAACCGGCCGAGACCTGAACCGTGACGTTGCCGGTCAGCTCGGTTGGTGCAGGAGTTGCGGCAGCGGCGCGAGCGTCGTCGCGGCGCCGGGGGTGCCGACGCGGTCGTCGCCCGGGTCCGTGCCGTCGATCGGGCGGGTACGCAGCGACATCAGCAAGCCGACCGCGAAGGCGACGTCAACCATGTTCGAGTACACGGGCCCGAACGCCAGGTACCACAGGGCCGTCACGCCCGCGAAGCACACGAGAGCAGGCGCGGCCCGGCGGCTGAGCAGGACCACGAGCTCCCCGACGATGATGATCACCATCGCCAGACCGAGCAGCAGGCCGGCCGGCCCGAGGTTGACCCACAGGTCGGCCACGACCGAGTGCAGTTCGAATCGTCCGTCGAACAGGTAGTGCTCGATGTAGCCGTTGATGGTCGGGATGTGCGTGACGGCGATGCCCGCCTTGGCGGTGGCCACGTCGGCGGCGTTGGGAACGGCGCCAATTCCGAAGCCGAAGGGATGCGCGGTCATCAACGAGAGCGTCGCCAGCCACTCCGGCCTGCCGCCGAGGAGGAGCGAGCCGCTCTGGGCGATCTGCTGGGTTGTTCGGGCCTGGACCTCGGCGCCGAGGGCGCCGGATACAAGGAGTTCGGTCGCCGCGAAATACACGCCGACTCCCACCGCAGCCAGGAGGAGCAGGTCGGCTCCGGCACCAGCCCTGCGGCTGGAGGACTGCTTCCGCATCTGCCACAGCAGCAGGGCAGCGGCGATGGCGCAGCGACCGAACGCACTCCGCGCGTTGCCGGCGACGTCGAGCACGGCCAGGACGCCGAACGCGAGCAGGGTGGCACGGAGCGCCGTGCGGCCCGCCCGGTCGCTGAGCATCGAGAGCACGATGATCGTCACGGGCAGCGCGAACTGGAACTTGTAGACGTCGACGGTCGCCGGGGCGAGGGCTCCTGCGACGAGCATCCCGGCACCGAAGGCCAATCCCAGGACGCGCATCGACAGGACCGTGCGAGCCCAGACCACCAGTCCGATCCCGCCGAGCCCGGTGAGAACTGCGAACGACAGCTCCACGCCGTGCCGTGTCGCCACCTGGTGGTCGACGGAAGAGACGACGGTGAGCAGGATCCCGGAGAGGAGGCCGACGACGGCCAGGAAGAAGATGACGGTCGCTCCGCGGGCCCGCGCAACCGCAGCCGCCCACACCGGCACGAGGGCGACTGTGGCGATCAACCCCGTGCTGGTGGCGCCGGGGAGCGGCTGATTCATCCCCAGGAGGACGAGGGCTGCGATCGCCGTCAGGTGTCCCGGCCTGCCGCCGGAACTCGCTGGGTGCGCCCACTCAGGAGTCGGGAGCCCCCGGAGGGCCGCCAGGAAACGAGCCGGCCGACTCGCATCGGGCGCCGGGACGCCGTCCACGACCACGGCGACGACGTGAACCCCCGTCCTGCGTGCGTCGGCGAGCAGCTCCTGCAGCCAGCGCCGGCCGCTGCGACCGCTCCGGGCGACCAGGACCAGCCCATCGCATCCCGCCGTCAGTGCTCCCCGCCGGAGCTCCCGTGGGTTGAAGAGGCGGAACGAGGTCCGGCCGTCTCCGGGCGCGCACCCGAGTTCCCGGCTGAGCTGATCCGCGGTCCGCGATGCCCCGACCACGGCGATGCGCGGCCCGCGCGCCGCGCCGGCGGACTGCAGGAACCACCGCAACGCCTCGACGCTCTGCGCGCGGCCGAACGAGGCCGAGGGGCGGCGCCGTCGCGTGCGGGTCCGGGCGACGACCTCGACCACTGCCCCCTGCCCGGGGTCGGGGACGCTGCCGGCGTCCTCCACGAGTGGATGTGCCAGCGCCAGGAAACCGCTGCTGACGGCACCGGCGAGCAGTCCGATGGTCAGGCCGACGACGACGAACCGGCTGGTGTGGGGACCCGCGGGCGCGCTCGGCCGGACCGGACGCGCAACGATGCGGATGACGAGGGGCGACTTCTTCACGTTTGCCGTCTGGGTGTCGGCATACAGGGCGGCGCCCTCGGTCCGGAGGTGCTCGGCGACCGCTGTGGCGACCGTCGTGGCCCCGTCCGGGTCGGGCGCTGTCACCGTGAGCTGCAGGAGCGAGGTGGCGCTGAGGACCTGCGCGTCGACATCGGCGGCGAGGTCGGCCGGGGTCGTGGGCAGATGCAGGCGATCGATGACCGGCTGGAGGACCGCCGCGGAGTGGCTGAGCTCCGCGAGCGAGGGGAGCAGCGTGTTCGCGACCTGCGAGCTCGGCCCCAGGTGCCCGGCCGCGTCGACGTGCGACACCCCGACGAACAGTGACGCGGTAGAGGAATAGGTGACGGGTGTCTGCGCGACGATGAGCAGCCCGATGCCGGCACCCGCCGTGCCCGCGGCAAGAACCCAGACCCAACGGCGAAGGATGGCGGCAAGGTACTGCGCGGGGTACATCGTCGGCTCCTTCCGGTCGTGGGTGCTGTCGTGAGCCTGGCCATCGTCCCTGCCCGAGGGCCCGGATCGGGCGCCGAACGGTCCCGCCGCTCCTCACAAGGGATGAGGCCGGGGGTGAGCCCCACTCGCCGACCTCACCCGTTGGTGGGTCCTCGCGTTCCGCCGTGCGCCCCCGGGCTTCGACGGACCGGCTGACCGGGCGCCCGAGTGGGGTCTGCCCCTTTCGGGTGGGCGCGCGCGTGTTCTGCCGTCCTGACCGACAAACTTGACGGCGCGGGCCTTTCGGCGACGCGAGGTTCGAGGTGGAACGGACAGGTGGTCCGTGCTCCGACGGATGGGGAGACCATGAGATCTCGAGGGCTGCTCGACGTGGTCCGTGGGCGCTGGCGGTGGATCGCGGTTGGAGCGCTGCTCGGTCTGGTGGCTGCGGGGGCGTGGACCTTCACCGCACCCACGACGTACCGGGCGACGTCGACCGTCTTCTTCTCGCTGGAGTTCGGGAACTCTGCTTCGGAGCTCGTCCAGGGCTCCACCTATACGCAGGACCAGGTGGCCTCGTTCGCGCTCCTCGCGAACACGCCGGCCGTGCTCCAGCCCGTGGTGGCGGAGCTGCACCTGCCCTACAGCGCACCCGCGCTGAGCGGTCACATCACGGCTTCGGCGCCGGCGAACACCGCGATCATCCACGTCTCGGCCACCGACACCGATGCCGCAGCGAGCGCGCGGCTCGCGAACGCCGTCGTCACCAGCCTGTCCCAGGTCGTCGAGGGCGTGGCCCCCCGGAACGCCCAGGGCAAGCCCACGGTCCGCGCCGTGACCGTCGCACCGGCCCAGGTGCCTACCGCTCCCTCGTCGCCGAAGGTGCCACTCGACCTGGCCGTCGGTCTCGTCGCAGGTCTGCTGGCCGGTCTGGCAGGCGCGTACGCCCGGGAACGACTCGACACGCGGGTGCGCGACGCCGACGTGGTCGCCCAGCTCACGCCCCTGCCGGTCATCGCCTCGATCCCGGCCCGGAAACGTGACGCCGGGCACCCCGTCCTCGCCGAGACCGACCCGCACGGCGCCCACGCCGAGGCGTTCCGTCATCTGCGGACGAATCTGCAGTTCTTCGGGCTGCCAGCGGATGTGGCCGACGGGGCAGGGGGAGTGCAGGTCGTCTCCGTGACCTCGGCGCTCTCGGCGGAGGGCAAGTCCACCGTCGCTGCGAACCTGGCGCGTGTACTCGCCGAGACCGGGGCGAGGGTGCTCCTCATGGACGCCGACCTCCGGCGTCCGGCCATCGCCCGCCTGCTCGGGCTGGAGGGCGCGGTGGGGCTGACGACCGTCGTGCTCGGCCGGGCGTCGGTCGCCGATGTCGTGCAGGAATGGGGCACGGCCGGGCTGCACGTCCTCCCGGCGGGCTCCGCGCCGCCGAACCCGAGCGAGCTGCTCGGCTCGAGGCAGATGGCCGCGCTGCTGCGCGACCTGCGGGCCCGGTACGACTACGTGGTCATCGACACCCCGCCAGTCCTTCCGGTGGCCGACGCGGTGATCCTCTCCCGCCAGCTCGACGGAACGTTGATCGTGGCCAACGTCACCCGTGCCCATCGACGCCATCTCACCGAGGCGCTCCGCAGCCTGGAGCAGGTGGGCGGCCGGGTCCTGGGCATCGTGCTCAACCAGGTCCGCCGCGAGGAGGAGACCTATCGATACGACGGCGACGGGGATCCCGGTTGGGACGTCCTGCCGGACGGCGAGCCGATGCCCCGGATCGATGACGGTCGCCGTCCCCCCGAGCCCGAGCGCCAGATCTCCCCGTCGGTCCCAATGTCCCAGCCCGCCGCCACGGCGGTGCGCGCCGGCGGTCAGGAGCGGTGCCGATGAGCGCGCCCGCACGTCCGGAGGCCCGGCCGTACTCGGTCCTCGTGGTCTGTACCGCGAACATCTGTCGGTCCCCGGCGGCCGCGTCGCTGCTGGAGGGCGCCCTCCGATCGGACGGTTCGGTACGGGTCGGGAGCGCCGGAGTGCGGGCCCGCGCCGGCGCACCCTTCGACGCCGACATGGCATCGGCGCTCGGCGACGAACTCCCGAACTTCACTGCGCGCCAGCTGACCAGCGCGATGATCGGTGAGTCCGACCTCATCCTGACGATGACCCGGATCCATCGGTCCGCCGTCGTCTCCTCGGTTCCCTCAGCCGTTCGGCGCACGTTCACACTTCGTGAGTTCACCGATCTGGCTGTTCTCGCCGAACCCGGGGGCGCTTACACGACGGCAGCCGAGCGACTGTCGGCCCTGACCGCTCAGGCGCCGCTGGCCCGACCTCGACGCGACAGGCGGGCGGAGGACGACATCGCGGATCCGTACGGTAGCGGGATCGCGGCCTACGAGCGGGCGGTCGCCGA
Source organism: Streptosporangiaceae bacterium (assembly GCA_025964715.1). Classification (GTDB taxonomy): domain Bacteria; phylum Actinomycetota; class Actinomycetes; order Streptosporangiales; family Streptosporangiaceae; genus Actinomadura_C. The sequence continues at coordinate 895 of JAOPYH010000196.1, read as the reverse complement.
GATATCGGCGGCGGTCACGTCGCTGGCGGCGCAGCTGCCCGCCGGACGTCGCACGTACGGATGAAGCAGGGGCCTTCGACCACGCACCGTCATCGGATCCTGCTTACGGTCACGGGAGGACTCCGATCGGGGCCAGCCGAACCAGCGGAGGGAGGACGATGACCGTCATCGGATACGCACCCGGTGCCTACGACCTGTTCCACATCGGCCATCTGAACATCCTCAGGCATGCCGCCGAGAACTGTGACCGGCTCATCGCCGGCGTGGTCTCCGACGAGATGCTCGTGCTGAGCAAGGGACGTCCGCCGGTCATCCCGCTGGCCGAGCGCCTGGAGATCGTCCGGGCGCTGCGGTTCGTCGACGACGTCCACGCCGAGGTCCTGCCGGACAAGATCGACACCTGGCGCCAGGTCGGCTTCGACGTCATCTTCAAGGGCGACGACTGGCGCGGTACGCCCAAGGGTGAGCGCCTGGAGCGGGATTTCGCCCGCGTCGGCGTGGAGGTCCGGTACTTCCCGTACACGATGCACACCTCGAGCACCATGCTGCGTAAGGCGCTCACCGCCATCGACGCGGAAGAACCCGTGGGTCGAGTGGCCAGGGCGCTCACGAACTGACGGTCCCGGTTTCGCACCGCGGGCTAGCCTGGGAGCCAGGCCCGGCGCGGATTCCGCCCGGCGCGCGCGGCCGACAGACCCCAGGAGTGGACAACCCGTGACCTTGCGCGGCGTGCTCGACGTCGTCCTCACCGATCCCGGCATGGCGCGCGTGGTGGCCGCGGCCGGTCGCGCGGATCTCGCCGTCACCGCTCCGCCGCCCGTGCAGCCGCTCGTGGCTGCCGCCCTCGCCGTGGGCGGGCGGGGACCGGAGGGTGCGGCCGGGGTGCCGGTCCTGG
>JAOPYH010000151.1 GCA_025964715.1 Streptosporangiaceae bacterium | reverse complement strand
CCTCAGGGGTCAGGTGGCACGAAGATCCAACAATCCGACTCCACGGAACAAGGGGCGGACCATCCAGACTTGGCAGCAGCCAGGGAGGAGGCCCCGGTTGGGGAGAGTCAGCAAGTACTCGGAGGAGTTCCGACGGCAGGCGGCGATGCTGGTCGACGCCGGCCGGGTGAGCGGTCCTCTGGGCGCGGCTCCGGGCCCAGCCGATCAGGCAGTGCAGCGCCGCGTGGCCCTCCGGCGAGGCGTAGCCCTGCTCAAGGCGCGCCGCCTCGATCAGCGTCTCGGCGTCGGTCATCCCGGTGCGGAACAGTCGGTCTATCACCTGTCCGGAGTCGGTCGGACCGGCAAACAGGCCGGCGATGCCGCGGGCGACCGCGTCCGAGACGGCCAGCGACACCGGCGGGTTGGAGAGCTCCCCGCGGCGATCGAGGACGGTCGAGACCTCGCGGGCGACGTGCAGGTCGTCTGGGGGCCTGGCCCGCGATTGGATGATCACCGTTCCCCTCGCCATCCCTCCGAGCAGGCCCGCCGGCAAACGTTCGGGGCCTGGTCGGCGGGCCTCACTTAACTGCGGCGTTTCCGGTCGACGGTCGTCGTCCTGGACGTGAATGGAGTCGGCCAGTCCTGGTCGTCGGCCAGCATGAGGTCCATTGCCTGGGGGTGCCTGCGCGACGATGCCGAGGTTGCTCTGCCAGCAGTACGGCAGTGCCATCAGCGCCTGGGAGAGTGCCCAGCCGCGGGCGCGCAGGCGCGGGACGTCGTCCGCTTCGAGTTCGGCGAGAAGGGTGCGGCGGCTGTCCCCGGAAGACAGGTTCCAGGCAAGCTTCAGGTCGCATGCCGGGTCACCGGCGTTGAGCCCGCCGTAGTCGAGGATGGCTGAGAGACAGCCCTCGGCGACGAGCAGGTTGCCCGGCAGCAGGTCGCCGTGGACCCGCCCGGCCAGCGACTGCTCCCAGGAGCGCAGCGCGGCCGCGCCGTCGATCCGGTCGCTCAGTTCGGCGGCAGAGGCCTGCCGGACGCCGTCGTCCCGTTCGGCGGCGGGACACCGCGGGTGCCCGGCAGTCGGTGCGGGGCGCTGGCGGGTGTCGACGGTGCGCAGCGCGGTGATGAACGCGGCGAGGTCCATCGCGGCCCACGTGAGGTTGCGCAGGGTGCTGTTGGCGTTCTCGCCGGGCAGCCACTCCTGCACCGCCCAGCCGAACGGGTAGCCCTCGTCCGGCCGGCCGAGTGCCACTGGCGTTGGCACGGCCAGCTGCCGAGCACCCGTGGCAGTCGTGGGCGAACGCGCAGACCGAGGAGGACGGGGAGCACCGCATGCCGGTCGCGGTCAGCCGCTGGAACGCCGGCAAGGACCCCTCCCGGGTGCCGCTGCCCCGGAGCCGGTGGTCGAGATCAAGTACGACCAGCTGAAGGGACGGCGGCTGCGGCACACCGGGCAGTTTCCTGCGGTGGCAGCCCGACCGCGAGCCGCGCAGCTGCACCGACGACCAGCTCGACGTCCCGGTCCGCTACGACCTCGCCGAGGTCCTCGACACCCCCAGTGACGGTTGATCCCTGCGGCCGGCTCCGGACCGGTCCCCGGGCGCGACGCAAGTTTCTCCCTGACCGTCTCAGCGGCGGCGGCGCGGCTTGATCGAGATGCCGTCGAGCAGGATGGACGTGCAGTCGTCGGCGAGCTGTCCGATCCCGTACGCGGCCGTCGGCTTGTACCAGCGGACCGACAACCACACGACGTCACGGATGACGCGGTAGAGGATCCGCGGTTCGATGTCGGAGCGGAAGTAGCCCGCGTCGGCACCGAGGACGATCGCGTCCAGCCATACCCGCTGGACCTCGGCAGCGGCGGTCTTGAGGTAGCCGAATCGGGGCTGCTCCCGCAGGAGGTTGAAGTCGTTCTGGTAGATCTCCGTGGCGTGCGGATGAGCCGCCACCGTGTCCAGCGACACCTGGACGAGCCGCTCGAGCCGGGCCTTGGGATCCAGGTCCTCCGCGGCGACCACGCGATAGCCGGCGAGCAGGTCGTCGAGGTAGCCCCGGAGCAGCTCGTCGACGATGGCGTCCTTGGACTCGAAGTGGTGGTAGAGGCTGCCGGAGTGCAGCCCCACCTCCCCCGCGATGTCCCGCACGGTCGTGGCGGCCACGCCGCGGGTGGCGAACAGCGACGCCGCCTTCTCCAGGATCGCCTCGCGACTGCTGGACCGCTCGGTCATGCGCACACCGTATCGACCCGTGCTGCGGCGGCCCTCACGCGCCGTCACGGCCGCAGGCGCGACCGGGGCTCACCCCGGCAGCTTGAGCACCCTCAGCGCGTTCTCGCGCAGGAACTTGGGCCAGACGTCGTCCTTCAGCCCGAGCTCGGGGAGCTCGGCGAAGATCCGCTCCAGCTCCAGCCCGTACGGGTAGTAACCACCGTAGATGATCTTGTCCGCGCCGCGGGTGTTCGCGAAGTCGACGATCGCGCGGGGGTAGTACTTCGGCGCGAAGGCCGTGGTCGAGTAGTAGAGGTTCTCCCACTTGAGAAGGAGCTTCACGGTCAGGTCGACCCACGGCTCGCAGCAGTGCCGGAACACGAACTTCAGTTCCGGGAAGAACCAGCACACCTCGTCGACGTGGCCCGGGTACTGGCTCATCATCGGCACCCGCGGTCCCGGCACGCCGCCGTTCACGAAGATCGCGATGTCCAGCTCCACGCACTTCGCGTATAGCGGGTACGCCATCTTGTCGTTGATGGCCACGGGCGGGACGACGCCCGCGGGCATGTACTGGGCGGCGACCACCCCCAGCTCCGCCACGGCTCGTTCGAGATCGCGCACGGCCGCCATGCCGCGATTGGGGTCGACCATGAGGCTGCCGCTCAGCCGGTCCGGGTGCTCCTGCAGCGCGGCCACGACCATCTCGTCGGCCAGGTCCACGGCCAGCAGGCCGCGCTCGATGCCGAAGCGGTCCATCTCCCTGAGCAGATCGACCACGCTCTCGGAGGTGCGCCGCACCTTCGGCGTCTCCTTGTACATGTAGCCGGCCGGGTGCTCGAAGGTCTTGCTGCCCTCGTCCCTCAGCATCGACTCGAAGTGGCCGTACCAGGACCGACGGTCGGAGTTCGGGATGCCGATCAGCGTGTCGACGACGCCGATGTCGGTCGGCATGGCCATGTCGCGCTCCCCGGGGTCACGGTGGTCGACGGTCGTTGTCGGCCCACCAAGCGCTTGCTAGATTGGCGGCGAGGATACCTCGCTCGCTCCTCCCACAGAAGGAACTCCGATGGCCACAGCCGCTCCGGACAGAGTCGCCGGGCGGGTCCTCGACGCGGACTCGCACCTGTACATGGAGCCGGAGGTGATGGCCGAGCTCCTGGAGCCGATCGGCCGGGACTGGGTCATCGACATGATCCAGCAGTTCAAGGACGCGGAGAACTTCCAGGCCGAGCGCGACCGGGCCAAGGACGACCCCTGGGTCGTCAAGGGACTCGCCGCGCTGGGCTCGGCGGACGCCGTAGGCCGCGTCGCCGCGATGGACCGGATGGGTATCGCTCGCGCGCTCGCGTTCCCGAACACCCTCGGCCGCGAGGCCTGGATGACCACCGATGCCGCGTGGTCGGTGCTGCGCAACTACAACGACTACAGCCTCGCCTGGACGCGGGACACCGGCGGCAGGTCGATCGGCGTCTGCCAGCTGAACCTGAGCGACCCGCACAAGGCGCTC
>JAOPYH010000134.1 GCA_025964715.1 Streptosporangiaceae bacterium | reverse complement strand
CTGGCGAACATAACGACCAGCCGCATCGCCGACGAGGAGAAGCGCAAGAAAGTCGAGGAGGCCCAGGTCGACCTCGCCGAAGCCCTCTACCGGTACGTGACCGAGAAGGCGGCCAAGGAAGTCGAGCAGCCGAAGCAGATCACCGCGGCGGCCGGCGCGCTGCCGTACCGGGATCAGGCGGAGATCGTCGTCATCTTCGCCAAGGCTGGCGTACTGCCCGAGGTCTACGCGACCGCCGCGGCAAAGGTCATCGTCGCCCGCGCCATGGGTGAGCGGCCGGAGCTGACGCCGGAGGAGATGCCGCTGTACGCCTCCACGTTCCTCGCCGAGAAGGGCCACAAGGCACGCACCGTGGCGAAGTTCCAATCCGGCTTCGGGTCGCGCGTCAGCAACCGGTACTTCAAGGTGCACGGTCGCCGGCCGGAGAAGATCCCGGGCCCGGCCGGCTCGCGGATCGACAAGGTCGTCGTCTACTGCGAAGACGACCGCCCGCTGCTGGATCAGGTGTACGCGGAGATCGCGGACATCATCAACATGTTCGAGACCGGCGGACAGCAGGCCATCGGGGCCTGAACGCACTGACGGCCGGGCGGTTGGAGCCGCTCGGCCGTTGTCAGATCGGCGGGTGCTCGCCCGCGCAATCCGTTGGAGTCGCCTTGACTGTACAGATCAACTTCTGCCGTGGCCAGACGGGGGCGTCGGCGTGCTCATAGTTCACCGTTCGAACCCGAAGTCGAACTACGTGAAGCTGCCGAACGAGTCGGTCTTCGATGAGCGGCTGGGGCGGATCGCCCGATCAGTCCTCGCGGAGATCGTCGCCCGGCCTCCGGGCTGGCAGACGAACGCGGCGAGGCTGTGGGAGACGGCGAACCGCCATCGAGGAGCGAGGGCGGAGAGCAAGCGCGCGTACCGGCTCGCCTTCGCGGAGTTGGAGGAGTACGGCTACCTGATCCGGGAGCGCACGCGGATCCCGAAGGGGCAGCCGAACGGAGGGGACTTCGTGACCATCATGGCGGTGTACGACACCCCGCAGAAATGATCTCCATGGGGTCGACACTGGTGAACCCTTCATGAGTACGAGGACCACACCCGTGAAGGGTTCATCACCCCGGACTCATTACTAAGACGGGGTTACTAAAGACGGAGCTGGCGACAAAAACGAGGCTGGCTAAGACGAAAAGCCTCCCCGCTTGCTGCCGTCCTAAGTGCGTGCGTGCGCGTGCGCGAGAGAAGCGGCAGGCAAGCCAGCTAGCTCGATGACGATGACGACCGCAGATCAACCGGAGGTTCGCTGTGCCGCTCACGACCGAACAGATCGACAAGCTCGAAGCCGATGACCGCATCAGCCCGTCCGTTCGCCGGCTGCTGTATTCGCTGTGCGATCACGACCCGCAGGACGGCTCGGACGTTGGCGGGTGGGGCGACCTGCGCCAGATGTTCCGTGAGCTGGTGGCGGCCGGGTACCTCGTTGTCGATGGCGCTCTGATCCACGTCCAGCCGCCGCACGCGTGACCCTGCCCACACCGCCGTGACCTGCGGATTCGTGGGCTCCGGCCCGTCAGAAAGCTGGCGGGCGGGGGGCGTTGCTGAGATGATGAACCTACACAAACCAGGAGATAAGTCATGACGGACGACCCGCTCGCCTCCCTCGCCGAACTCGCTGCCGCGGTGCTCGACGACTACCGCCCCGCCGAGGACCTGCGCCCCGTCGTCGAAGCCGTTCTCGCCGAGGCCGCCGCTGAGCGCTGGATCAACAAGCAGCTCGACGAGACCAGCATCCGCTCCATGGACTTCCGCAACGGCGTCGAGATGGACATCGCCCCGGCCCGGGAGCTCCTCGCCCACTGGGTGGCGGCCGCGCGGACCATGCTCGGCGACGCGAAGAACTACACCGAGACGCGGCTGGAGTTCGACGTCAAGGTCGCCGAGTCACCCGAGCTGTACACGCTCGTCATCCAGCGCCACGGCCCCGGCGTCCTCACCCCGCATGAAGCCCGGCAGGAGGCCGAGGCCCGCGCCGTAGCCGCCGAGGCGCGGATCCAGGCCGTCACCGAGGCGACCGTCATGTGGCGGGACCGGCCAGGCGGAGACATCGGCCTGGCGATCGCGCTGGCCGGCATCCTGGACACCGAGAAGCCGGAGCCGCCCGCGTCCGCCGCACTGGTCCGGGTGCTGGGCGAGTGCGACCGGATCGAGCGTGAGGTGTACGGGCAGCACGACGAGGACGACGACGGCATGCGTGAAGCCGTCCGCCGCATCCGCGCCGCAGCCACCGAGCCGCTGACCCGCGCCGGCATCGACGGGGCTGGGGTGACGGCATGACCACCGCCGTGTCCTACCCGCGCCGCTACAGGCTCTGCTGGTACGGCGACCGCCACACGCACGCCGCACGGGTCGAGGGCATCAACAACTCGATCACCGCGTGCGGTAGGTGGGTCGGGGACCGCCGCGTCGACGACCAGATCAAGAAGGGGCGCAACGCCCCCGTCACCTGCCCTGACTGCATCGCTGCCACAACTCAGCCCGCCAAGGAGGCATCGTGACCCCGGCCGCACAGACCGCTCTCGGTGACCGTGACGCGCCCGCATCGACGACGCCCGACACGGTTCCAGCGGGCTGCTACTGGTGGAAGGATCCCGACGGTTCCCTGTGTCTGCTGCCTGGCTGCATGGCGCGGATACAGGACCCGGACGCGGAGTGCACGTGCGACAAGCTGGCCTCGCGGCTGGCACGGGCCGAGCAGCGCCTACGGGACATGCAGGAGCGGGAGCGGTACGCGATCAC
>JAOPYH010000131.1 GCA_025964715.1 Streptosporangiaceae bacterium | reverse complement strand
TTCGGTCACGGTGAGTGTGCCCAACACCCAGGGCGGCCACTCGATCAAGGCCCGCTCCCAGTCGGCGGCCAACGTGAACTCCGCCTACGCCCCCACCTACACCCTCGGCTACGGGCAGGCCGCTTTGACCTCCCCGTCCGACGGCGGCGCGTCCTCGAGCACGTTCCGGGTGACTGGCACCGCCCCGCCGCTGGGCAACGCGGCCGGCGCGACCGCGGCATTGCAGTGGCGCGCGGCCGGTTCCGGCGGCGATGAGAACACCGGCTGGACCATCGATCCGATCAGCGTGCCGGTGGTCAACAACGGGTCCACCGGGCTGTCGGGGACGGTGCTCTGGGACGCCTCGACGGCCGCCAAGACGATCACCGGCAGCGACCGGCTGCCGGCCCTGATGGACCTGCAGCTCTGCTTCACCTACAGCTACCCCGGCGGCTCCACCTCCAAGCAGTGCACCTGGTCGGCGCGTGCCAGCAGCGTCCAGCACGTGCCGCACGCGTTCGGCAACGGCTTCCCGACCTCCGGCGCCGGACCCGGGCAGGTGGCGCTGTGGACGGGTGAGGTGAACGTCTCCGCCACCGATGTGTCGGTGCCCGGCTACACCGGCAGCCTGTCGATCGACCGCTCCTACTCCAGCCTGGCCGGCCCGAACGACGTCGCCTCCGGGGTGTTCGGGCCCGGCTGGACGGCGCAGTTCACCGGCCCGGACGCCGGTGACGCAGGCCTGCAGATCGTGGACAACACCGCGGTCGACGGCACCCTGGTCTTCCTGGCCGGCGACGGCTCGGCGACGGTCTACCGGCAGCCCGGCAACGGCCAGACCCAGGACCTCACCGGCAACTACGCGCCCGTAGGGGAGGACGCGATCCTGTCCGGCTCCACTCTCTCGGTGTCTCATGTGTCGGGCGCCGACGGCAAGCCCAACACCGCCGACGACGTCCTTTCGGTGACCATGACCGACGAGGACGGCACCACCACCACCTGGGCCCCCTCGGCGCCCTACGTGACCGGCCAGGCCACGAAGTGGACCGCGCAGGCGGTCAACGAGGTCGGCGCCTCGGGCAAGACCACCTACGGCTGGGACAGCGCCGGCCGGGTCACTCGCATCGTCGCCCCGGTACCCCCGGTGGCCGCCGGGCAGCCGGCGATCAGCTGTCCGACCGCGGGGGCGCTGGTCGTGGGGTGCCGGGCGCTGGACATCACCTACGCCACCACGACCACTGCCACCGCGACGGCGTCCGGCGACTACACCGGCCAGGTCAAGGCCATCAACCTCGAGATCTTCGACCCGGCCAGCGGCCCCCACGGAGCAATGGTGTCCCAGCCGGTCGCGACGTACACCTACGACACCACCGGCCGGCTGAGCACCGTCACCGATCCCCGGGCGGCTCTCACCACCACCTACGGCTACGGATCGACCGGCCTGCTGACCTCGATGAAGCCGGCGGGGCTGGCGCCCTACCGCTTCGCCTACACCGCCGGGAGCGCCCCCAAGCTCGCTGCGGTGACCCGGGACCCGGCCAGCGAGGGTGGCGCAACCAGCACCCTGTCCAGCTACGTGTACGGCATCGACCCGACGATCACCACCGCCGGCCTGCCGGACCTGCGGACCGACTCCGATCCCACGACGACGGTGGGAGTGGAGGCGTGGGGGCAGCAGACGCCACCCAGCTACGGCGCCGCGGTGTTCGGCCCGGACCATCCGGTGTCGACCACCGACCCCACCCAGCTGGGCGCGGCCGACTGGCCCTACGCCTCGCTGTCCTACACCGACCCGCTCGGCTACACCGTCGACACCGCCTCCTACGGCGCCGGCGCCTGGCAGGTCGGCTCGAGTGACTACGACGGCAACGGCAACGTGATCCGCTCCCTGACCCCCGGCGCGATCGCGGCCATCCAGGCCGCGGAGGCCAATCTGTCCGGCGGCGCCACCGTCGATCCGGACCAGTACGCGTCCATCACCCGCTACAACGTCGAAATCAAGAATGCCAGCGGAGCGGTGGTCACACCGGCCGGCACTTACGTCACCGACAGCTGGACCCCGGCCCGGATGGCGGTGCTCGGCGACGGCACCGTCCAGTTTGTGCGCACCCACAGCCACACCGACTACGACCAGGGCGCCCCCAACGGCGACGTCAACCCGGCCAGCGGCATGCCGTATCGCCTCGCCACGACCGTCACGGTCGGCACCGCCGCCGCCGACGCCGCGTCGAGCACCCCCGCGGATGTAGTGCCAGGCGACCTGGCGACGCTGTCCACGACGACGACGGGGTATGACCCGATCGACGGTGCGTCGGCTACCGGCCCGACGTCGGGCTGGACGCTCGGAGCCGCGACGGTGACGACCACGGTGATGCCGAACGCGGCGGACAACATCGTCCACCGGGTCCGCTTTGACACCGGCGGCCGTGTCGTGGAGAGCCGCCAGCCGGGCTCGGCGGGCGGTGACGCCGGTACCACGCTCACGGACTACTACGCCGCGGGAACCGGTAGCGGCGACGCGAGCTGCGACAACCGCCCTGAGTGGGCCGGGCTGGTGTGCCTGGTCACCCCGGCGGCGGCGCCGAGTTCCGGGCCGACGATGCCCTCCACCCGCACCACCGGCTACGACTACCTGCTGCAGCCGACCACGGTCGTGGAGACCTCCGGCGGAACGACCCGCACCACCACGACCAGCTACCTCCCCGACGGCCGCACCGACACGTCCGCCACCACCGTGACTGGCCTGTCCGGGTCGACCGCCGTGCCGGCGAGCAGGACGCTCTACGACCCGGCTACCGGGGCGGAGACCACGGTCGAGAACGTAGACGGCACCGGCGCGGTGATCGGCACACCGATCGTCACCGGCCACGACGGCTGGGGGCGCGCCACCAGCTACACCAACAGCCAGGGCGAGACCACGACCACGGCGTATGACGCGGCCGGCCGGATCGCCACGGTGACCGCTGCCGGCCACGCCACAACCTATGGGTACGGCACCGACGTCAACGGCGCGGCCGAGCACCGCGGCATGCCAACCTCGTTGACCATCGACGGACTGGGATCGAGCGCGGCCTACGCCGGCGCCTACGACGCCGACGGAAACCTCGTCACCCAAACCCTGCCCGGCGGCCTGCAACAGGACGCCGCCTACGACAACGTCGGCCAGCTCACCGACCTGAGCTACTCGCAGGTCAGCACCGACAACTCGACCACCCCGGCCACGGTCACCAGCACGCCCTGGCTGGCCTGGTCCCGCGAGTATGACCCGGCGGGCCGGGTGGCCCGGGAATGGACCCCGGACGGAGCCGCATTCACCGACAGCACCGTCGGCGCCGCCGTCTCCTACGACCGCGGGTACAGCTATGACCCCGCGGGCCGGCTGGTCACCGTGCGAGACCAGACCTCCGGCACGACCGGCAGCACGGTCGGCACCGACCCGTCCGCGGACACCACGCCGTGCGTGACCCGCACCTACGGCTTCGACGCCAACGGCAACCGCACCTCCCTGCTGCAGACGCCCGCCGACCCGACGACCGGCGCATGCTCCACGGCCACGACGGCGACCCGGTCGACCACCTGGGCGTCGGACACCGCCGACCGGGTAACCGCGACCACCAACCAGCTGACCAACACAGCCGACAGCTACAGCTACGACACCCTGGGCCGAGCGCTGACCATCCCAGCCGCGGACACCCCCACCGGCGGCGGCGCGATCAGCCTGGGCTACTTCGACACCGACGCCATCCAGGCCATCACCTCCAACGGGACCACCGAGACCTACGGCCTCGACCCGGCCGGGCGACGCCGTACCTCCACGACCACGGACGGCTCCGGCACGACGACCAAAACGATCGTCCGCCACTACACCGACGGCGGCGACAACCCGACCTCCGTCGACACCACCAGCGGCGGGGCCACGCACACCACCCGATACACCGATTCTCTCTCCGGTGACCTGGGCGCGGCCATCAACGACGACGGATCGATCCAGCTCACCCTCGCCGACCCGCACGGTGACGCCGCCACCACCACCACCCTCCCGGCGGTCGGCGCCACCGCCAACGGCATCGACGCCTGGCAGAGCTACGACGAATACGGCAACAGCCTCGCCGCCGCCCCCGCCGACCCGCTCGGCTACGGCTGGCTCGGCGCAAAACAACGCTCCACCGACACCGCCGGCACCGCCCTCACACTGATGGGCGCGCGCATCTACAACAGCACCACCGGCCGCTTCACCTCAGTCGACCCCGTCGTCGGGGGCAACGACAACGCCTACAACTACCCCGACGATCCAATCAACAAGTTTGACGTGGATGGTAATTGCTGGGGCTTCCATTGGAACTGCTGGAAGCACAAAATTGCCGCGGTTGGCGCTGCGGCTGGCGTCGCCGCGCTGATATTTAGCGGACCTGTCGGCTGGACGCTGGCGGGCATTGCGGCGGGCGCAAGCGCGGCTAGTGCCTACAGCGACTACCGTGACCACGATTACGCTAGTGCCGTGCTCGACGTCGTAGGAGCGGTCGGCTTTGTTGGCGAAGGTGCCCGAATGATTCGACAGGCGCGGTACGCTAAGAGCATCGGACGTGAGGCTGAACGTCTTATCGCTCGAGGCACTAGGCGGACGATTCGCCACAGAGTCCTTCATAACATGAGGCGGAACTATAATCGGATGGTAAGGGGAACGGCGAGAGTACACCGACTAAATTGGTGGGCAGGCGCCGCGAGTGTCGGATACTACGGTTACAGTCATCGCCATGACTTCTGAGCGTAACCAGTTGCCATTCGAATGGCGAATACCCTTCCTCCTTAGCGGACGGCGGCTTGCGCGGCTCCTCGGCGGCGAAAACCGAACCGATCTTCTGTGCGACGTTAAGGATGACCTTGCTGGAAATGATCTCGGTGACCGCCGATCTGCCGCCGGCGTCGTTGGCTTTGCCTGGATCATTGTCGCGCTGGGGTGCCTGGCGATATCCGTGGCCCTAGTCTTAATCGGGGCCTTGCTGACCGGTCGGGCGTTAACCACGTGGCCAACATGGCCAATGGTTGTGGGCGTACCAAGTGCCGCAGCAGGCGTTTCGGTCTTGGTCCTCGGCTTGGCGCCCGCGAGATTGCTTTCGGTCGCCGTCATTAGGGTGATCTTCGACATCGTATTTATACTGGTATTCGCCGGAATGGTTCTTTTGCAACTCCCGGGAGCCCGGCTGTGATCAGTTGAGGTCGTTGGAGACGGCAGGGGCATCTCGCCTCGATCACCCCTGGACCTGGGCACCACCGAGGGACTGCCGCTTCACAACCTGGTGGCCGAGGCCGTCCAAACCCCAGGTGGCGGCGGCGCAAGCGGGAACGTACGCAGGCTCGAATCCAAGCCGTGTTCGAGTCCTAACCTGTCGATCGGCGTCAAGGTCAGTCGTCCTGACGGGCGGGCCGCTTGAACGAAGGAGAACCTCCGAGTGAGGTGTGGCTTGTCGAAGGCCCAACACCTGCTCGGAGGTTCCCGTGTCACACGGTAATGCCCGCACGACCGTCTTTGGCCGCAAGCTGATCGCGGAACGGCATGCCGCCGGCTGGCGGCAGGCGCACATCGCCGCGGCGATGGGCCTCTCTCGCAAGTGCGTGCGGACCTGGATCGCCCGGTACGCCGCCGAGGGAGAGGCCGGTCTGGTCGACCGGTCGTCCCGCCCGCACACCAGCCCGACCCGGACGGCGCCCGAGGTGGAAGACCGCATCCTCGAACTGCGCAACCGTGAGCGCCGCGGGCCGGACTGGATCGGCGCCGAGCTGGGCGGGCCGGCCCGCACCGTCTCCCGCGTCCTGGTCCGCCGCCGACAGCCCCGGCTGTGCGCGCTGGACCCGATGACCGGGGAGGTCATCCGATCCTCAAAGCAGACCGCGACCCGATACGAGCGGTCCCGGCCCGGCGAGCTGGTGCACATGGACGTCAAGAAGCTCGGCCGCATTCCCGACGGCGGTGGCTGGCGCATGCATGGCCGTGCGGCCACCGTCGGCCACCGGCACAAGTCGGTGCCGACCGGCTTTGACTACGTTCACTCGCTCGTCGATGACCACTCGCGGCTGGCCTACTCCGAGATCCTGCCCGACGAGAAGGGCACCACCTGCGCAGGATTCCTGGCTCGGGCCGCGGTCTACTTCGGCGCCCACGGCATCGACCGGATTGAGCGGGTGATGACCGACAACGCCTGGGCCTACACGTACTCCCTGAAAGGCGTGTGCGCCTCGCTCGGCGCGCGGCAGAAGTTCATCAAGCCGCACTGCCCCTGGCAGAACGGCAAGGTCGAGCTACTCAACCGAACCCTGGCCACTGAATGGGCCTACCGGCAGGCCTTCACCAGCAACGCCGAGCGCGCCGCCGCCCTTGCCCCTGGATCGACCACTACAACACTCGACGCCGCCACAGCGCTCTCGGCGGACTTCCCCCGATCAGCCGCCTGGCACCAACCTGATGGCTGGGTACACCTAGACGCTGTTGCCCCGTCGAGGGGACTGCCGCCGCCCAATGTCAGGGGTGTCCGAGGGCAAAGCTCAGGGTGCCGCACCGAGCCATTGATGCCGTTCAGACGTCATCGTTGGGCCATGCCGGCATCCGCGCCAGTGCGAGTCGTCGTTGAGTTTCATTCGGTCGGCACGCCGGTTCAGGGCTTGGTGCGCAGGGACGGTCGGGACAGCGTGGCCTTCATCGGCTGGCTGGCCCTCACGCGGGCCATCGAGATGCTCAGTCAACCCGACCCGGTCGAAGCGACGGCATCCTGAGCGCTCGCTTTGCCGTGGCCCGTCCCGCTGACCTACCGATCATTCGACCAGTTCAGAAGAGGTAAGGAAATGTTCACTCCCGCGGTCATTCACCGGCACCGCAGTCCGCGTCAGCGTCCGCGGGTGGGACGTCCCATCGGGCTGGCGGCGGTGCTGGTCGCCGGGTCGTTGATCTACCCGGTCGCAGCGGCCACGTCCGCGGCCGCCGCGAGCCCGAGCGAGGTCGACTTCGGGGTCGCGAACGACTTCCAGAACTGGACCGTTCCGGACGGAGTTCACGAGGTCACGCTGAACGTCATAGGCGGCGCCGGCGGCGATGCGTACAACGCCGCGAGCTGCGGCGGTCGGGGTTCCAGCGGTGCCGCCGGGTGGGTCAACGCGCGGATACCGGTCGCTCCCGGACAGGTCCTGTCCATGTGGGTCGGCGGGGGCGGGCATGTGAGCGGTGGTGGCGGTGCCGGCGCACCTGGCGGCCTGTTCGCCGGCGGCGGAGGCGGTGGCGCCGGATCCGGGGCCTCCCAGGGTGGCGGGGGCGGCGGCGGGGGCAGCGTCGTCTGGTCGGGTACCGACCACACCACCGCCAGCACGCTGATCGTCGCCGGAGGCGGTGGCGGCGGCGGCGGTCACGGCGGCATCGACCCCCAATGCGGCGGCAAGGGCGGGGACGGCGGGAAGCCGGCCACCGCCGGGACGGCGGCGGTGGTGAGCCTGGGTACCGGAGGCTATGGCGGAGCGACTGACACGCTCGACCAGCTGGGCACCCACAGCGGCTTGAACGGGCTCACCGCCGGCACGGTCGGCGGCAACCAGAACATCGGCGGTGGCGGCGGTGGCGGCGGTGCCGGAATGAACAACTGCGCCGACGACGGCTTCGGCTACACCCTCTGTTACGGCCTGGGTCAAGGCGGCGGCAACGGGGGTGACGACGGCTCGGGCAGCGGTGGTGGCGGCGGCGGGGGCGGCTACTCCTTCGCCGATGCCGCCGTCGCGAGCCCGTTCTTCTCCTCATCAGGCGCCCACGGCCAGGACGGGCAAATCAGCATCACCTACGGCGCGGCCACCTCCACCGCGGTGACGCCCGGGTCGGCGCACGTCGGTGACGCGGTGACCATTCACGCCCTGGTCGAACCGACTGACGGCCGCGGCACGGTGACCTTCGCCAGTGACGGGACGGCGATCCCCGGCTGCGCGGCAGTACCGTTCACCTCCGGCGGCGACCTGACCTGGCAGGCGAACTGCACTACCTCGTCGATGCCGGCCGGAGTTCACGAGGTGACCGCCGAGTACTCCGGTGACACCGACTACGCCGGGAGCGCCGACAGCAACTTCTGGACCATCGTGCAGTCGACGAGCACGACAGTGACGACCTCACCCCCGTCGCCGGTGACCGTTGGCAGCACTCTCGCGATCACCGCAGCCGTGCAACCCAGCGACGGGCGCGGAACCGTCGAGTTCACCGACGACCAGACCGCGATCGCCGGATGCACCGCGCTCACCCCTACCGACGACGGCACCGGCAACTACCAGGCCACCTGCACGACCTCCGCCCCGGCAGCCGGCACGCACACCCTGACTGCGAACTACTCCGGGGATTCCATCTCCGACCCGAGCACCGGGACGACGACGTTGACCGTGAGCCCGCAGGTCGCGGCGCCCGGCGCGCCGACCAACGTCACCGCGACCCCGGGTGACGGCTCGGCCACGGCGACCTTCGCTCCGCCCAGCTCCGACGGGGGCGCCCCGATCAGCCACTACACGGTGACCTCCGCCCCAGGTGGGAAGACCGCGACCGGCATCGGCAGCCCTATCACGGTGACCGGATTGACGAACGGCACCGCCTACACGTTCACCGTGACCGCCACCAACAGCGCCGGCACGGGTCCCGCCTCGGCGGCGTCCAACCCGGTCACCCCCGCCGCCCGGTTGACGATCGACACCTCGAGCCTGCCGGTCGGCACGGTCGGCACCGCCTACAGCGCAACGCTGACCGCCAC
Source organism: Streptosporangiaceae bacterium (assembly GCA_025964715.1). GTDB lineage: Bacteria > Actinomycetota > Actinomycetes > Streptosporangiales > Streptosporangiaceae > Actinomadura_C. The sequence continues at coordinate 15,499 of JAOPYH010000131.1, read as the reverse complement.
CGGCGGGATCGAACCCTTCACCTGGTCGCTGGCCACCGGCAGCAGTCTGCCCGCCGGACTCACCCTTCATCAGGACGGCACCATCACCGGCACCCCGAGCGCTGCCGGTTCACGCAGCGTCACCGTAAAGGTCGTCGACGGCGCAACCCCGGCCAACACCGCCACCCAGGCCCTCACCCTGACCGTGAACCCGCCGCCGCGAGCCGACCTCGCTGTGTCCAACACCCACGACGGCAGCTTCTCGACCGGTGGCTACGGCTGGTACCGGCTGACCGTCACCAACACCGGCAACGCGGCTACCGCGGGAACCACCACGATCTCGGAGAGCCTGCCCCACGGGCTCAGCTACGTGATGGCCCTCGGGTGGGGCTGGTCATGCCGCCACACCGGCTCCACCGGCACGTGCACCCACGCCGGCGCCCTCGCCGCATCCGCCACCAGCTCGGTGACGGTGCTGGTGCACATCACCGCACCGCGCGGAACGATCCTCACGACCACCGCAACCGTGACCCCCACCGACACCACCCCAGCCGACAACAGCTCAACCGACCGGGTGACAGTGCAGCGCAGATAGCGCCACATCGCGATCGACGCCGGCGGCGGCGGCGTCGTCGTGCGGCCCGCGAGTCGGGTCTATCTCGCTAACGGCACCTCTCTGTGTCAAGCGGCGGAGGTCAGCTACCCCAGGATCGAGCGAACACGCGTAGAAAGTTCTCGCCGGCGATACCGTCCACTTCCAATGCTGTGAACCCCGCTGCCAGCAGTGCGGCCCGGAGGACGGGCACGTCAGCGTGGCTCGCTATGCCGTTCGGCCAGATCCACGGCGGGCGCGGGTAATAGCGCTCGTCGTAGGCGAAGAACTCGTAGTCGTCCTCGTCTTCGTCGGCGTAGTCCAGGCCCATGCCGATGTGTTCGGCCCCGACCAGCTCCGCGATGTGGACGGCATGGCGAGCGACATCGTGCACCGTTGGCTGCTCGGCGGAGACAAAGGACGGGAAGGCACAAAGGCCGATGACGCCGCCGGTTGCGGCCACGGCCCTGATGACCTCGTCCGTCAGATTGCGTGGCGAATCGGCCACCGACCACGCATTGCTGTGGCTGGCGATGACCGGTCGCTCGGACATCTCGATGATGTCCATGCTCGACGTCGGACCGGTGTGAGAGATGTCGGGCACTATGCGAAGTTGGTTCAGCCGACGCACAACTGCCCGGCCCGCCTCGCTCAGCCCGGCGTCCGCCGGCTCGAGACAGCCATCTGCGAGTCTGTTGCGGTAGTTGTACGTCAATTGTGCGATGCGAAGGCCGAGCGCTGCGTAGCTCTCTATGAGGCCAGGGTCGGCGTCAACGGCATGCAAGCCCTGCGCATGCAAGACGATCGCGATCTCGCCCGCTTCGCGGGCCCGTCGGATCTCCGACACCGTCCGGGCAAGCCGGTACCCAGGACGGGGGTCCCGGGCCCATGCCTGCCATGCACCCAGAGTGCTCAGCACGGTCGAGAGATCCTCGATCGAGGACACCGTGGCGAGAATCGCGTGCACGCCGCCGTGGCGAAGGCCGGCCTCGGCCTTGGCCAGGTGGCGGGGGTGCTGCACGAGGGGGACCGCCGCGTCGAGCGTCACGGGCTCGTCCGTCGTCATCGACCGTTTCCTGTCGGAGCGTCCGGGCGGTTCGGGCAGCCCGTCACTTCAGCATCTGGCCCAGTCGAAGGGGAACGGCCAAGGGCCGTTCCGCATAGGCGCGGAGGTCGCCGGTCGCAGTCTCTCGCCCGCACAGCTGGGCCGTCAGCAACGCAGCGCTGTACCCGCAGACCCTGCCCTGGCACCAACCCATGCCGGTACGGGTCAGCAGCTTGACCGTTCGCGCATCGGTCGCGCCCCATTCGTGAACGGCGTCACGGACGGCGCCGGCGGTCACCTCCTCGCATCGGCAGAGAACCGTCTCGTCGGGGAGGGTGTCCAGGAGGAACGGTGGAACCGGGTGGACCGTGTGCAGGGCCTCGGCGAAGCGACGCAGGGCGGCGCGACGGGCACGAAGCCCTGTCGAAACCGTCGCCCCCGTCGCGGCCCGTCCGACGATCTCGCCCTGGACGAGCGCAAGCTCGGCGCCGCCGATGCCCGTGGACTCGCCGGCCGCCCACACGCCGGGGACGCTGGTTCGCCCGTCGTCGTCGACGGCGACGACGAGACCGCCGTCGGACCCCCTCCCCACGGCGCAGCCGAGCTGCAGGTGGATCTCGAGCTGTGCGGTGAAGCCCCACCCGATCGCCAGCAGGTCGCAGGGCAATTCGCTGGTCGAGCCGGGCACGGGATGTCCGGACCGGTCGAGGCGAGCGACCTGGACCGCTTCGAGCCGATCGGTTCCGAGGGCCCGCACGACCGCGTGGCGACGCCGGTACGGCGTGCGGCTGACAGCAAGCCGCAGCAGGTAGGACGCCGCTTCGACGAGTTTGCCGCGCGCGCCGACCACGGCTCGGGGATGGCGAGCGAAACCGGCTGGTGAGCCGGCCTCGATCACCGCGGCCACGGAGGCGCCGCTGCGCAGGAGACCGTCGGCCACCGGTAGCAGGAACGGTCCGGTGCCGGCAACGACCGCGCGCCGGCCGGCGGCGACGCCGTGCTGCTTGAGCAGTGCCTGGACGCCGCCAGCCGTCACCACGCCGGGCAGGTCCCAACCCGGGAACGGCAGCTGCCGGTCATAGGCGCCGGTCGCGACGATGATCTGGTCGCCACGGACCGTTGAGATGTCGGTGCCGCTGGTGGGCTCGTCGCCCACCGCGCACCGGGCCACCCACCCGCCGCCGTCAGCGAGCACTGTCTGGACGTGGTGGCGGCCGAAGTGCACCACCGACGCTGCCTCGGCCCGACGCAGCAGCTTCAGGAACGGTCGGCGGGCATGCTGCAGGTGTGCGGAGGAGTCGTCCTCCGCGTTGCGCCAGTACTGACCGCCGGGCCTGCTGCCGCTGTCCACGAGCGCCACCGAGGCACCGGCCTCGGCGGCCAGGGTCGCCGCCGACAGCCCCGCGGGTCCCGCGCCGATGACGACGAGGTCGTATCGGGAGGCTGGTTCAACAGGCCTGGTCATCGTGCCCCGTTCCCCTCTGGGTCGTGACCTCGTCACCCGGCTGGGCCGGCAGGAGGCAGGCTCGAAGCGATGGCCGGCCGTTGACTGTCACCAGGCAGTCGAAGCAGAGGCCGATGCCGCAGAACAGCCCGCGCGGCCGGTCCGCGACCCGGGTGGTCCGCCACGAGCGGACGCCCGCAGCGGTGAGGGCAGCGCCCACCGTCCACCCGTTGCGGAAGTCGATCCGCCGGCCGTCGAAGGTGAAGACGTTCTCGTCGCTCATGCCGGGAGTGCCTCGAAGCGCTCGGGACGGAAGGGGTGAAGGGGCAGGTCGGTCGGCCCGTCGCACAGGCCCTGCGCGACGAGCTTCCCCGTGCCCGCGGAGAGCCCGATGCCCGCGCCCTCGTGCCCACAGGCGTGCCACAGACCCGGCGCCCGCGGGTCCGCGCCGATCACCGGGAGGTGGTCGGGACAGTACGGCCGGAAGCCCCGGTACGCACGGAGCACCGCGACGTCGCCGAGGAAGGGGAACAGGCGCATCGCTCCGGCGGCGAGCACGCGAACGGCTTCGGGTGACCAGGTGCGGTCGAACCCCACGCGCTCGCGCGTGGCGCCGATCAGCACGGTGCCGGAGCGGGTGCCCTCGACGACGGGCGAGGCCTGCAGGGTGGCGGAGTCGCTGGCGACGTCGGCGACGTAGTCGGCGAAGTAGACCTTGTGCCGCACGACGCGGGGCAGCGGCTCGGTGACCAAGATGAACCCGCGCCGCGGTGCGACGGGCACGTGCGCGCCGGCCAGGGCGGCGATCTCCCCGGCCCAGGTGCCGGCCGCGTTGACCACCGCGCCGGCCGGTAGGTCGCGCGCCGCGGTGCGGACCCCGGTGACCCGGTCGCCGCTGCGGAGAATGCCGGTCACGGCCTCGCCCGGGCACACGGTCGCTCCGGCCGCGCGGGCGAGCCGGAGGAGCACCGCCGCGCCGAGCATCGGCTGCAGTTGCATGTCCTGCGGGTAGAGGTAGCCCCCCGCGAGGTCGCGCGCGAGGTTGGGCTCGTGCCGGGGAAGATCCCCGGCCGGGACGGGCACCGCTTCGACACCCGCGGCGCGCTGCTGCTCCGCCAGGCTGGCGAGTGAGGCCATGGTTGCGTCGGAGGAGGCGACGACAAGTCCGCCCTTCGCCTCCAACTCGATCACGTCGGCCACCGTGCGGCCGGCGACCTGGACGTCGCCGAGGTCGCGCCACAGGCCGGAGGAGAGCAACGCGAGCTCGAGTTCCGGGCCCGGCTCCTTGTCCGAGACGAGCAGGTTGCCCTCGCCGGCGCCGGTCGTTCCACCGGCGATGGGGCCGCGGTCCACGACGCACACGCGCAGCCCGGCGTGTGCCGCGAAGTACGCACAGCTGGCGCCGACGATGCCGGCGCCGATGACGACGACGTCGGGCGTTCCGCGATCCTCGTTCATCCGCGGCCGAGTGCGCGGTCGGCAACCCGGTCGAGCGCCCCCGGCGGGTGGTAGAGCCGCGCTTCCACGATCCGTCCCTCGGCGCAGCGCACCAGGGAGCAGCCCGAGACGTCGAGCGCCGGCAGGTCCACGCCGTCGGCCGGTGTGCCCCGCACCCGCCACTCGATCGCCGCCCGGTCGCCGTCCTCGATCCCGTACTCGTAGGAACGGGAGTAGTCCGGGTAACAGCGGATCAGTTCACTCTGGACGGCACGATCGTCTTCGGCCGAGGCGATCGCTGGATGACCGTTGACCAGAACCGTCAGATCCGGCGCAATGTAGGCGCCGGCCAGGTCATGCTCTCCGCGGTTGGCGGCGTCGTTGTACGCGATCCAGATCTGCTGGGGGGCTCGCCGGTCGGAAGAGGTCACGGGCTGTTCCTCGGCTAGTGATTGCGCGGGCAAGGTGCCATGTGAAATTGTACTGGTCTCAGACGTAGGCACGCGACCCGGCCGCTTTCGGCTCCACTCGCCGCATCCAACGCCACACAGACATCCATCCGAACGGAGCATCATGACCCCCTCGCGAATCCCCTGGCACGGCGTTCTCGTTGCCACCGCGCTGTCTCTGCGCGAGGACCTCGAGGTCGACTTCGACCGGTATGCGGAGCATGTCGCCTGGCTGGCAGCGGAGGGCTGCAACGGCGTGACACCGAACGGCTCCCTGGGTGAGTACCAGACCCTGACTCCGGAGGAGCGGTCACGGGTCGTGCGTACGGCGGTCGCCGCCGCGCCCGAGGACTTCACCGTCATGCCCGGAATCGCCGCCTACGGCTCCCGGGAGTCCGTCCGCTGGGCTGCCGACGCGGCCGAGGCCGGATGCGCCGCCGTCATGCTGCTCCCGCCGAACGCCTACCGCGCCGACGAGCAGGCCGTCGTGGAGCACTACCGCGCGGTCGCCGCGGTGGGTCTTCCGATCGTCGCCTACAACAACCCGATCGACACGAAGGTGGACCTGACGCCGGAGCTGCTCGCCCGCCTGCACGGCGAGGGCTTGATCGTGGCGGTCAAGGAGTTCTCCGGCGACGTCCGCCGCCTGTACCGCATCAAGGAGCTCGCTCCGGGCCTGGACGTCCTGGTCGGCGCCGATGACGTGACCCTGGAGCTGGCCATCGCGGGGGCGCCCGGCTGGGTGGCCGGCTACCCGAACGCCTTCCCGCGGGCCTGCGTCGAGTTGTTCAACGCGGCGCGCGCCGGCGACCTCGCCACCGCGCTACCGCTCTACCGGGAGCTGCATCCCCTGCTGCGCTGGGATTCGCGTACGGAGTTCGTGCAGGCCATCAAGCTGTCGATGGATCTGGTCGGCCGCTACGGCGGACCGTGCCGGCCGCCCCGGCTGCCCCTGGTGGGGGAGTACGAGCAGGTCGTGCGTGAGGACACCGAGAAGCTCGCCGCCGCCGGCTATCGCTGAGCCGGCCGAGCCGACCACCAAGGGGTTCCACCATGCGCAGCAGTCGGGTCTTCGCCGCCGTCGACTCGCACACCGAGGGCATGCCCACCCGAGTCGTCACCGGGGGCGTCGGTGTCATCCCCGGGGCAACGATGGCCGAACGCCGGCAGTACTTCCTCGACAACCTCGATGACATCCGCACCCTGCTGATGTACGAGCCGCGGGGGCACGGCGCGATGAGCGGTGCGATCCTGCAGCCGCCCACGCGTCCGGACGCCGACTGGGCGGTGCTGTTCATCGAGGTGAGCGGCTGCCTGCCGATGTGCGGTCACGGGACGATCGGCGTCGCGACCGTGCTCGTCGAGACCGGAATGGTGACCGTCACCGAGCCGGTGACCGAGATCCGGCTGGAAACTCCGGCCGGGCTGGTCGTGGCCTCGGTGCAGGTGCGCGACGGGCAGGCCGAGTCGGTGACGTTGCGCAACGTCGCCTCGTTCGCCACCGAGTTGGACGCGACGGTGACCGTGCCTGGGTTCGGCCAGGTACAGGTCGACGTCGCTTTCGGCGGCAACTTCTACGCCATCACCGAGCTCGAGGCGCTCGGCATCCCGTTCAGACCGGACGACCCGGCCGTCCGGCAGCGGATGCTGGACGCCGGGCTGGCGATCATGGGAGCGGTCACCGAGCAGCTCGCACCCAAGCATCCCGAACAGCCCGAGATCGTCGGCTGCCACCACGTCTACCTGGCCGCGCCCGGTTCGACGGCGGTGCGGTCGCAGCATGCGATGGCGATCCACCCGGGCTGGTTCGACCGCTCGCCGTGCGGCACCGGCACCTCTGCGCGGATGGCGCAACTGCACGCCCGCGGCCAGCTGGCGCTCGACACCGATTTCGTCAACGAGTCGATCATCGGCAGCCGGTTCATCGGGCGGCTGGTCGACACCACCACGGTCGGCGGCCTGCCCGCCGTCGTGCCCACCGTGACCGGGCGGGCGTGGATCACCGGGATGGGGCAGTACCTGCTCGATCCGCGTGATCCGTTCCCCGCCGGGTTCCGGCTCTGACCCGAACGCGTTCTGGAGATCCCCATGGCACAGATCCGATCCACCTGCCCTCAGCGGCCCGGCCAGGTCGTCGTCTCGGTGCCAGAGGCGGGTGCCGAGGCCGCCGCCCAGGCCGCCCAGCGGGCGCGGGCGGTGCAGCCCGACTGGGCGGCGGCACCGCCTGCGGTACGGGCCGGCGCCCTGGACGCGGTGGCCGCCGCGGTGGCCGCCGCCGCTGAGGAGCTGACCGACCTCGTCGTCCGCGAGGTGGGCAAGCCGCGCGGCGAGGCCGCCGGGGAGGTCGCGCGGTCGGTGGCCATCCTTCGCTACTACGCCCAGCAGGTCTTCGATCCGCAAGGCCAGGTGCACTCACCCAGTACGGGCGGCACGGGCCTGGCGTACACCCGGCGGCGTCCGCGCGGCATCGCCGGGCTGATCACGCCCTGGAACTTTCCCCTCGCCATTCCGCTGTGGAAGGCGGCCCCGGCGCTGGCCTACGGCAACGGAGTGCTGCTGAAGCCAGCTCCGCAGGCGACCGCCTGTGCGCTACGGCTCGGCGAACTGATCGCCGCACACCTCCCGGACGGCCTGCTGGCGGTGCTGCCCGGTGGCGCGGAGACCGGGCGGGCGGTCCTCGAGGCCGCCGACGTCGTCTCCTTCACCGGGTCGGCCGCCGTCGGCACCGGGATCGCGGCCGCGGCCGCGCGCCGGGGCGTGCCGGTGCAGTGCGAGATGGGCGGGCAGAACCCTGCCCTGGTGCTTCCGGACGCCGACCCGGGGGTTGCCGCAACGCAGATCGCGGCCGCCGCGTTCGGCTTCGCCGGACAGAAGTGCACGGCGACCAAGCGCGTCGTCGTCGTGGGTCCGGTCGAGGAGTTCACCGACGCGCTGGTCGCCGCTACCGAGAAGCTGGTCGTGGGGGACCCGGCCGACGCGGCCACCGTCGTCGGGCCGGTCATCGACGAGCCGGCCCGCGACCGCGTGCTCGCGGCGGCGGAGGGGGCGCGAGCGGAAGGTGGCCGGTTGCTCACCGGCGGCTCGACCGCGGCCGACCTCGGCTGGTTCGTCGGGCCGACGATCGTCGACGGGCTGCCGGTCGGGGCCGATCTGCTCCGCGAAGAGACGTTCGGGCCGATCTGCGCGATCGTGCAGGCCGACTCGGTCGACGACGCCGTCCGGCAGGCCAATGACGTGCGCTACGGACTTGCCGCCGCCGTCTACACCGGAGACCTCGACGCGGCGCTGCGGGTGACCGACGGTCTGGCCGCCGGCCAGATCAAGGTGAACGCGCCCACCACAGGCGTCGACTTCTACCTGCCCTTCGGCGGAGAGCGGGACTCCAGCTACGGTCCGCGGGAGCAGGGCAAGGCGGCGCAGGACTTCTACACCGCGCTGCACACCGTCACGGTCGCCCCCGCACGGCGAGCCTGACCGCATGCGCGTTCTCGATGCCGCGGCGGTGACCTCTGCCCTGGGGTGGCGGCAAGCGGTGGAGGCGCTGCGCTCGGCACTGCGCAGCTCCGTCGACCCCGAGGCCGAGCCGGCCCGGGCGGCTCATCCCTTCGGCGCGGGAGAGCTGCTGGTGATGCCGTCCGGCGGTACGCCGGCCGACGAGGGCCGCCCGTTCGCCGCGGTCAAGCTCGCCACCGTCGCACCGGACAACCCGCGGCGGGGGCTGCCCCGCATCGCGGCGGTCTGCGTGCTGTTCGACGCCGCCACGCTGGCGCCCGTCGCGTTGCTGGACGGCACCGCGCTGACCAACGTGCGCACACCGGCCCTGTCGGCACTGGGCGTCGACCTGGTGGCACCTCCGGAAGCGGAACGGCTGCTCGTCTTCGGCACCGGACCGCAGGCGTACGGGCACGTGCACGCGCTGCGCGCCGTTCGGCCGGTCGCCACGGTGGATGTCGTCGGACGGGACCCGGAACGGACCGCGGCCTTCGTCGCCCGGCTGCGCGGTGAGGGCGTCGACGCCGCGGTCGGCACCGCAGCCGACGTCGCGGCCGCCGATCTCGTCGCCTGCTGCACCACCGCCCGCCGGCCGCTGTTCGACGGCCGGCTGCTGTCGGGCAGCGCCGTCGTCGTCGCCTGTGGCTCCCACGAGCCCGACGCCCGGGAGGTCGACACCGAGACCGTGCGCCGCTGCGGCGTGATGGTCGACTCGGTCGCGGCCGCCTGCCGCGAGGCCGGAGACGTCGTCCTCGCGATGGCCGAGGGCGCGGTCAGCGTCCAGCAGCTGGTTCCGCTGGCGCGGCTGGCGCGCGGCGAGTCGGCCGGCAGGCCCCCGCGACTGGTCAAGACTGTCGGCATGGGATGGCAGGACCTCGCCGTGGCGGCTGCGGTGTTCGAGGCGGCGACCCGCCGGTGAGCGAGTCGCTGGAGCTGCCCTCGCTCGACGTGCGCCGCAGTGTGCGCAGCCAGGTCATCCACGCGCTGCGGGCCGCCCTCGTCGCCGGTCAGATGGTCCCGGGCGAGGTGTACTCCGCGCCCACGCTCGCGACCCGCTTCGGCGTCTCGGCAACTCCGGTGCGGGAGGCGATGCTCGAGCTGGTCAAGGAGGGCCTGGTCCTCACCGTTCCCAACAAGGGCTTCCGGGTCCGCGAGCTCTCCGACCGCGAACTCGACGAGATCACCGAGATCAGGCTGATGCTGGAGGTGCCGGCCACGGTCGACCTGATCGGCCGCGCCGGTCCGCGCGACCTTGCCGAGTTGCGGCCGGTCGCACAGCGGATCGTGGAGTTCGCGCGCCAGAAGGACCTGATCAACTATCTCGAGGAGGACCGTCGGTTCCACCTCGGGTTGCTCGCCCTGGCGGGCAACGAGCAGCTGGTGACGCTCGTGGGTGAGCTTCGGGCCCGCTCGCGGCTGTTCGGTCTCGGCCCGCTGGCCGAGACCGGCGAACTCGCCGGCTCCGCGGCGGAACACCTCGAGATGCTCCGCCTGATCCGCGCCGGCGACGCCGAGCGCCTCGAGCGGTTGATGAAGGTGCACATCGGACACGTCCGGGGGAGCTGGGCCGGCCGGATGGAAGAGGCGCCGTGACCGTGGCCCTGTCGGCCCTCGTGCTGCCCGACCGGCATCCGCCCGCGGCCTTCCTGGAGGACGTGCGGCAGGTCGAGCGCGCGGGCCTGCGGACCGTGTGGACCTACGACCACCTGACCTGGCCCCAGCTGAGCGACGGTCCCTGGTACGGGAGCGTGCCCCTGCTCGCCGCCGCTGCGGTGTGCACGGAGCGGGTGCGCCTGGGCACGCAGGTGGCGACGCCGAACTTCCGCCACCCGGTGCCGTTCGCGAAGGAGCTCATGACGCTCGACCGGCTCAGCGGCGGGCGGCTGGAGGTCGGGTTGGGCGCCGGCGTCGAGGGGCCGGACGCCGCGGTCCTGGGTGAACCCCCGCGCAGCCGCCGGGAGCGCACCGACCGCTTCGCCGAGTGGCTGGACCTCCTCGACGTGCTGCTCCGATCGCCGGTCACGACCGTGCGCGGCGACCGGTTCTCCGCCGTCGAGGCGCATCAGCTACCCGGTTGCGTGCAGCAGCCGCGGGTGGCCTTCACCGTCGCCGCAACCGGGCCGCGAGCCCTCGCCCTCGCCGCCCGCCACGGCCAGGCCTGGGTGACCTACGGCCCGTACGGCCCCCAGGCGGAACCGGACGACTGGTTCAGCGCCCTCGACCAGCAGTCGCGGCGCCTCACCGACGCCCTCGTGGAGCAGGGCCGTGAGCCCACCGCTGTCCGCCGCATCGCCCAGTTCGCGCTCGACGTGCGGTGGCCCTTCGAGAGCGCCGGGCGCTACGCCGACACGCTGGGCCGGCTCACCGAGCTCGGCTTCGCCGAGATCACGGTCCACTGGGGCCGGCCGGACGGCCGTGGGCTCCCGGCGGCCGCCCTGCCGCTCGTCATGGCCGCCCACGGCCTCTGACCCGGTCAGCCCATGTAGGGATAGCGGTAGTCGGTCGCCGGGACGAACGTCTCCTTGAGGACGCGCGTGCTGGTCCAGCGCATCAGGTTCTGCTTCGCGCCGGCCTTGTCGTTGGTGCCCGACGCCCGCCCGCCACCGAAGGGCTGCTGGCCGACGACGGCTCCGGTCGGCTTGTCGTTGACGTAGAAGTTCCCCGCCGCGAACCGCAGGGCACGGGAAGCCTCGGCGATGGCCGCGCGGTCGCGGGCGATCACCGAGCCGGTGAGGGCGTAGCGGGCCACGCTCTCGAGCTGCCGGACGACGGTGTCGTAGTCCCCGTCGTCGTAGACGTACACCGCGAGCAGCGGCCCGAAGAACTCGGTCGTGAAGATCCCGTGCTCCGGGTCGGTGCCGGCCAGCACGGTCGGGCGCACGAACCAGCCCTCACTGTCATCGGTGGTACCCCCGGCGAGCACCTCGACCGCGTCGTCCTCCCGGGAGCGGGACAGCACCTCCTGCAGCCGGCCGAAGGAGCGTTCGTCGATGACCGCGCCCATGAAATTGCCGAAGTCGGCGACGTCGCCCATGCGCAGCGACTCCACCTCGTCGATCAGATCGTCCTTGAGGTGTTGCCACAGGCTGCGTGGCAGGTAGGCCCGCGAGGCCGCCGAACACTTCTGCCCCTGGTACTCGATCGCGCCACGGACAAGCGCCGTGCGTACCACGTCCACGTCCGCCGAGGGATGCGCGAGCACGAAGTCCTTCCCGCCGGTCTCGCCGACGACCCGCGGATAGCCGCGGTAGCCGGCGATGTTCTCGCCGACGGTCCGGAACAGGCGCTGGAAGACCGCGGTCGAGCCGGTGAAATGGATGCCGGCCAGGTTCTCGTCGGCAAGGGCGACGTCCGAGACCGCCACCCCGTCCCCGGTGACCATGTTGATCACACCGGGCGGCAGGCCGGCCTCGGTGAGCAGCTCCATCAGCCAGTGCGCGGCGAACTGCTGGGTCGGTGACGGCTTCCAGACGACGGTGTTGCCCATCAGTGCCGGGGCCGTGGCGAGGTTGCCGGCGATCGCGGTGAAGTTGAACGGGGTGATCGCGTATACGAAGCCTTCGAGCGGGCGGTGGTCGAGCCGGTTCCAGGTGCCCCGCCCCGACAGCGGCTGCTCGGCCAGGATCTGCCGGGCGACGTGCACGTTGAACCGCAGGAAGTCGCCCAGTTCGCAGGCGGCGTCGATCTCGGCCTGCTGCACGGTCTTGCTCTGGCCGAGCATGGTGGCGGCGTTCAGACGGTCGCGCCACGGGCCGGTGAGCAGGTCCGCGGCCTTGAGGAAGACCGCCGCGCGGTCGTCGAAGTCCAGCCCCTGCCATCCGGCAGCGGCGGCCAGCGCCGCGTCGATCGCTGCCCGCGCGTCGGCCGCGGTGGCATTGCGCAGGGTGCCCAGCACGTGGCTGTGCCGATGCGGCATGCGCACGTCGATGGGCTCGCCGGCGCCCAGGCGGCGGTCGCCGCCGATCACCATGGGCAGGGCCAGCGGCTCGCCCGCGGTCGTCTTCTCCAGCGACTGGAGTGCGCTCCGGACGGATTCCCGCTCGGGACTACCGGGTGCGTAGTCGCGGATGGGTTCGTTGACGGGGACGGGAACGGTGGTGACGGCATCCATCGGAGGAGCTCCCGGGTCAGTCGCGGGTGGTGAGGGCGCGGAGGAAGAAGAGGAGGTTGGCCGGTCGCTCGGCGAGCCGGCGGACGAAGTAGCCGTACCAGTCGGTGCCGTACGGCAGGTAGGTCCGGGTGCGGAAGCCGGCGTCGACGAGGCGCTGCTGCTCGTGCGGGCGCATGCCGTACAGCATCTGGAACTCGTAGGAATCGGCTGTCCGCCCGTTCTCGCGGGCGAGCCGCTGCGCGGTCTCGATCATGCGGGGGTCGTGGCTGCCGATCATGGGATAGCCGGCCCCCTGCATGAGGATCGCCAGGCAGCGTTCGTAGGCAGCGTCGACCGCCTTCTTGCCCTGGTGGGCGACCGAGGGGGGCTCCCGATAGGCCCCCTTGACCAGGCGCACGCGGGAGCCCGCCACGGCCAGCTCCCGGGCGTCCTCGATGGTGCGGAACAGGTAGCCCTGCAGCACCGCGCCGGTGTCCGGATGGCTGCGGCGGAGGGTGCGCAGCACCTCGAGGGTGGAGTCGACCGTCGAGGAGTCCTCCATGTCCAGCGTGACCGTCGTGCCGGCGTCGGTGGCGGCCGCCGCGACCTTCTCGACATTGACCAGGGCGATCTCGTGACCGGCGGGCAACGTCTGGCCGAACGCCGACAGCTTGACCGAGACCTCTACGGACCCGCCCAGTCCGGCGGTCCCGATCGCGTCGAGCGCAGCGAGGTAGGCGTCCCGCGAGGCGGTCGCGGCCGCCTCCGTGGTGACGTCCTCCCCGAGGTGATCCAGGGTGACGGTGAGCCCGGTGGCGGACAGCCGCCGGACCGCCGCCAGGGCGCTGCCGAGGTCCTCCCCGGCGACGAACCGGTCGACCACGCGTCGGGTCACCGGAGCGGCGACGACCGCGCGCCGCAGCCTCGTGCTGCGGGAGGCTGCGAGCAGGGCAGGTCCGAACATCAGGCGGCCACCTCTCCGTGCACCACCACGCCTGCCTGCACGACGGTGCGCCGGGATGGATCGCCCCACAGCACGGCGGGCTGGTCGAGCGGGTTGCCCTCGACGATGAGCAGGTCGGCGGCGCAGCCGGGCTGCACCCGCCCGAGATCGGGCCGGCCGAGCACGTCCGCGTTCACCGAGGTGGCCGACTGCAGCGTCAGCAGGGGTCCGTCGACCTCGACCTGCAGGCGCAGGCCGTGCAGCTGCTCGTCCTCGAGCACTCCCATGAGGTCCGTGCCGAATCCGACGCTCACGCCGGCGGCGCGGGCGAGCTGGACGGCTTTGCGGCCGGCGTCCAGGACCTCGCTGTTCTTCTGCCGGGAGACCGCCGCCATGCCCAGCTCGGCGCCGCGGCGCTCCATCGCGTCGTAGGTGGCCAGGGTGGGAACGAGGAACGCACCCGCGCCGGCCATCACGTCGGCCGTCTCGGCGTCGAGCAGGTTGCCGTGCTCGACGGTGCGGACGCCGTTGTCGACCGCGTGCCGGATCGCCTCGGGGGAGTAGGCGTGCGACGCGACGTAGCTGCCGCGCCGCAGCGCCTCCTCGGTGACCGCGCGGATCTCCTCGGCCGAGTACTGCGGAATGCGGATCGGATCGGTCAGCGACACCACACCGCCCGAGGTCATGATCTTGATGGCGTGCGCGCCGCGGCGGAACCGGTCACGCACGGCGCGCCGGAGCGGGTCGACCCCGTCGACGACCTCGACGGTGTGCGCGGAACAGCCGCAGATCTCCCAGTCCGCTCCGCGGATGTCACCGTGTCCGCCGGTCTGGCTCAGGGCCGGCCCGGTCCACAGGTACCGGGGCGCGGGCAGCAGGCCCTCGCCGATGGCGCGGGCCAGGCCGGCGTCACCGCCGGACGGGTCGCGGACCGTGGTGAAGCCTCGGGACAGGGCCGCGGCCAGCCGGCGGGCGGCGACCAGGGCGATGTAGCTCAGTGGTCGCGTCTCGATCGCGAACAGGTCCAGGTCGATGCCGTAGGCGTGACAGTGCGCATCGATCAGTCCGGGCAGCACCGTGCGGCCGCGGGCGTCGATGGTCCGATCGGCGGGCTGCGGCGTGCCGCCGACCGACCCGATCTGCCCGTCGACGATGTGCACCGGGCCGTCGACCAGTTCGTCGGAGATCCCGTCGAACACCAACCCGTTGATGATGGACAGGGTGGTCACGCCGCCGCCCGCCGCTGCTCGGTGGCAGTCGGGTCCACGGTGAACGTCACCGGGTCGATGACGACTCCGTAGTCGCGCTCCGCCACCGCCGCCGACACGAAACCGTTGCGCACGTCCCGGGCCACCAGCTCCGGTTCCCGGTCGAAGGGATTGCCGTAGCCGCCACCGCCGCCGGTGTTGTTGACCAGGACATCCCCGGCCTCGAGGTGGTTGTAACTGCCGCCCTGCACGACCTCACGCTCGGTTCCCGGGTTGAGGATGACGTGGTTGTTGTCGCCCTCGCGGCCGCCGGCGATGGGCCAGGGCTTCGTCTTGGTCTTGTAGACGAGGCAGATCCCCGTGGACGGCGCGGTGAACCGGTACGCGCGACCGACGCCGACGCCCCCCCGGTGTCGGCCGGCACCGCCGCTGTCCGGGCGGTAGCCGTAGGACTCGATGAACATCGGCGACTTGGTCTCGAGCACCTCCACCGGGTTGTTCCGGCAGCCTGGCTCGGACAGATGCATGATCCCGTCGGCTCCGTCGCCGCCGGCGTGCCCACCGAAGCCGACCGCTTCGTTGGTCGCCTCCAGCCAGGACTCCCCGTTCCTCGGATTGACGCCGAGGCCCATCATCGAGCAGACGTCACCACCCGAACAGGCCGGCACGATGTCCGGCATCCCCTGGGCGAGGGCTTTCAGCACCACCTCCCCGCCGATGAGCGCGGTCCACAGCGTGAACGTCGGCATGGGTGGGACGGCGTGCATCACCGAGCCCGGCTCCGTGATGACCCGCAGCGGCCGGAAATTGCCGGCGACCA
>JAOPYH010000127.1 GCA_025964715.1 Streptosporangiaceae bacterium | reverse complement strand
CACGAGCCGAGTGGGCCCGCGTGGCGAACGACATACGCACCGGCATCTACAGCGGCCGGTACCCCGCGGGCGCGGCGCTGCCGAGCATGCAGCAGATGGGCCAGGATCAAGGGATCTCGCACACGCTGATCCAGCGGGCCTACGAGTACCTCGACGACGTCGAGGGCCTGGTCCGCCGGGAGCGAGGCAACGCCACGTTCGTCCTGCCGCGCAGACGCTTCCTCGTCACGATCACAGTCACCTGGGCAGGCGAGGGCGCGATGCCCGACCCGTCCGGCCACCTCGCCGTCACGGCCCGCGCTGAGCCAGCGGTGCCCCGCGGTGGCCTGCATCTAACCCTCGGCGACGGCGCGCTCGCCGAGGTGGAGGTCGAGGCCGCAGCCGTGGGCCAGGCGGTCCGGATCGCGGCCGAACTCGTCCGCGACGGGCTGGCCGCGTCCAGCCGGGCGTGGGACACCGACGGCATGACGCTCACCGCCGGGCCAGCCGCCTAGCTGTCGTCGCGGGCCGGCCTGTTCTCTGGCGCGACGGGGAAGATGCCGAGGCCGGGCACCGTCATCACGAGCCCTTCCTGCCGCAGTACCTCGACGGCCTTATCGACCGTCCCGGCCGCGACGCTGTACTGCGTCCGGAGCATCCGCTTCGACGGGATCGGCTGCTTCGGCCCGATCTCGCCGCTGAGGATCTGCTCGCGCAGGATCGCGGCGAGCTGCAGGTAGCGAGGCGTTTCGCCGAACTCGATGCTCATGACCCCAGGACCGTAGGCACGGGGGGTCGCCTTATCTTTACCCGGTGTATCCCTGGATATGTGGGATACCTGAGATACCCTCTCGTGCATGGACGCACCAGTCGATGAGGTGGCTGCGCTCGCAGTCCTCAAGGCCGTCTATGCAGACAAGTGGCACATCTGGAACGGGCGCGGGAAGTGGCACGCGCACCGGATCGGCAACTTCCGCGCGGTCGAGGGCGGGAAGGAGCCAGTCCACTCGCTGCACGCGCCGACGCTGCCGGTCCTGGCCGTGCTCCTGATCGTCGAAGAAGCGAAGAATCTCGTCAGCGCCGACGAGCTGGCCGACCTCGTCCGGACCGCCAACGGCGTCGGCGAGTGGGATTGGCCGGGGGCGTGACCGGCTACACGGTCCACGTCGGTCGGCCCGAGGCGCGCTGGCTCGCGGGCCTGCGCGGGCCGCTGTCGCGGGACGGCTACTTCGGGACCCGCCTGGCGCCGGGCATCACCGATTGCGGAGACGGGTGCGTCCGCTTCGACGAGGCGGCGCTCCTGGCGCTCGCCGGGCTGCCTGCAGATGAGGACGGCCGCGTCACCTGGGAAGGCGACGACACGCCGGTCCTGTGGTTCGGCCGCGACCGGCACACCGTCAAGCGGGACGGCGACTCAGTGCGAGGCGCGTTCCGCCCCTAGTCTTCGGCGAGCCAGCCCGTCTCCTCGTCCCAGCGGATCGACGAGCCGTCCGTGAGGACGAAGCTCTCGCAGTCGGTCAGCCGCGCGGTCGCGGCCTCGTCGCACTCGGGGAGTTGGTACGCGACGGTCTGCCACTCGTTCGGCAGCGGGTGGGCCTCGTCGTAGGCGGTCAGCGTCGCGACGATCTCGGCCTTGCGCTCGGCCGTGACGGTGGGCCTCCTGGCGGCGGCCTGGGCGTTCATCGCCGCGACGTCCTGCCAGCCCTCCGGGCTGAGGTCCATGGGGGAGCTCCTGTCTGTGCGGTCCGGGGTGGCCATATGGACACCATGCCGGATACCCGGAAACCCTGTCAAGTCTTCTAGGCTTCCAAATCTCTGCCCCATCTAACTTGACAGAGATTTCGGGGACTGCTTTGATAGTCCTATCGGCAGGGCAACGGGCCCGGCCAGACAGGAGACCAGAGCATGACAACCCCCACCGCCACCCGCGAGCCCGCATGGAACCGGCTGGGCACCGCCCTGGACGCCAACGGCGCCACGGTCGGGCAGGCACTCAAGGCCGCGCACCTGGACGGCTGGAACGTCCGCAAGATCCCGGCCTTCGGCCTCGACGCTGACGGCTCGTACCTTGAGGTCCCGGACAAGTGGTCGATCGTCCGCACCAACCCCCTCACGGGCGCGACCGAGCCCAACGGCGGCGTCGTCGGCAACGACTGGACCCCCGTCCAGAACGAGGAGACCGCCGAGTTCCTGCAGGCGGTCGTTGACCAGTCCGGCGCCGTGGTCGAGGCGGTCGGCGAGCTCCACGGCGGGAAGGACATGTTCGTCACCATGCGCCTGCCCGAGGAGTTCCTCGTCGCCGGCCGGGACGCGATCAACCTCTACTTCACGGCCTTCAACAACCACGCCGGGCTGCGGGCATTCAACGCCGCGATCGGCCCGGTGCGCACCTTCTGCTGCAACCAGCAGAACGCCATCATCCGCGGGGCGAAATCCACCTTCAAGCACCCGCACACGTCCGGCATCAAGGAAGCATTCAAGCAGGCCCGCGCCGACCTGGCCCTGACCGCGAAGTACATGGACGGATTCATGGCCGAGGCGACCGCCATGCTCGAGACCCCGATGAGCGACACCGAGTATGTCGAGTTCCTCGTCGCGGACGTGACCGGCCCCCGGCCGGTCCTGGGCGAGCGGACCGAGGAAGGGACCAAGGTCACGGCGAGGGCGATCGAGAAGTACGACGAGGAGTTCGGCTCCCTGCGGCGCCTGTTCACCGACGCGGAGACCCAGGACAACATCCGTGGCACCCGGTGGGCCGCGTACCAGTCGATGATCGAGTGGGCGGACTGGGGCCGCCCGGTCGGCCGGGGCAAGGACGACGACCAGGACGCCATCCGCGCCATGCGGACCATGACCGACCCGGACACCAGCCGCGTCAAGATCGCGGCCTTCGATCTTCTCAAGGTCGGGTAACCGATGGCCTCCCCGCTAGCCACGATGCCCGGCAGGGATGACCTGCCGGGCTCCGTGGCGTACCCTACCGACATGGACATCCTCAGTGACCCGAAACTTATTCCAGATGACCGGGCGACGATCGCGGACGACACC
>JAOPYH010000083.1 GCA_025964715.1 Streptosporangiaceae bacterium | reverse complement strand
TGCTGGGCGCTGGCCGCATCGTCTACTGACAACGTGCTCCAGCCAAGCGCATTGGCCTTCGCGATGGCTACTGCCCTCCTTTATCTAACCGCTTGACGGCGGTTTGTGTTCTGTTCGGACTTTGTAGCCCAGCGGCAGTTGCCCGGCTCATAGTTACCGTCGTTGTCGATGCGGTCGATGGTCAGGCCAGCAGGCCGCTCGCCCATGTCTGCGAGGAAGTTTTCGAAGGTGAGCCACCGCTCGCAGACGGCGATGCCACGGCCGCCGTAGTGGTGGAACTGTGTGGCGTGAGGGTTGGTGCAGCGGTCGATGACGTGCATCCACGTGATGTGCGTTGGCGAGCGGGACAGGCCATGCCTGGTATTGGCACGACCGATTGACGTCTTCGTTTCGTCCGAGTGCCGATAGGTTCCCGGGGTCCGTCCCGGCGGGGGCAGCACCACGGCGGTGTCCCCATGCTTCTTCCACCGGAGGTAGTGCATCTGGCACATACCGCGGCGCAACTGCTCCGCCTTCCCGCAGTCGTCAACGGAACAGGTACTCATCCGCGCTCCAACCTCTCCGCAAGTGCGTCTTGGTGCTCGCCGAAGTCATCGAGCCATCCCGTGGCACTCGTCTCGCGGCGTTCCCCGCCGGGGTTGGCCCGGTGGTCGCCGCCGCGGATGATGTACCGCTCCTCGCGGTCGATGCGCTTGCGGTGCTGGCTGGCCTTGAAACACGGCTGCCCGGCCTCGAACACCAGCCACGTCTCACCCGCGGCGACGGAGACCCGCTGGTACTTCCGGCCGCAGTGCGTAGCCACGTGGATGTCCTGCTCGGTGAGGCCCTCGACGCGGAGCCTCCACCCGTTCGCGTACTCCGGGCAGTCCACTTCGGCACAGGTTGCCGGAGCCCAGTGCGTGGACAGCGGGGCCACCACCTGGAACGTCTGGTACGCACCGGGCTGCATCTGCGGCTGGAGACGGAATGATTCGTTCATCTGCCGGAATGATTCGTTCATCAGAACTTCACCCCGTGAAACGGAAGCTGGCCGCCGCGCGTGTTGAAGAAGAGGCGGCAGAAGACGCACTTCCACCAGCCGCAGCCGTGCGACATGCAGTGCCGGTCCTCGGCGGGGGTCTCACACTTCGGGCAGTTCATCAGAAGGTCACCGCCACCGGGTTCTTCGTCATCTGCACCGCGAACTGGGCGCTGCTGAACGTGCCGGTCGTGGCCACCGCCACGTAACGGCGGATCGTCGCCGAACTGCCGATCGCGATCCGCTGCTGCGTCGAAGCCGCGGTGGCCGCCGTGAACGCGAAGCTGGTCACCGCGGCGAACGTCGAGTTATCGGCCGAGTCCCAGATCGCCACCGTCACCGACGTCCCGGAGAAGGCGTTGACATGGAGGTACGCCTGCCCGCCGAGCGACAGCGACGCGCCCGTGTCGAACGAGTTCGCCGAGCTCGCTGCGGTGGCCGTTGAGTCGGTCCGCATGCCCGGGGTGAGCATGACGCCCCACTCAAGGCCGAACCCGTCCGCCTGGGCCTCGACAGCGAACGTGTAGGAGCCGTCCGTGCCGCGGGTGCCGTCGTAGTTGATCTGCAGGCCGTTCAGGCTGGCCGACGGGGCTCCGATCGTCGGGGCGGTGGCGTACGTGACGATCTGGTCCGTGGTCGGCAGCTGGGACAGCACCGGGTGGGCCAGCGACGGATCCCAGTAAGAGACGATCTTGATGTTGCCGTCGCGGAGGCCGCCCAGCCGGGAGTAGGCCGACTGGGTGATGTCGGTGACGTCGAGGAGGGCCGGGCCGCCGGAGATGGCCACCGACTGGATATCACCGGACAGGTCGTCGCCGCCCAGGTAGAGACGGGCACCGAGGCCGGTCTGCTTCGCCACTATGACTCCTGGTCCCAAAGATCATCTAGCACGATCGGCAACGTCATTTCCATGACGCGCAGTGGCGTTCCCTGGAAATCAGCGAAAGCCGCCGCCCCTTGCAGTGGCGTGCCGTAGGCACCGAGCAGATCAACCGTCATCACCGTGCCGCCCAGGGTGAAATCGGCCGAGTAGGCCCCGATCAGGTCCGACGCGAGCAGCATGACGGCCGGGTCAACTCCGGACAGCGGCCGAGCACGCATCTTCGTGTAGATGTGGCCGGTGAACTCCACCCGGCCCGACGTCGATGCCAGGCCGGACACCTTCGGCAGCGGCGTGATCCCCGACAGCCACACGGCATATGACGCGCCGTGCCCGGGCGGACTTTCGGGTGCGTGGCCGTTCACGTCGGCGAACAGGTTGAGGGCGGACGCGTGGGAGGTGACCTCGCTGAACAGGGACTTGATCGCGGCCGCGTCGAAGCTCATTCGACACACCAGCCCTGGCATCGGTTGCACGCGATCGGAGTTCCGTCGTTATACGCCAAGCCGCTGCGGCCGGTCCCATCGCAGTCGGGGCAGATATGACGGAGCTTGACGACCTCCACCCGATCATCTAGCGAGGGATCAAAGGTCACCGGCTGCATCATCGTGACTGGCCGCGTGGACCTCCGTGGCGCAGCCATCACGCGCCCCCGATCTCGGACAGGTGCTCCCGCAGATGCTTCTCCAGCGTGTCCGCCGCGATCTGGTCCAGCCGCTTAGCCGTCTTGCTGAACGTGTGGTAGCCCTTGAAGCGGGTCGTCCGGTTCCGGCTCGTGGAGCCTTCCAGCCACGGCCACCACACCTGCCCGGAGTTCATCTCACCGAAGATCCGGTACCCGCCCGGCCGCTCCGTTAGCAGCACCCCGGCCGACGCCCGGCCCGTGCCGCCCCGGCCTGAGCGGTCGAAGCCCTCAGCCTCGATGCGGATCCAGTCCCGGCCGATCTCGCCGAGATCCTTGTTCGTCTCGTGCAGCACCTTCTCGACCACGTGGTCGGCCACGCCGTCGAAGATGGGGCCGGAGACCTTGACCACGGCACGGACAGTGAAGACGCCCATCAGGCACCGCCCCGGACGATCGTCCAGCGGTAGAGCTTGCCGCGCAGGTCGCGGGGGTGCATCTCCGGCCGGATGTGCCGCTCGCACATCGGCCACGGCGGGTACTGGCCGAAGTTGCTGTGACCGCGCAACTCGCCCACGGCGGCCTCATGGCACGCCCGGTCGCGCTCGACGTAGGCGCACTCCTGTGCCGTCGCGGGCTTGATCTGGAGCTTCATACGGCGCGGATCCTTGCCTTGCGGGCGAACACGGTCTCGCACTCGTCCCACAGGTCAGCCAGCGCCAGCCCGGACGCCGGCATGGCCGAATCACCCGAGCCGACGGTCCGGGAGTAGCCGGAGCCTTCCTGAAGGATCCGGTTCGTCGTCTCCCCGATCGCCAGGTCCCGCACCATCGACGGAACCCGGTGCTTGCTCACCGCAGCACCGCTCGAGTAGCCCGCGGCGGTGGTGCCCAGCTGGCCCCGCAGCACCCCCAGCAGCCGGTAGGCGTTCACCGTCGCGGCGGAGTGCTGGTCGAGCATCGTGCCGTTCCAGCTGCGCTTCACGGTCACGACGCCGCTGGTGACGTCGGTGACGAGCATCTGCTCCTGGTCGAGCAGCAGCACCTCACCAGCCACCAGCGTGCCGGACCCGGTCGTGGCCAGCGTCTGGTCACTGGCCTGCGCCGTCGAGCAGCCCTCACCCGACTGGGTGAGGCCGGTGGCCGTGGCCTTCTTGGAGGTGACCACCATGCGCTCCGTGCCGCAGATCAGCAGGTCCCCCGCCCCGGCCTGCGAGGAGTCGGAGATGGTGATCGCCGTGTCCCCGGCCAGGACGTTGCCGGACAGCGTCGCCACCTGATCGGCGTCGGCGCTGAAGCCCCATGTGCCGGTCACCCAGACAGACAGCTGCGGGGTGGAGCCCGCGCCGAACGCGGAGACGGTGGAGCGGTCGATCTCCATGAAGGTGTAGGGCCAGCCGGGCTTCCGGTTGACCGGCCGGAAGATCATCGCGGCCAGCGGGATCGTCGTCCCCTGCGGGGACTGCACCTGCGTGGCGGACACCAGGTCCCACTGGTTGAAATACAGCCGCCACGGCGGGGCGTACTGGTGGTTCGGCCAGTCCCACTTGTACGTGGTGTCCCGCGGGTAGAACACGCGGTGCAGGTGGCCCTCAATGCTCTCCGCGGCGGACTGGAGCGCCCGGTCGAGGGCGGCGTTCACGTCAACACCGTCTTTGAAGTCGATCGACCGCTGGGCGTCTTCACGGTTGCAATAGGTGGGGCGGGTGATCATGGCCAGGTCACCGCCTTGTGCGCAGGGATACCGCGAAGCAACTCCCGGATATCGGCCTCTGCGTCAATCTGGCGCCTTATGGCTTCTTCCCGGTGGCTGAGCTTGGCCCTGCACGACTCACAGCGCCTCTGGCACTCCTGCTCATGCTTGCGTATCTGCCGTATCAGTTGGGCGACGGTCATGGCCAGGTCACCGCCCAGGCTTCCTCGATCACCGCGTCAGGGAAGCAGCACGGGTCGTACGGCTCGCCCCAGGTCCACCACTGGCCGTCCCGCTGGCACACGGCGTGCGGGCCGGGCAGGTCCACGCCTAGGATCAGGCCATGAGTCCGGAGGAGATCGCCGCAGCGGCCTGCGAGTTCGACACGAGGCTGACGGTCCTCGGCCGGTGCGGATGCGGCGAAGTACGGGACGTCCGCGAGATTCCGGTCGAGGGCGGCACTTACCTTGAGCCGTTCCGCCCCGGATGCGGCATCGTCCCCAGCATCGATGACCCGCTGCCCCCACTGCCCGGCTAGCTCCAGATCCACGCTCTCAAACTTCACTGGCCGCACCCCGGCCAGCCCGAACACATGCGCCGCGTCGAGCGTCGCCAGGATGCTCGCTCCCGCGTCCGGGGAGTCCGCCGTCAGCTTGTACAGGGCCAGGACGTCAGCGGCGTCCACGGGCCACCCGGACAGCCGCAGCGACCACGCCAGCGCATCCGCCGCGCAGCAGGAGACGTCACCGAGGGACAGGGCGCGGGCCTTCGTGTGGTGCGGGTGCCTCGCCACCGTGTGCGCCGTCTTGTGATGATGCTGCTTAGCAGGCTGGTGATGGGCATGCTGATGCACCGGGTGATGCTTCGCACCATGATGCTTCTGCTGGTGCTTCTTCGTCCCGGTGTGCTTTTTCGCATGCCCATGCGCCTGCTTCTGCTTCACCTCAGCCCGCAGCCTCCGCGTCGGTGCCGCCGTTGACGGTCTCCACGATCTCCGCCTTCGTCATCTGCTCGGCGTCCTCCGGCGCCACGGCGCCCGTGGTGACCGCGTGCTCCACCCATACGGCCTTCGGGGCGCTCACCGGCGGCGGTGTGGCCTCAGGGGTGCTGGGGGCGGATCCAGTCCCTTGGGTACTGCCATCCGTCGAAGGAGCACCAGAGCTGGGCTCCGGATCCGTCCGGGGCGGGCTGGAGGGGGGTTCCGTCGTTGGGGCAGGCGCGGGGGGGTTCGTTGGCCCAGAACTGGAACTCTTCCCGCTGCTGCCTGCGGATGCTGAGGAGCTGTTCCCAGCTGATGGCGCACCGCCTTCCTCATCGGGGGCACCTGGACCGAC
>JAOPYH010000050.1 GCA_025964715.1 Streptosporangiaceae bacterium | reverse complement strand
GTGATCTAGCCAGTGAGCGCGAAGTGACACCGACGGAAGGGACGGGAAACGGGCCGGGAACCGCACCTTCCGATAGTGGCGGCATCCGGCGGCCATGCACGAGCGTGGAGCCGCGGCCCTCTATCCTTACCGCTCATCGTGTCGCAACGGGCGGATTGACGACCGTTACGCCGATTGTGTACACATGTACGCAAGCGGGCACGCCGGTAAATCTGGGAGGAACGCAGATGAAGGACCTCTACATCGACGGGATGTGGAGCGCTTCCTCGTCCAGTGCGACATCGCCGACCTTCAATCCCTTTGACGCCAGTGTGCTCGAAACAGTGGCCGAGGCGTCCGCTGAGGATGTGGAGCGCGCGGTGGCCGCCGCTCGCGTCGCCTTCGACACGGGTCCTTGGCCCCGTACGCCTGCGGGGGAGCGCGGGCGTACGCTCTCGCGGATCGCGGATCTGCTGCAGCAAGACAGGGAGTCAATCGCCCGGGCCGAGAGTCTCGACACCGGGAAGACACTCAAGGAGGGCCGCGCCGACGTCGACGACGTGACAGCGGTGTTCCGCTACTACGCCGGCCTCGCAGGCACCCACGCCGGGCGGGTGGTCGATGCCGGAACCCCGAACGTGCTCAGCCGTGTCGTGCACGAACCGGTCGGTGTCTGTGCGCTGATCGCGCCGTGGAACTATCCGCTGCTGCAGATCTCGTGGAAGCTCGCCCCCGCGCTCGCGGCCGGGAACACGGTCGTGATGAAGCCCAGTGAACTGACTCCCCTCACCACGATCGCGCTCGTCGCGCTGATCGAGCGGGCGGACGTACCGGCGGGCGTGGTGAACCTCCTGCTCGGCCGGGGCGACATCGTGGGGCGGGCTATGGTGGACCACCCCGGCGTCGACCTCATCTCCTTCACGGGCGGGCTCGCGACCGGCGAGGAGGTCATGGCCTCCGCCGCCAAGGGCGTCCGCCGCGTCGCGCTCGAACTGGGAGGGAAGAACCCCAACGTCGTATTCGCCGACGCCGACTTCGGCACCGCTCTCGATTACGCGCTCACCGCTGCGTTCCTGCACTCCGGCCAGGTCTGTTCGGCCGGCTCCCGGTTGATCGTGCAGGAGGAGATTCACGACCGGTTCGTCAGCGAACTCGCCGCCCGCGCCGACCGGATCCGGCTGGGCAGCGGCCTGGATCCTGACGCCGAATGCGGGCCATTGGTGTCCGCCGCGCACCGCGCCAAGGTCGAGCGCCACATCGAACGGGCCGTCGCCGAAGGCGCGAGCCTGCTCGCCGGCGGCGTGCGCCCGGCAGAGCCCGCGCTGGCCGACGGCTTCTTCCTCCGCCCGACCGTGTTCGCCGACTGCACCGGCGACATGGCGATCGTACGGGAGGAGGTGTTCGGGCCGGTGGTGACCGTGGAGCGGTTCGGCACCGAGGACGAGGCGCTCCGGATCGCCAACGACACCGACTACGGACTGGCCGGTGCGGTGTGGACGTCCGATGCGGGCCGAGCGCAGCGCGTGGCGGCGGCGTTGCGTCACGGGACGGTGTGGATCAATGATTTCCATCCTTATCTCCCGCAGGCCGAATGGGGTGGATTTGGCAAGTCCGGAATCGGCCGCGAGCTGGGTCCATCTGGGCTTGAGGAGTATCAGGAGAAAAAGCACATCTATCACAACATTGACCCGGAGCCGATGCGCTGGTTCTCCGGCTGAGGTAATTCAACCAACAAAGGAGCCTGCCATAGCAGTCCGTGGCGAATCACTGTCCGAAGAGGCCCGACGACCGAATAGTGACAGTGCCGATTTGGCCGGGTTCGGTTATCGACAGCAATTGGAGCGCTCGCTCGGATCATTCTCCAGCTTCGCATCCGGTTTCAGCTACATCTCCATTATGACCGGAGTGTTTCAGCTCTTCTTCTTCGGCTTCGGATCCGGTGGTCCCGCGTTCATCTGGACCTGGCCGCTGGTGTTCCTGGGGCAACTCGCCGTGGCGTTGTGCTTTGCTGAGATGGCGGGTCAGGTCCCTCTCGCCGGGTCGGTCTATCAGTGGTCCAAGCACATCGCCAGCCCCGTGACCTCGTGGTTCACCGGCTGGATCATGGTCATTGGTGCCGTCGTGACCGCAGCCGCGGTGGCGGTGGCCTACCAAATAATCCTGCCGCAGGTGTGGCCGGGGTTCGAGGTCATCGGCGGTGCCGCGGACGTGGGGAGCACGTCGACGCCTGACGGCGCCAAGAACGCCATCGTCCTGGCCCTGGGACTGGTGGTGTTCACCACGATCGTGAACATCGTCGGCGTCAAGGCGATGGCCAAAATAAACAATTTCGGGGTCGCGGTCGAGCTCGGTGGCATCATCCTCCTGATCATCGCGCTGGCGGTGCACATCCGCCGCGGGCCGCAGGTCGTGCTCGAGACCAACGGCACCGGGTCCGGCCATTCCTTGGGCTACCTCGGTGCGTTCATGGTGGCATCGCTGATGAGCGCCTACGTCTTCTACGGTTTCGACACGGCCGGCTCGCTGGCGGAGGAGACCGTCGAACCTCGTCGCCACGCGCCCCGCGCTATCCTCCGCGCGCTGACCGCGGCCTTTGTGCTGGGTGGCCTGCTGATGCTCATCGGCATGATGGCGGTCGGCGACATCCATGACAAACAGCTGGGCATTTCCGGGATGCCCTATCTGCTGAAATCGACTCTGGGCACGGGGCTCGGCGACGCGTTCCTCGTATGCTCGGCGATCGCGATCACCGTCTGCTGCCTCGCCGTCCAGACGGCCGCGATCCGAATGTTCTTCGCGATGGCCCGCGACGGCCGGCTGCCTTTCGCGCACGCCCTGGCCAAGGTCTCTCCCCGGTCGAAGACCCCGATCGCGCCGGCTCTGATCACAGGCGCCCTCACCATCGCGGTGCTGGTGCTCAACATCGGCAACCAGCGAGCGTTCTTCGTCCTCACCTCTACGGCCATCGTTTTGTTCTACATCCCCTACCTGTTGGTCACCGGGCCGATGCTGCTGCGTCGGCTGCGCCGGCAATGGCCCGGCCGAGGCCATGGTCCCTACTTCCGCTTGAGCCGCTTCGGCACCGTGGTGAACGCGGTCGCCGTCCTCTATGGCCTGGCCATGACCGTCAACCTGCTCTGGCCGCGCGCGGAGGTCTACGGCAAGGACCACTGGTACTTCCAGTGGGGTGCGCTGCTGACCACCGCCCTCATCATCGCCATCGGCGGCGGGTTGTTGCTGTTGCGACGCCACGCCTGGGCCGGCGCCCACAGTCGCGCCGATAACCCCGTTTCCGCTGCAATCCCTGAGGGGTCCCTGTGAGCACGGCACAGTACGACTTCATCATCGTCGGCGGAGGGTCCGCCGGTAGCGCACTGGCCAACCGGCTGTCGGCGGACGCCTCCCAGAAGGTTTTGGTGCTCGAAGCCGGTCGGCCGGACTATCCATGGGACGTCTTCATCCACATGCCGGCCGCGCTGACCTTCCCCATCGGTAGCAAGTTCTATGACTGGGGTTACCGCTCCGAACCGGAACCGCACATGCACCAGAGGCGGATCCACCACGCGCGCGGCAAGGTTCTGGGCGGGTCCAGCAGCATCAACGGCATGATCTTCCAGCACGGCAACCCGCTGGACTATGAGCGCTGGGCCTCCGACGCCGGCATGGAGAGCTGGGACTTCGCGCACTGCCTGCCCTACTTCAAGCGCATGGAGAACTGCCTGGCCGGCGACGACGAATTCCACGGCCAGGCGGGCCCGTTGGTGCTGGAACGCGGGCCGGCCACGAATCCGCTGTTCGAAGCATTCTTCGCCGCCGCGGAGCAGGCCGGCTACCCGCGTACCGACGACGTCAACGGCTACCGGCAGGAGGGCTTTGCGCCCTTCGACCGCAACGTTCACCGGGGTCGGCGGCTCTCCGCCGCGCGCGCCTACCTGCATCCGGTGATGCGCCGGCCGAACCTCACGGTGCGGACGCGGGCGTTGGCCACGCAGATCCTCTTCGACGGCACGCGGGCAGTGGGCGTCAAGTATCGGCGGAGCCACGGCCGCGCGCAGGAGGCGTACGGCAAGGAGATCATCCTCTGTGGCGGCGCGATCAACACCCCGCAGCTGCTGCAGTTGTCAGGTGTCGGCAACGCTCGCGAGCTGCGGGCGCTGGACATCGAGGTGGTGGCGGACCTGCCCGGTGTCGGAGAGAACCTCCAGGACCACCTTGAGGTCTACGTTCAGTACGGATGCAAGAAGCCGGTCTCGATGCAACCGGCGCTGGCGAAGTGGAAGCGGCCCTTCATCGGCGCGCAATGGCTTTTCCTGCGTTCCGGTCCCGCCGCGACCAACCACTTCGAGGGAGGCGGCTTCGTACGCGGCAACTCCGATGTGGACTACCCGAACCTGATGTTCCATTTCCTGCCGATCGCGATCCGCTACGACGGCTCCGCGCCGGACGGCGACCACGGCTACCAGGTCC
This sequence comes from Streptosporangiaceae bacterium, assembly GCA_025964715.1. Classification (GTDB taxonomy): domain Bacteria; phylum Actinomycetota; class Actinomycetes; order Streptosporangiales; family Streptosporangiaceae; genus Actinomadura_C. The sequence continues at coordinate 38,689 of JAOPYH010000050.1, read as the reverse complement.
ATGTCGGACCGATGTACTCCGACACCCGTGGCAGCGTGAAGATTCGCTCCAGGGACCCGGGGGAGCACCCGGCGCTGCGTTTCAACTACCTGTCCACCGAGCGGGACCGCCGCGAATGGGTGGAGGCCGTCCACGTCTCCCGCACCATCCTCAACCAGCCCGCGATGGAGGAGTTCAACAACGGAGAGATCTCACCTGGACCCGGTGTGCAGACCGACGAGGAGATCCTCGACTGGGTCGCCCGCGACGGCGAGACGGCTTTGCACCCGTCCTGCACCGCCAGGATGGGCACGGACCCGATGTCCGTCGTCGATCCCACCAGCATGCGCGTGCACGGTCTGCAGGGACTGCGGATCACCGACGCCTCGGTCATGCCTTACATCACCAATGGCAACATCTACGCGCCGGTGATGATGGTGGCCGAGAAGGCCGCGGACCTGATCCTGGGCAACACCCCGCTTCGGCCGGACAACACGACGTTCTACCGGCACCGTAGGGAAACGCAGACGGGCGCATCGCCCGCTTCCTGAGGTCTGAGACGGAACAGGATTTGGATCATGGCCGACGTTGCGAACTCGCTCGCTACCGCCTTCGACCAGCGGCCCTGACGTTCATCGGCTTTGGGGACCGGCTCTTCGCCGCCGGCAACATCACATTGGAGGACGTGGAGTTATCCGCGGAAACCTGCGAGGAGTCCGGTGAGGGTCGGGCCTAGCGGGGTGTCGAGGGTCAGGAGGGCGTCGGTGTCGCCTCGGGTCGAGCCCTGGTTGATGATCGCGACCGGTATGGCGAATTTGGTGGCGTGGCGTACGAACCGGTAGCCGGACATCACGGTCAGCGAGGATCCGAGAACCAGCAGCGTGTTGGCGCGCTCGGTCAACTCGTAACACACCTGGACACGAGGTCGCGGAACGTTCTCGCCGAAGAAGATCACGTCGGGTTTGAGCAGGCCCCCGCAGCTGTGGCAGTCGGCGATGTGGAAGCCGTCGATCTGGTCGTCGGCCAGGACGGCGTCGCCGTCCGGGTTGATCGCGCCGGCCCGGGGGTGCCAGTCGGGGTTGGCCGCGCGCAGCCGCTCGTGGAGCAGTTGGCGGGAGGTACGTTCAGCGCAGGAAAGGCAGGTGACCCGGTCGAGGCTGCCGTGTAGCTCGATCACCTGCTGCGCGCCGGCCGCCTGGTGCAGGCCGTCGACGTTCTGGGTGATGATCCCGGCGATCAGCCCGCGGCGCTGCAGCTCCGCGACGGCGCGGTGGCCGCTGTTGGGGATGGCCTGGGCGACGTGCCGCCATCCCAGGTGGCTGCGCGCCCAGTACCGCCGGCGGGCCGCGGCGCTGCCGACGAACGTCTGGTACGTCATCGGCTCGGCCCGCCGCCTGCGCCCGCTCTCCCCTCGGTAGTCGGGAATGCCGGACTCCGTCGACAGGCCGGCCCCGCTCAGGATCACCACGTCGCCGTCCCCGATGAGATCAACGAGGATTTCGAACGCGGGGCTGGTGAACACACCGGACGGGTCGGGCAACGCGCCCAGCCCGAGACCCTCCTCTACCGCCCAAGTCATCGCTCCATGGTGCCTGACCTCCGTACCCTCGGCGCGCCCGGGGTGATCGCATGGCTTTCGAAGCCGACGCTGGTCTGTTGACCGATCATGGCCGATTGCACCTCTTCCGCGAAGATCACCCGGGTTCTAGGATCCGTTCGTCGTGGTCTGTTGATCTCCATGGGGAAGGCCAGTCGATGCGACACAGACGTCTGTTCATATCGGTCGTTGCCGCCACAACGCTAGTCGGCGGGGCCATGCCAGGCATCGCCTCGCCATCTCCGAAGCCCTCGCGGCCCGCGGCTGCCGAGCGGCAGTTCGCGGCGAACCATCGCCTCAGCCTGAGCCACCAGCGCACCAATGCCGCGGACAGGGGAGCGGAGACCGGCAGCGAGGTGCTCGAGGGCAGCATGCAGTGGTCGGAGGCCCGGACCTCTCCCGGCCTGCAGGTACCCGGCGCCGCGCTCGCCGCCGCCGACGCGCAGGCCGGACGGCTCCCGGTACGCGGCGGCAGCTGGTCGCAGGTGACAACCGGCACCTACAACAACGACGATCCCCGTTACGCCGATCCGGTCTGGTCCAACTACGGAGCGGGCTGGGGTCTGGTGTCCGGCCGCTCGACCGCGCTGGCGGTCGACGGCCACTGGGTGTACGCCGGATTCGCCGACGGCGGCGTATGGACCTCCCGCGACGGGGGCAAGCACTGGCGCCCGGCTTTCCAGCATCAGGTGACGGCCTCGGTCGGCGCACTGTGGGTCGATCCCGGCGACCATTCCGTGTGGGTCGGCACGGGGGAGGCCAACACCAGCTCCGACTCCTACGCGGGCCAGGGAGTCTGGCGCTCGGCCGACCACGGCGACAGCTTCCAGAAGGTCGGCGGCGCGGAGCTGCAGAACGGACTGACCTTCCGCGTCACCGCGAGCGACGGCTACATCTTCGCCGCGACGAGCCGGGGGCTGTGGCGGCGTGGTCGTCACGACCGCCAGGCCACGCCGTGGCGGCTCGTCCTCAAGCCCGACCCGAACCCCACAGACTCGCCGTACCAGACGTCCTTCATCACCGACGTGGCCATCCGGCCCGGCAGTGGCGGCCAGAACGTCCTCGCAGTACTCGGCTGGCGCGGCGGCTCGGCCTATAACGGGTTCTACCTGTCCACCGGATCAGGTGGGCCCGGCAGCTTCACCCGGATCACGCCGCAAGGCCTGGACAACAGCGACATCGGCAGGACCAGCCTGGCCTACACGCCGAAGGGCGACGGGCTGTACGCCGTGGTCCAGTCGCCGAAGTACACCAACAGCGGGCCGCCCGCCCCGGCCCAGAGCACGGTCCTGAAGGGCGTGTACCTCTCCGCCGGCGGTGATCCGCGCGGCCCGTGGACGCAGGTCGCCGACGCCGCCAAGCTCGCGCAGTCCGGATCGGCGCTGTCCTTTCCTTCGACCTATGAGCCCGGAATCCAGACCTGGTACGACCAGTACATTCAGGTGGATCCGCGCGATCGCAAGCACGTCTATCTCGGCCTGGAAGAGATCTACGAGACCCGCGACGGCGGTCAGACCTGGCACGCCATCGGCCCGTACTGGAACCTCGTCCCGCAGTGCTACACCCCGTCCGGGCGGGGCACATGCCCCTTGACCACCCACCCGGACCAGCACGGCATCGCGATCACCGACAACGGCACCCTGTACGCCGGCAATGACGGCGGTGTGTGGTCCCGCGACACGTCCACCAGTACCGTCGCGGGTTGGACGGACCTGAACCGTGACCTGCACACCCTGCAGTACTACTACGCGGAGACCGGCCACGATCCCCACGGTGGCACCGGGATCTGGGGAGGCATGCAGGACAACGGCACGAGTTTCCTGCCAGGGCGCTCTCCCGCGATGGTCTCACCCTTCGGCGGCGACGGCGGGGACGTCCTGGTCGACCCGGCCAACTCCGACCGGGCCGCGGTGGAGTACACCAGCGCATCGATCGCCGTCACCTCCAACGGCGGCCGCTCGGACGGCACCACGCCGGCGTTCCGCCTGATCTCTCCCGCCTGCGCGTGGAACGCCACGCTCCCCGGCTGTGATCCCAACCCCCGGTTCATCGCCCCGTTCAGGCACGACGTGACGGACCTCAATCATTGGATCACCGGCGGCCGTTATGTCTGGGAGTCGGCCAAGGGCTTCGACACCGTCTGCGAGGGGCCGACGTGCGACTGGAAACCGGTGTACGACACCGGTGCGGACGGCTCCGTGACGGCGGTGGAGACCAACCACGGGGTGAGCTACGCGGGCTGGTGCGGGCCGTGCAACCCGCTGGACGACAACGGCTCCGGTTTCGTCCGCGGCCTCGCCACGAACTACGGCGGCAGCTGGCACAAGATCACGGCATCCAACCTGCCGAACCGCTACGTCGCCGCCCTTACCAGTGATCCCGCGAATCCCGCCCATGTGTACGCCGTCTTCAGCGGCTACTCCAGGCACTGGATTCCGGGCGGGGGCGTCGGGCACGTGTTCGAGTCCACGAACGGCGGCACGACCTGGACCGACATCAGCGGCAGCCTTCCGGACGTGCCCGGCGACGACCTGGTCGTGTGGAAGGGGCACCTTGTCCTGGCCACCGACCACCTGGTCTATGTCTCCGACACCAGCAGGCCGACGCGCTGGTCCCGGCTCGGGCACGGCCTGCCGCACTCCGTCGCCGCCGACCTGGCCCTCTCTCCTTCGAGCGACACTCTCCTGGTCGCGACGCACGGGCGCGGGCTGTGGCGCATCTCCGCGCCGTGACGTTCGGCTGATCGCTGGCGAGATCCCGGACTTCCACGGCCGGAAGTCCGGGATTTCGGACACCGGTCAGCTGTGATGCGACGCGTTCGTGCCGACGTCCTTGCGAGTTACCGCGAGATAGCCCACGAAGCCGAGGATGACAATGGCCAGGCCCAGGCTGACCGGCCCAGTGCCGAGCCCAAGCCCGCTCCGGCTATGCGACACCCCGACCCAGTCCGCGAACGAGGCGCCGAGCGGCCGGGTCACGATATACGCGAACCAGAAGGCGAAAACCGCGTTGAGAGGAAGCCGCCAGTAGGCCAGCGCCGGGACCGCCATCAGGACAGCGAACATCACGCCCGAGGCGAAGTAGCCCAAGTGCATGGTCACCGCGGTCATGTCGCCTGCCGCGGTGCCGAGCGCGAACGTGGCCATCACAGTGACCCAGTAGAACGCCTCGCGGCGCCACGTGTAGATGCTGTGAATGGACAGGGTCTTCTCGCTCGCATACCAGGCGGTGAAGATGACGGCCAGCGCGACCACAAAGAACATGGTCGATACGAGGTATGGGATCCCCAACCCGACGTGCAGGACATCGGCGGCCATCGTCCCGAACACGCTCACCATGACGATGCCCAGCCAGTAAACCCAGGCGACATATCGGCGGACGTAGAACTGCAGCGCCAGCGAGGCCACCAGACCCACGCCGGCGAGACCGACGGCGATTATTGGGCCGAGTCGGTGGGCCAGATAGTCCGAAGTGGTCTCGCCCATGCCGGTCGTCAGGACCTTTATGATCCAGAAGTAGGCAGTCACTTCGGGAACCTTGCTCATGGCCTGCCGCGCGGAGGCCAAGCGCCGGTCCTGCTGGAGTTGATCTGTGATCATGGCGGCAAGGGTCGCACACCCATCCGATCACGCCTCACCGCCCCTCGTCGTACCTCCGGCTCTGGATCTGTGAGCCGTATGGCCACGTCCCGAGGCCGCATCCGTTGGTCAGGGGCCGAGAATAATCGGGTTCGGGAGCACCTTGTTGGCTTTTGTGTCGACCACGGACACGGTCCCAGAGCTGTAGCCGGAGACGTAGAGACGCCGGCCGTCCGGGCTGACCGCCATGCCGCTCGGTTCCCTGACGGTGATCGGGGGCCCGACGAGCCGGTTCGTCTCCGCGTCGATCCCAGACAATTTGTTGTAGACCGAGCTGCCGACATAGACCCGATGGCCGTCCGGGCTGACCGTCACCACATCGGGAAGGCTTCCCACATCGATCGGAGACCCGACGATCTTGCTTTTGGCTGTGTCGATCACCGACATGCCGTCGTTTCGGAGGTGCGTGACGTATAGGCGGCGGCCGTTCCGGCTGACCGCCACGCCGGTGGGCTGGTTACCGATGTCGATCGGGGAGCCGACGAGCCTCTTGGTCTTCGTGTCGATCACGGCTACGCTGCCGGGGTCTTCTAGGCTGACCGCCCTCTGCAGGGCGACGTATATCCGGCGGCCGTTCGGGCTGACCGCGACGCCGACAGGGCGGCCGGGGACCGCAATAGGGTCTCCGACCATCGTGTTCGTCGCTGTGTCCAAGACCGAGACGCTGCGCGAGTTCGGGAGGGGAAGGTACAGGACGTCGCCGTCCGGGCTGGCCGCCACGCCGTACATGTCGGAGGGGGCGGAAATCGGGTTGCCGACGGTCCGGTTCGTCGCGGTGTCCACTACGGATACGCCCTGGCTCCGGGAGATGTAGAGCCGGCGGCCGTTCGGGCTGAGCGCCACACCATAGAGCAGCGGCGTGGCTCTGGCAGAGCTGCCAGTGCTGCTTGTTCCGTGTTTGGCGGTGCGGACGGTGATGACCGCGCCGATGGCCGTGAGCAGGATCGCCGAGGTGAGGGAAGCAATCATGATGGTGCGGCGCCGGCGTCTGGGTCCGATGGGCACCGTGGGCTTGGCCGGCGCCCGTTCATGCTTGCTACGCGCTCCGACCAGATCTGTCAGCCGGGACGGGGAGAACCTGGACCGAGAGGGCGGCCTGCGGCTCGGCAGGGGCTCAGGGGTGCCGCTTCCCGGTACCGTCTGCACGTCATTGGCCGGCTGGGCGAGGGGTTCGGTCGCCGGGGAATGATGTGCAGGAGGTTCCTCCGGCCCGGCGCTTACGGCCGGGGATGGTGGCGTGCCGGGCGGTGGCGCGGGCGCTTTCACCGGCGAGGATTCGGAAACCGTCTCGGCCTGGGGCTCGGAGTCCACTGGCGCCTGCCGGGTCGGTAGCTCGCGCGCGGGCTCCGGAGACGGCAGGAGCTCTCGCAGCCGCTCGGCGGCCGCGGTCGAGACCTGCTTGCTATCGTCGGCGCCGAGCCGTCGGATCTCCTCGCGCACCCGGCCGCGGACGACGTCATTGCCGATACGGTGCAGGTGAGCGAGTCCCTCGACGGCAGCGAGCCGATCGGCGGCGATGGGGCTGGCGATCGCATGGCGCAGGTAGGCCGGCAGCTCCCAGTTGACGTTTCTGGCGATGACGGTGCGGCCCTCTACGTTGTCCTGCTTCTTCGGCCGCTGCTGCGGCATCTCCTCGACGACCCGCTCGTACACGTAGCCGTACAGCTCATCAATCGTGATATCGCCGTCACCATCGAGGTCGGCGCTGCCGTCGCGCAGGCCCGCGACGACGTAATGGGTGAACACCGACTGAGTGGCTTCGCCGTGCACCTGGTTGCCCTCGAACGAATACTGGGTGGCATCCGATGCGGTCAGTACGGTGCGGCCGCGGCCCTGGAAGCGCTCCAGTGCATGCACCTCGGGGTCGGCCTTCGCGATCCGGCCGGCCGGGAAGGCGCCGCTGTAGCAGCAGTCCAGCACCAGCACTTTCTGCCGTGACGCACAGCCCGTCATCGCCTGGTCGATCTGCTCGGCGGACAGCGAGGTGAAGAGCAGGCTGTCCCGCCTGGTGTTGGTCATCGCAAGGTACAGCCGGCCGTCGGCGTCCTTCAGACCATGGCCGGTGAAGTACAGCAACGTGAGATCGTCGCGGCGCCGGTTCCGGTAGAACTCGCCGATGGCCTCACCGACCCGGTAGTGCGGCTCGTTGACCAATATGGTGACCTCGAACCCGGCGATGTCCGGATCCTGCAGGACGGCGGCGAGCGACTCCGCGTCATGCGCCGGAGCAGTCAGTTGCCGCAGCCCGGCGTCTTCGTACTGGTACGTGGCGATCAATAACGCCAGCCGCCGGCCCATGGCTATCGATCTCCAGTATGGCGGCGGACATAAGCCGAGATGAGCTCGCGTTGCTGCACGGCGGTGGCCTGTTCGAGCTCGATGGTGTCGCCGTCGATGGTGACCGCGATCCGGTGCCCCTGGGAGTGGCGGCCCAGCCAGTCGCGCATGGTCTCGATGAGTGTGGTGAACACGCCACCCGACGCGCTCAGCGCGACAACTAGTGCCCCGAGGGTGACCGGGTCGGGTGCTTTCGCGCCCTCCGGAGCGGTTCCGGCCGCCACGGGATCAATCGACTCGATGTCAAGCTGGGCAAGCTCGGCGCGCAACTGGCGAGTCAGACGCTCGCAATCTTCCGGCCCTGATTCCGGGTCCGGCTTGAGTACCAGGAGCACGCTGACCAGACCGCCGGCGCCCGTATCTCCATCATGGCCGCTCATCGATCTCCCTACGGGGTCCAGATCGACAAGCGTCCGGCACACCGAGTCAGACGCACCAATAGTCCTCCTTGCACACGCGGCTGGCAAGGCAGTCGGCCGAACCTGGTCGTGCGCTCGGGATGCCCTCGGTAGCCGCCGAACCGGACGTCTTCGCAGGCAGGATGAGTGACCCCGGTGAGTCCAGTGCGGTGCGGGTCGCTACGATCGCCAGGCAGGCCGGGTTCCGCACGGGACCCGGCGGCGGAGTCTTACGGGACACCGAGGGCTCGGCGTTCTGCGGTCGGTCTGCGGCGGAAACCCTGCTCAGCGAGCGACCAGAGCGCCCACCGGACGTGGCGGTGTTCGCGCACCCGCAGGGCGAGGAGCCGCTTCAGCCCTTGCCGGCCGGGACTCTGGCCGGGTGGGCGCAGCCCGGACCCCACGGCAATGGACGTCTCCGCGCCGATAAGGAGTTCCACTCATTTGTCGCCACCGTTCCGGGCAGCGGGCCAGGCCTACAACGGGGCATTCCGCGGACGCACAGGCGGTCAGCGGGGGAAAGGGCTGTATGCGTATCGGAGGGGAGCGGCCGGCACCGCGCGCCGCTTCGGCAGGGTCGGGACGGAGCTGGCTCTTCGTGGTGGCGGCGATCTTCTGCTGCGGCTGGGGCGGTAACCAGTTCACCCCGCTGCTGCTGATGTATCGCAAGCTCGACGGCTACTCGGATGTGACCGTCGACGCGTTCCTCGCGACCTATGTCGTCGGCCTCGTACCAGGGCTGCTCATTGCGGGCTCGGCGTCCGACCGCTTCGGCCGCAAGCCGCTCATGGCGTGGGGAACGGCCCTGTCCCTGGTCGCGAGCGCCGTGCTGTCGGGCGGGTCCGCCGGCGTGGTGCCGATCTACGCGGGACGGTTCCTGACCGGGATCGCCGTCGGGATCGCGATGGCGGTGGGAACCAGCTGGGTGAAGGAGCTCTCCCAGGCCCCCTTCGACACGAGGGCCGACGCGGGAGCCGGGGCCCGGCGGGCCTCGCTCTCGGTGACCGCGGGCTTCGGGCTCGGCGCCGGGGTGGCCGGCGTGCTGGCGCAGTGGGGGCCGTGGCCGATGGTGAGCCCGTACATCGTCCACATACTCGTGACCGTGCCCGCGCTACTCGCGCTGGGGCGAGTGCCGGAGACACGGTCGCGGATCCGCCCGGCCGGGGGCTTCTGGGCGGATCTGAAGGTCCCTGCGGCGGGACACCGCCGGTTCTTGCGGGTGGTGCTGCCGATGGCCCCGTGGATCTTCGCTGGGCCCGGAGTGTCGTATGCGACGATGCCTCAGCTCGTCGCCGACCGCGTCGGCCGCTGGGGCCTGGCCTACGCGACGCTGCAGACCGTGCTCACTCTCGCCGTCGGGGTGTTGGTCCAGCCGCTCGCCAAGCGCCTGGGCGCCCGGTCCACCACGCGCGCCATCCTGATCGCGATGGCCCTGATGACGTTGGGCATGGGCGTGGGCGCGCTCAACGCCGCGGAGCGCTCGCCCTGGCTCGGGCTCTTGAGTGCGGTGCCGCTGGGGGCGGCCTACGGCATGGCCATGGTCTCGGGACTGGTGGAGATCCAGCGCATCGCCACGGCCGAGGACCTGGCCGGACTCACCGGCGTGTACTACGCGCTCGCCTACACCGGGTTCCTGCTCCCCACGGTCCTGGCGGCGCTGTCCTCGGTCGCCTCGTACACCGAGACGCTCACCGCCGTCGCCTTCCTGGCTCTTGTCTGCCTGCTCGTGATCCGCGTTTGGGGGCGGGGCACGGCCGTCCCTACATTCGCACCCGGAGATGGGCCTACGGGGGTCGCGGCGGAGAGCTGCGCAAGGTCCGTGTCCCACTAGCGGCCAGGTCGTCAGAACCAGATGGCAGCGGCCAGGCCGTCGGTGAGTTTCTCCGGTGGGTCGGGCATCGACCGGGCTTGGCCCCGGGTGACGCGGCGGGCCGTCCAGGCGGCAGCGGCGGCGTCCAGTACGTCGTCGACGCCGGCTACGGCACCCGCCGATCCCAGCTCGTCGGCAAGTGCGACGCCCGCGTCCGCGAGCAACCGCCGGCGTCTGGTCGCTCCTGCCCAGGTGGATTTGCGCTGGGGGAGAGGACCGCCGGCCAGCTCTGCGAAGCAGACTTCGGGATGGACCTCGACGACTCGATACGGCGTCCGACGGACCCAGCGATCGACCTCGAGCAGCTTGGCTTTGAGGGCGAAGGCCTGCCGTGAGATCCCTTCACCCGCGAGCTCACGGTTGATCCCGACGGCCGCGCGATGGTCGTCCGCCTCCAGCGCCGCGCGGACCGGAGTCATGAAGACCGTGGCCCGGCGAGAGCCGAGGACTTCCCGTGCCAGCACGTCCGCTTGCCGCCGGCCGTCGGTCGGCAGACCGATCGGCATGTCGACAGCGATGGCTCCGATCGGCCCGTCCGTCTCGGCCTGGGACACCACGTCCTCGATCCTGGCGGCGAAATAGGCGCACGCATGATCGCCCGTAAGCGCTATGCCGATCCATCCGCCCTTGCACGCATCGATACCCAATGCCCACTGTCCTGTCATGAACCCATGGTGGACGAGCGGGGACGCTCGTACGAGCGGTCGTGGGCGCGCTGGAACAGCGCCCGGCGCGCCCACCGCCTTGTCCGGGCTGAGTCGGCCGTTGGATCAGCCGGTGGCCGGCGTCACGGTGGCCTGATAGGTGAACAGCTCCGTGCCGTTGGCTTCGTCGCCGTTGTCAGGGGCGGCCCACAGCGTGAGCCGGTTGCCGTCGGCGGCCATCTTGACGGGGTTGCGTGTGATCACGTGGCCGGCGCTGGACCACTGCTGGAACGGGACCTCGTTGAGGATTGCGTGGCTGCGCAGGTCCACCAGGCCGATGCCGCCGAGCTCATAGGTCGCTCCGCTGCCGCCCCCGGCCGGAGTCTGGGGGAACTCGGTGATCCCGCCGCAGATCATCTTGCCGTCGGGGACGTACTGACAGTCCTGGTAGTCGATGAAGTGGTCGGGGTTGTCCCAGGTTGTGACGGTTCTGCCGTCCAGGGTCCATTCGTAGAAGCGGCGCGAGCCCCAGTTGTTGCCGACGAGGTGGCCGTTCACCTTGTCCAGGACGACGCCCCCGATGTGGTCCTTGACCTGGAACTGCTTGTGCACCTGGAGCGTGGTGGCGTCGACCCGGTAGATGATCGCGCTGCTGTTGGGGCGGTACTGGGCGACGTCGACCCAGATGTTCTTGCCGTCGGACTCGATGCCACCCGGGTGGTACATGTCGCCCTCGCCGAGGGTGATGTCCTTTTGCAGGTTGCCCTTGCGGTCCATGACGAACAGGTGGCCGATCCCCTTGCCCGGCGTGCGGTCGTAGCCGCCCTGGGGGCTCGGATACTTCTTGGTGGGCTCGATGATCTGGACCGCGGACAGGAACATCCGGTCGCCCGCAAGGGCGAGCCCCTCGGTGTGGTAGGTCGGGAAGCGCAGCTTGACCTTGTTGGCGAGCGTCCACTTGGTGTTGCGGTCGGCTGCGGCGACACCGCGCGCGAGGGCGTCGTCCTTGGCCTGATGGTCTGCGTGGGCTCTCGCGCCGGAATCCTGCGAGATGTCCGGTCCGGCTACGGCGCGGGCGGGCTCCGCGGCGTTCGCTGTCGCAGCTCCGCCGGCTATCAGGGCAGCCGACAGAACGGCGGTCAGTGTACGAACGTTCAGGTGTTTCATGCCTTGCTTTCGTTGCTTGGGTGCTATGTCCCAGGGACGCTACGCAGGCGAGATGAACGGGCGGCGACCACAGGGTGTGGGGCCTGGCCGAGCTGCGGGGCTGTGGTTGTCATGAGAAGGTGCGGATCGTCTTGTTAGATTCGGTGCTCATCGGGATCGACCCGTTGTGCCAGGACCAGGAGGCCACGCGTGGACTTCGATGACGACGCCCAGCTCGACGCCTCTCAGGTGGAGGACTCCCGGGGAGGTATGCCGTTCGGTGGCATGGCCATCGGCGGCGGCGCGATCGGCCTCATCGCACTGGTCGCTGCCGTGATCTTCGGCGTCAACCCGGGTGCCCTCTTGGGCGGTGTGGGCGGCGGTAGCGGCAGTAGCGGCGCACCGCCTGGCAACAGCCTCTCGTCGAAGTGCCGTACGGGCGCCGACGCCGACCAGTCGGAGGACTGCCGCATCGTGGGGGTGGTCAACAGCGTCCAGGCCTACTGGAAGAAGGATTTCGCCGACCGCGGCCGCACCTACGCCGTGGCGCGCACCCGTTTGTTCAGCGGCGCGACGGCTACGGCCTGTGGTGACGCCACCTCGGCGGTCGGGCCGTTCTACTGCCCCGGTGACAAGCGGGTCTACCTCGATCTCGGGTTCTTCCAGGAGCTGCACGCCAGGTTCGGTGCCAAGGGTGGGCCCTTCTCGGAGGCCTACGTCGTCGCACATGAGTACGGCCACCACGTTCAGGACGCGCTCGGCACCATGCGCAAGGTGGGCAACGACCGGCAAGGTGCCTCGAGCGCTTCGGTACGGCTGGAGCTGCAGGCCGACTGCTATGCCGGTGTGTGGGCCGAGCACGCCGTGCAAACCGGCTTCTTCAGTAAGCCGTTCAGCGACCGGGACATCGCGGAGGCGCTCGACGCGGCCAAGGCGGTCGGCGACGACCGCATCCAGGAGCGCGCGCAGGGCAGGGCCGATCCCGACAGCTTCACCCACGGCACGTCCGCGCAGCGCCAGCGGTGGTTCTCCGCCGGGTACGACTCCGGCGCGCCGTCCCGCTGCGACACCTTCTCCGGGAGCATCTGACCTGTTCAGTAGCCGAGTCGCGTGGGACGGCCCGGCGGGCCGCCCGGCTTCGCCCGGTAGGCGGGAATCCCTATCGAGGTGACGAGCATGCAGGCCGCCCGAGTGCCGAACGCCGCCGAGACGTCCTCGTCGGAGAACGTGAGGCCAGTGCCGCCGTGACCCAGGGTGAACGCGGCGAGCTGCAGGCGCCCGGCGGCCACGCCCGCCTCGAACTGGGCGACGCGGTATCCGCGGTCGCCGTACCCGTCGAGCACCCGATCCAGGTCGGCACAGGCGAAGTCGGTGTAGGCCGAGTCGCCACCGAGCGGCTGGTCCAGGCACAGATGCCGGCTCAGCCGCCGGACCGCGGCCTCTGCCGCGGTCCGGTAGGGCTCCGCCCGGCCGTCGACCCAGTGGTACAACCCGGGCTCCATGCCCCGGACCGCGTGCACGGCCAGCTCGTGGGAGAGCAGGGTGGCCCCGGCCGGAATGGCGTCAGCGGGTACGTGCCGGGTGGCCACCGCCATTCCCCAATGCAGCAGCTCGGCTGGCGCGACGCCGCGGCGCATCCGCCTGGTTGACCCGCGCCGCAGGATCACCGACTCGACCGGCTCGTCCCGGGCCACGGCCGGCTGGTCGACCACGTTGTCCGCACGCGGCAACCCGGCCGGGGCCGCCGCCCGCCAGGCCGCCACCTCCTCGGCCGTGGCCAGATCGCCTGCCCGCTGAACGCGCGTGATGAGCGGAAACTCGACCGGCGCCGGGGACAGCGGAGCCGCCGTGAGGTGCGGTGGCTCGCAGCCGGCCGTCACGGCCTGGCCGCTCGGCTCGCCGACGACGATCGCTGCTACCAGGAACTCGGCCGCGCCATCGATCCCGAGCTGCCGGCACAAGGCGGAGTCCACGAAACCGAGAACAACGCGCGCCCGCAGCCCGTAGGCGCCGGCGACCGCGAGGAGGTTGGCGACAACCGCTCCCGCGTCCCAGTACACGTGGCGCCACCCGCGTTCGCCGTACTTCCACGCGGTCCGCCACGGGATGCCGGTGAGGAGGAGAACCAGCGGGCCGGCCGCGGCCTCGGGGACCACCACGGCATCGGCCACGGCCGGCCGGCAGTCCGCCTCGGACAGCTCCTCGAGGCCGAACACGTCCGGCGCGAAGTGGTACAGGCCTGCGTCGAGCCCGGCCATGGCCCCGGCCGCCACGTACACCTCCACAGGGTGGAGGTTTCCCGCGGACGGCGCGGCCCGGAACCAGACGGTCTGCTCCATGCCTTCGGCCATCCGCGTGACGCCGGCCGAGAAGAAAAGCAGACGGGCGAGAAGCTCGAGGTCCACGGTCGCGTCGGCGAGCGGTCCCCGCCCGGACAGCGCCGCGGCTGCCGGTGCTCCCCTCGGGGGCAGCTCCGTGGGCAGTCCGCGGACACGTGCCCCCGGATAACGTTTGAACGGGCGGGGCCGGTTGCGCGGATCCATCGGGACGAACCCGGGCAGACTTCGCCGCGGCCGACGCCCCGAGCCGAAGCTCGTCTCGTCGTGGAAGAGCCGGGCCACCTCGCCGCCACCCATCCAAGACTCATACCCGTCGGCGGCACCCTTGCCCCAGGCGCCGCCTGTCGCCGCACGCCGTATTCGGTCAGAGTCGTTGCCGAAGACCGACTGCGACCGCGCCTGCTCCGAGCAGGACGATCACGGCCCCGGTGACGACGTTGTTCCAGATGGTCCCCCTCATACCTGAGTGCATGAGCCAGGGGGACACGATCGTCCAGACGCCGATGATGGGTGCGATCCAGCTCAGCCCGTGGGTGCGTCCGTAGGCAGAGGCGAGGCCGAGGGCGAGAGCCGCCAGCGCGATGCCCGTGACGAGATTACTGACGGTCAACCGCGTTAGGCCGTAGAAGCCCACCACCCACGGTGATATCGCGAGGTACAGGCCTGCGAGCAGCGTCAGGCCAGCGACGGCCTGGGCAACCGGACTGGATGCCGCCCGTTCATATTTTTCTCGCATTTCGAGAATGTCGGGGTGCCGTTCAAGGCCAGATGGTCGGGTCATGACGTTGGCCTTTCCAGATATTCTGCGCGGAACCAACGACGGCGCCCTACCCGTGAAGGACGATCATTCACTCTGACGAGGGCAAAGTTTGTGCGCTGTTCGGCGGGCAAGGCGTTGGGCTGTGCTGCTTACCCACCGCGTACCTCCGCCGTCCCCGCGTGCGAGGCTGAACATAACCACCGGCGAGAGCCGGTCATGTCCGGGGGCAGTCATGAACACCAAGGACCACCACGCCACCGCCGGGAAGAGAGTCGGCCACGCCCATGTAGACGTGGACCTATCCACCATTCGCCAGCCCGCCCACACCATCGTCAGACTGCACGGCGACATCGACATCGCCACGGCTCCTGCGCTGCGAGAGGACCTGTTGGACGCGCTCGGCTCCTGCACGGACCTGCTCGTCGTCGACCTGTCAGGGGTGTTCTTTTGCGACGCGGCCGGGCTGGGCGTGCTCATCGGCACGCTCCACCGCGCCACGCCGCGTCACATCGACCTTCATCTGGCGGCGCCCAGTCCCCAAATGGCCAGACTGCTGCACATCACGGGCCTGGACCGCAGTTTCAAGATCCATTCCACGCTCGCTGAAGCGCTCGCCCACCCAGAGGAAAACCGCCACGCGTGACCCGGACCCGCTGAAGCCCCCGTCCCCGATGCGCGCTCATCGGCAGGGCAAGCTCCTGTGCTCTCGGGGGTGGCGAGAGAGAATTGACAAATGGCGATACGGCTGGGGCTCGGACTCCCGCAGATGAAGTGGTACGACCTGGGACACGATGTGGTCGAGGTGGCACGAGCCGCCGAGGAGACCGGCTACGAGAGCCTATGGGTCTTCGAACGGGTGCTGTTCCCGGAGCGGCCGCAGCAGGGACTGTACGGAATCCCCGGACTGTCCTGGCCGGATCGTTACCGGTCGGTGGCCGATCCGCTCGTCGTGCTGTCGCTCGCCGGAGCCGTGACACAGCGGGCACGGCTCGGCACCAGCGTGCTCATCGCCCCCTTGCATGTGCCCGTCCAGCTCGCCCGCAGTCTCGCGACGCTGGATGCGGCGAGCGGCGGCCGGGTGGTGGCGGGCTTGGGCACGGGCTGGTCACTGGACGAGTACGCGGCCGCACCCTTCGCCCCGTTCGAGGAGCGGGGGGCGGTGTTTGACGAACTGCTCGACGTCTGTGCGGCGGTGTGGGGCCCGGACCCGGTTTCGTACCAGGGCACTCGTACCGTGATCAGGGCGTCGGAGGTCGGGCCGAAGCCCGCGCGCCCGATCCCGATCTATCTGGCGGCGACCAGCCGCAAGACGCTGGACCGCGTGGCCCGCCGTGCCGACGGCTGGATGCCCGCGGGGATCCCGCCGGAGCAGCTGGCGGCTCAGTGGCAGGAGCTGACGGAGATGGCCGTGTCGCACGGCCGCGATGCCGATGAGCTGGACCTGTGCGTACGGGCGAACGTGCGGCTCACCGATGCTCCGGTCGAGGATACGGAGCGCCGGCCGTTCATGGGCACTGTCGAGCAGGTCGTAGAGGATGTGGTCCGGCAGGCGGCTGTGGGTGTCCAGGAGGTGCTGTTGGACCTCCAGGCCAACACACGCGATGCCAAGGAGCTCGCCGATCTGGCGGCCCAGGTGTACGCGGACGTACGGGCGGCGGGGGTCTGACACCTACGCGAAGGATCCCGGCGCGGACGCACGCCCGTCCGTCATCGCGGTGTCCAGCCGGGCGCAGGGTGCACCGCGCGCTGCAGCCCCGGAAGCTCGGCGAGCACCATTGCCCGCAGCGGCTCCCGCAGCTCTTGCGGCACCGGCCCCTCGGTCAGCAGGCTGATCAGGTCCTCGACGGGGGCGTCCGGACCGTCTCGGAACTCCAGCAGGTAGCGCTGGAGCCGCCGTCGCTCTCGGATGGAGAAGGTCAAGGGGTCACGCAGGGTCGTTGTCACGCCGCCACCTCGCGGGTCCGGTAACTGAAACGGCCGTCGCCGAAGTCGGCGATCAGCGGAAGGGGAAGGCACCTCGGCCGGGGACAGGCGCGGCCGAGGTGCGCTTGGAACTCCTCACGAAAGGTCTCGATGGCGCTGCGCACGAGCTGATCCGTTCCGGCCGGAAGGGCACAGCGCCGGCCGCCGGTGACGGTCTCGCACCTGGCGAGCACCGCGCGAAGATCGTCCTCGGAGCCGGCGCCGCGCTCGATTCGCTCCAGGCCGTCCGCGATCGCCGTGCATCCGTGCTTGCACGCCGGGCACTGGCCGCAGGACTCATGGGCGAGGAAGCGGGCGAAGCCGAGGGTCACCGCCACGATGCAGGCCGTGTCGTCATAGACGGCGAACCCGCCGGAGCCCAGTGCGGACCCGGCCGCCCGCATCGTGTCGAAGTCCAGTGGAGTGCCGAACCGCTCGGGAGCGAGCGGCGCCGCCGAGGCGCCAGGGAACACCACCTTGATCTCCCGGCCTTCGTGGGGGCCACCGCCGACCAGGTGCACCAATGCGTCCAACGAGAGTCCGAGCGGGAGCTCGTACATCCCGGGCCGGCGTATGTCGCCACAGATAGTGAACACCATGCCGCCGGGTGAACCCGGCGTGCCGCTCTGGCGGAACCAGTCGGAGCCCCGGCGCAGGATGAGCGGGACGTTGGCGAGGGTCTCGACGTTGTTGACCACGGTGGGGTTGGGCCTGCCGGAGCCGGCGAAGAGGCCGACCTGATAGGGGGGCAGGATCCGCGGGAGCGCCTCGCGGCCCTCGATCACCTCGACCGTGGCCTTCTCCTCCCCGAACAGGTAGTCCTCCGGCCCGGTGATCAGTTCCACCGGGACCTGTGAGGGCATCTCGGCCATCGCGCGGCGAAGGGCCTCGATCTCCCGCCTCGATGTCTCCTTGATCGCGATGTACGCCTTCGCGGCGCCGATCGCGTACGCGGCGATGGCGATGCCCTCGAGCACCTGGTAGGGGTTGCGGCGGATGATCCAGCGGTCCTTGAACGTCGCCGGTTCGCCCTCTGCCGCGTTGCACACCAGGAAGCGGGTGGAACCGGGGCGCGCACGCGCCGACTCCCACTTGGCGCCGGTCGGGAACCCCG
This sequence comes from Streptosporangiaceae bacterium, assembly GCA_025964715.1. Classification (GTDB taxonomy): domain Bacteria; phylum Actinomycetota; class Actinomycetes; order Streptosporangiales; family Streptosporangiaceae; genus Actinomadura_C. The sequence continues at coordinate 20,905 of JAOPYH010000050.1, read as the reverse complement.
ATCCGCCACGGCCGCGCAACCCTGACCGCCGCACCTCGGCCGCCACCTGCGCCGGAGCCCGCGTAACCGCGGCCGCGAGCCCCTGACCGCCACCGCGCGCCAGGTATTCGGCGGCCGAGCGAACCGGCTCGGTGAGCACCAGGAGGGGTTCGATCATCGGCCGGCCCCCTTCACCTCGTCCGGCTCCTCGGCCCTGGCCCAGAGGCCGGAACATTCCTGCGGTCAGGTCTCGTGCTTCGACCGTACGAGCCATGCGGGCCGCCGCCCATTCCCCGGCCGGGGGAGATGGGGTTGAGATCGCCCTCCCCCGAGCCGGTGACCTACAGGCTCCCGCCGGTGCCGCAGCGCGGGCGCGGAGCCGTCCGGCCGAGGTTGGCCGGCGTATGACCGGGAAGGGGATGGGGCGTGCGATGCCTGGTCACGGGGGCTACGGGCTATATCGGCGGGCGGCTCATCCCCGAGTTGCTGTCCGCCGGACATGAGGTGCGCTGCATGGCGCGCCGTCCCGAGCGGCTGCGCGATCTGCCGTGGGCCGGTGAGGTCGAGGTCGTCCAGGCCGATGCGACCGACGCCCGCGCCCTTCGCAAGGCACTCGACGGCATGGACACGGCCTACTACCTGATTCATGCGATCGGGGGGAGCGGCGATTTCGAGGCCGTCGACCGCCGTGCGGCCGAGACCTTCGCGGCGGTCGCGGGTGAGGCCGGGATCGGGCGGATCGTGTATCTCGGCGGGCTGGCGCCCGAGGGGGAGTTGTCGCCGCACCTGCGCTCTCGCACCGAGGTCGGCGAGATCCTGCTCAGGTCGCAGGTTCCCACGGCGGTGCTCCGGGCGGCCGTCATCATAGGGTCCGGGTCCGCCTCCTTCGAGATGCTGCGTCACCTGACCGAACGGCTACCCGTGATGGTCACTCCGCGCTGGGTGCGCACCCGAATCCAGCCGGTCGCCATCCGGGACGTCCTGCGTTATCTCGTCGGCTGCGCCACCCTGCCCCCCGAGGTCAACCGCGCCTTCGACATCGGCGGCCGGGATGTGCTGACCTACGTCGACATGATGCGCCGGTACGCGGTCGTCGCCGGGCTGCCGCCGCGGCTGATCGTGAAGGTGCCCGTGCTGACACCGAAGTTGTCCAGCCTCTGGGTGGGGCTCGTCACGCCGGTCCCCGGTGCCCTGGCACGTCCGCTGGTGGAGTCGCTGCGCAACGAGGTCGTCGCGCGCGAGCACGACATCGGCGAGTACGTTCCCGAGCCGGCGGAGGGCTTGATCGGTTTCGATCGGGCCGTCGAGCTCGCGCTACGCCGCATCCGGGACAGGGACGTGCTCACGAGATGGTCCTCCGCCTCCACGCCGGGCGCGCCGAGTGACCCGCTGCCGACCGATCCCGAGTGGTCTGGCGGCAGCCTGTACGTGGATGAGCGCACTCGTGTGATCGACGCCCCACCGGGTGCGGTGTGGCGGGCGATCGAGGGCATCGGAGGCCAGAACGGCTGGTACTCACTCCCCGTCGCCTGGTGGGTACGCGGGTTTCTCGACCGGCTGGTCGGCGGGGTCGGGTTGCGCCGGGGCCGCCGCGACCCAGATCGGCTGCGGGTCGGTGACGCTGTGGACTTCTGGCGGGTGGAGGAAATCGAGCCAGGCCGTCTCCTGCGGCTGCGTGCCGAGATGCGGCTCCCCGGCCTGGCCTGGCTGGAGCTGTCCGTCCGGAGCCGGGACGGCCGTACGGTATACGGCCAGCGCGCGATCTTCTATCCCCGGGGTCTGCTCGGACATGTCTACTGGCGGTCGATCGCGCCGCTCCACGGGCTCATCTTCGGCCGCATGCCCGGCAACGTCGCCGCCCGCGCGCTCGCCGAATCCGCCTCGAATGCCGGTGTTCACTCACAGTGAGCCCAGGCAGGTCGCCGCGGTGACGATCTCGGCTCGCATGTTGCGTCCCATCATCCGCAGTGCGGCTTCGCCCAGCTCATGGTCGATGTGGGCCACCGCGTCCTCAGGGACCTTGATCTGGAAGTGCCGTACGTAGGCGTCCAGAGCGCTGTAGAGCACGCACTGCTCGGTCACCTGGCCGGTGAGGATCACCTTGCCGACATTCTCGCGCTGCAGCAGGTAATCCAGCGGAGTGCCGTAGAAGGCGCTGTGCCTGACCTTGGCCAGGAACGCGCAGTCGTTCGACGGCAGGACCGGCTCCACGAGATCGGGCCGCCGACCTTCGAGTGCGCGTTGCACTATGTCCTCGCGGGTGGCCGAGAAGTCGCCGTGGTTGTCGTTGACGTAGAGCAGCCGGACGTCGTCTCGTCTGCGCGAACGGCCGATCAGCTCGCGCAACGGCTCAATGATGCTCATTCTCGCCACCTGCCCCGTCGGACGGGTCTTAGTCGCCAGGATGCGCCCGGCAGCCCCAATGGGCCGCCGGGCGCATCCTGGCCGAACTTCGTCACAGGACGACGGTTACTCAGCCGGCCGTGGTCTGCGGCGTGCGGCGCCGTGCCGCGCGGCGGGCCGCGGTCGGGCGGTTGCGTCCGTTCCGCCCGTTCGCAGCGCCGGTGCGGTTCCGGGGGCGCTCGGGTTCCGGCGCGCTCACGGTAACGGCCACGCCGGAGGGCGTGCGTGCACCGGTGATCTGGGCCAGTTCGGCGTCGGCGGGGCGTACGCGCGTGGTGCGGGCCGTGATCGCGGCGGTGGCCATCATCCGGTCCATGTCGCGACGCTGGTTGGGCAGGACGAGGGTGACGACGGTGCCGGACTCCCCGGCCCGGGCGGTGCGGCCGCCGCGGTGCAGGTAGTCCTTGTGGTCGGTGGGCGGGTCGACGTTCACGACCAGGTCGAGGCCGTCGATGTGGATCCCGCGGGCCGCGACGTTCGTCGCCACCAGCACGTTGACATGCCCACTGCGGAACTGCTCGAGGGTGCGGGTCCGCTGACCCTGGCTCTTGCCCCCGTGCAGCGCGGCCGCGGGGACTCCGGCTGCGAGCAGGTTGCGGGTGAGGCGGTCGGCGGCGTGCTTCATGCCGACGAACATGATCGTCCGGCCCTCGCGGGCGCCGATGTGGGCGACGGCGTCGAGCTTGTCCCGATCGGTGACGTGCAGCAGATGGTGGTCCATGGTCGTCACCGCGCCGGCGGACGGGTCCACCGAGTGGCTGACCGGGTCGGTCAGGAAGCGGCGGACCAGCCGGTCGACGTTGCGGTCAAGGGTCGCGGAGAACAGCATCCGCTGGCCGTCCGGAGCGACCTGGTCGAGCAGCGCGGTGACCTGGGGCAGGAAGCCCATGTCCGCCATCTGGTCGGCCTCGTCGAGGACCGTGACGCGAACCTTGTCCAGCCGGCAGGCCCTGCGGTCGATGAGGTCGGCGAGCCGGCCGGGGGTCGCGACGACCACCTCGGCTCCGCGCTGCAACGCGTTGATCTGACGCGAGATCGGCATCCCGCCGACCACGGTCGTGACGCGCAGGCGCACGGCATGGGCGTACGGGGTCAGCGCGGCTGTCACCTGCTGCGCGAGCTCCCGGGTGGGGACGAGCACGAGGGCGAGGGGTTCGCCGGGCTCGGCGCGGCGCTCGGCCGTGCGGGCGAGCAGCGACAGACCGAACGCCAGGGTCTTGCCTGAACCGGTACGGCCGCGGCCGAGGACGTCCCGGCCGTTCAGAGCGTCCGGGAGAGTCGCCGCCTGGATCGGGAAGGGCTCGGTCACTCCTTCGCGGGTCAGGGTGGACAGCAGGGGGGCCGGCATGTCCAGCTCGGCGAACGTGGCCGCCGGGGGCAGCGCGGGCCGGGCGGGTGTCCGCGCTTCGGGGACGGACCTGGGCGCGGCCTGCCGGTCGGCGCTGGCGGGACGGTGTGAACGGTTACGGGATGAATGTGCTGTGCGGATGATGAAGTGCCCTTTCTGGGGGGCGGTGCGCGCGATCGGACGTCGCGGCAGTCGGCCCGCACGCAGAGCGCGGCGACGAGCCGAGAATGGAAATGAAGCATTGATGGTGAGGGGGCGGCCATGGCTGTGCCGCCGCGCGCTGTGCGCGACCCTCACGGGTAAAGGCCCGCACCCTTGGGTACGGGCCCGGCCGCGTGATTTACGCGAATCCTCAGACCGGCCGGATGTTCTCCGCCTGCAGGCCCTTCTGGCCCTGGGTGACGTCGAACTCCACGCGCTGGCCCTCTTGGAGCTCGCGGAAGCCCTGAGCGCTGATGTTGGAGTAATGCGCGAAGACGTCGGAACCGCCGTCGTCCTGCGAGATGAAACCGAAGCCCTTTTCAGCGTTGAACCACTTCACGGTGCCGGTCGCCATATCTGCTCCTTCTGGGGCAAGTCCCGTAAGCCCGCACCCTGCGGACCCGGAGTCGCTGCGATGATCACCCCGTCCGGCAAAGACCGGAAAAACAAAAATGCGCCCGATGGTCGCAACCGGCAGGCGCATACAAAGTCTATGGGAACCACAACTGCAACTGAGAGCTACACTAGCACGCCCAGTGCCAGGAGTCCGACCACGGGGCGTGAAAGCGCAGGACGTCCGGTGCCGTAGGGCTGAGAGCCGCGGCGGCGGCGCCATCACGGCGGCGGGCGTATAGTCGCACGCAAAGAGCAGTCTTCGTGCGTCGGCGACCGAGTCGGCAAGGCCCAGGCGGCTCACTACTTCGGCGCCCCCACAGGGCCGAGACAGGTACGGCGAGCATGACGCCGCAACACATCGCCTTCGCGCGGATCCCCCCGGACTGCGCTGCGGTCGGGCCGCCCACGTCCTCCATCGAGTCCCGCTTATAGCGCTGCCCCAGGCGATTCCGGTCAGCCCGCACACGAGGCGAGTGCTGACCTTCCGTTTTTCCGGCGTGCAGAGACGACCCCGCCGCTCATTCTTCGGAACGGAGACCACTGATGCGTCCCATCCGCACCGCGGCCAGGCGGCACAACCGCCCGGGCTGGCGCCATGACCGGTGACCAAACCGCTTCGCTCACGTGGCGGCCTGCGACGACCTACCAGGCGGCCACCTCACGCGGCGGCTACGCGCGGAGCAACGGGGCACCGGCCGTTCGCCTCCCCGGTCACGCCGACCGGCTCGCGGCATCGTTCGAGCTCATGGCGGCCCTGCTCGAAGGAGCCGGCCTCGCGGATGTGCTCGCCCTGGTCGTCGGCCGTGCGCGGCATATGTCCGGGGCCCGGCTGGCCTTCATGGCACTGCCCGGCGAGGACGTCGGCACTCTGACGATCAATATCTCCGAGGGGATCAACTCCGACCACATCCACGGGGTCACCGTGCGCATCGGCACCTCGACGATCGGGCGTGTGTTCGTCACCCGGCGCGCGCTCTCGGTCCGGGTCGCCACCGATCCTGCGCTCAAGGGACTGCCGGCCGGGCCGATCCTCCTGCTCCCGCTGGACACGGGGGAGAGGACCTGCGGGGTCCTGGCGCTGTCCGGTGGACCCGGTGATATTTCGCTGAGTTCCTCGATCAAACGCCAACTCATGATCTTCGCCACCACGGCCGCCACCCTGATCGAACTCGCCGAGGAGCGCCGCGCTGCGCATCCCGACTGACAATCCGGCTCCAGGGCGACCGTGGTATCTCACGGGGGTGCCCTCCGCACTGCGGCCGGGACGCCGTGCGGGCACCCCGGACGACTTTCGAGCGCACGGCCAGGATCGGCGCGGCCCGCGGCGGTTGCTACGGGCGACGTGGCGGACCGCCAGGCGGGCGATCATCCAGTCCTGGGCCGACCGGGTCCTGGGGCTGGCGGCGGAGGCGGCGTTCTGGGCGTTGTTGTCGCTGACCCCGCTCCTGCTGGTGCTCGTGGCGGCCATCGGCTATCTGACGCCGCTGTTCGGGCCGCACATCGCCGTTGGAGTGGAGGACCGGATCCTCGACGCCGCAGAGCACTTTCTGGCGCCGACCGCCGTGGACCAGGTGCTGCGGCCCACGCTCACCGACGTCTTGCGCCACGGACGGGGCGGGATCGCCTCGATCGGGTTCGTGATGGCCCTGTGGGCGGGGTCAACGGCGATGAGCACCTACGTCAACGCCATCGCCATCGCCTATGGGGGGAGAGACGTGCGTTCGGCGGTGCGGGCCCGGGTGCTGGCGTTCTTGCTGTATCTCGGCGCCTTGATCGCAGGGTGCATAACGCTGCCGTTGATGGTCACGGCCCCCGGCTGGATCATCGATGTGGTCCCAGTGGAGGCCCGGTCGGTCGTCGGCCCGATCGTTCGTCTAGGCTACTGGCCGGTCCTCGTGCTGATCTGTACCGTTCTGCTGGCGACGCTTTACCACCTTGCCGTGCCAGGCCGGGTTGGCTGGCTTCGGGAGCTGCCCGGCGCGATCGTGGCGATGCTGCTCTGGCTGGTCGGCAGCGTCCTGCTGCGGTTCTTCCTGTCCGTTGCGATCGGGCACAGTCCCACCTATGGGGTGCTGGCTGCGCCCGCCGCCGCTCTGCTGTTCCTGTACGTCACCGCGCTGGCGGTCCTGCTGGGCGCCGAGCTGAACGCCCAGATCGAGCACCGCCGGGCCGAGCAGACCGGCTGAGGTTCGAACGGGCGGAGCGGTGTCCCCTCAGGTAGGGGTGCAGCAGACCGGTGCGGGAGCGCGGGGTGTAGGCCTAGATGTAGGGGTTTCGGGAGAGGAGCCGACGATGACTTTGAACGTGTCCGATGGCGTAACGAGCTTCGCCGACCTCGGGCTCCGGTCCGAGCTCCTGGACGCGCTGTCCGGGCTGGGCTACGAAGAGCCCACTCCCATCCAGCGCGAGGCGATTCCGCCGTTGATGCAGGGGAGTGACCTGGTCGGACAGGCCGCGACAGGAACCGGCAAGACGGCGGCGTTCGCGCTTCCGGTCTTGCAGCAGATGTCCGGTGACGGCCGGGGTGCAGGTCCGGCGGCCCTGGTCCTGGTGCCCACGCGGGAGCTGGCCGTGCAGGTCTCACAGGCCTTTCACAGCTACGGCCGAGGGCTGGGCGTGCAGGTCGTGCCGATCTACGGCGGCCAGCCGATCGGCTGGCAGATCAAGGCGCTCAAGCGCGGGGTCGACGTCGTGGTCGCCACGCCGGGACGGGCGCTCGACCATATGGGTCGCGGAACGCTACCGCTCGACCATCTGAAGGCCGTCGTGCTGGATGAGGCCGACGAGATGCTCGACATGGGGTTCGCCGAGGACATCGAGGAGATCCTCCAGGCGACCCCCGAGGATCGGCAGACGGTGCTGTTCTCGGCGACGATGCGGCCCCGTATCGAAAAGCTCGCGGGCCGCTACCTCCGTGACCCGGCGCGGATCCAGATGGGCCGCGAGGCGGTGGCTGCGGGGGAGGCGCCGCTGGTACGGCAGAGCGCCTACGTGGTGTCCCGGGCGCACAAGCCGGCGGCGCTCGGGCGCGTGCTGGACATAGAGGCACCGACGGCTGCGATCGTCTTCTGCCGCACCCGTGACGAGGTCGACCAGCTGACGGAGACCCTCAACGGCCGCGGCTACCGTGCCGAGGCCCTGCACGGCGGCATGAGCCAGGAGCACCGCGACCGGGTCATGGGGCGGTTGCGCAGCGGCACGGCGGAACTGCTCATCGCCACGGACGTGGCCGCGCGCGGCCTGGACATTGAGCAGCTCACCCACGTCGTGAACTACAACGTCCCCTCCGCGTCCGATTCCTATGTGCACCGCATCGGGCGGGTCGGCCGGGCCGGCCGCGAGGGCGTGGCGATCACCCTGGCGGAGCCGCGTGAGCACCGGATGCTCAAGGCGATAGAGCGGGCGACGAAGCAACGGATCACGGTGGAGAAGGTCCCCACCGTCGCCGACCTGCGCGCGCGCCGCCTGGAGCTGACCCGCGCCGTGCTGCAGGAAAGCATCCTCGAAGACGACTTGGAGCAGTTCCGGGTCGTGGTCGAGTCGCTCGCGGAGGAGTTCGACGTCGTGGAAGTGGCGCTCGCCGCGGTCAAGCTGGCGTCCGACTCCAGCGGGGCGGCCACCGACGAGGAGGAGATCCCGCAGATCGCCCAGAAGACGGGGCGGGAGGGACGGGATGCCCGGCAGGGGACCGGGCGCCAGGAGCGGCGTGGCCGCGGACCTTCACAGGGCATGACCCGCCTGTTCCTCAGCGTCGGCCGCAATGCCGGGATCCGGCCCCAGGACCTGGTCGGTGCGGTCGCCAACGAGTCCAGCCTGACCGGGCGCGATATCGGGGCGATCGAGATCACTGATCGCTTCTCGCTGGTGGAGGTTCCCGAGTCCGCGGCCGATGAGGTCATCGCGGCCCTGAAGCGCAGCACCATCAAGGGAAAGAAGGCGACGGTCCGCCGGGAGCGTGACGCGCCGAAAAGGTAACGGCTCAGACCTCCCGCGCCGCGCAGCGAGCGTAGTCCTGGTGCCATGGCCGCAACCGCTCCAGAGCCGAGGCCGCGGTGATCACATCCGGATCGTTGTAGCGGCGCCCGATGATCTGCAGGCCCACGGGGAGGCCGCCCTCGGCCAGGCCGGCGGGTACGGAGATCGCCGGATGGCCGCTGTAGTTGATCGGGTAGGTCATGCACCAGCCGATGAGGGGATTCACCGCCACACCGTTGATTTCACTGGGACCTGCGGTGTTGCCGTCCGCGGCGTTGTGGACCGGCAGACAGGCGAGCGTGGGCGTGACGATGAGGTCGTACTGTCCGAAGACGCCCTGGATGGCGTCGTACACCTCCGAGCGCATCTGCTGGTCTCGCAAGGTCTCCACCGCGCTGCGCCGGTACGACGCCTCGACGTGGGCGCGGTACTCCGCGGGGAGGTCCTCGGCGTGGTCGCGGAGGAGATCGATGCCCTGCGACTTGAAGATCTCGAAGACCTCGACCCCGGACATCATGCGGCACCAGAGCTCGGCCAGTTCGCTCTGGTCGTAGGGCATCGTGATGGCGACCTCCTCCACGGTGGCGCCCGCGTCGCGGAAGACGGCGGTGGCCTTCGCCGTGACCGCGGCGACCTTCGGGTCCACCGGGTACATGCCGAAGTCGGGGCTGTAGGCGATGCGCAGGCCGTCGAGTGACCTTCCGCAGGCGCCGACGTAGTCGACGGCCTCGTCCAGGGCGAACGGGTCCCGCGAGTCGTACCCGGTGAGCACCGAGGCACCGAGCGCGACGTCCGCGACGCTGCGCGCCAGCACGCCTTCGAAGAGGAACGGGCTGATGCCCCCGAACGCGTTGGGCCGTGACACGTACGGGACCCGGCCGAAGGACGGCTTGTAGCCGACGACGCCACACCACGAGGCCGGAATACGGACCGATCCGCCCCCGTCGGTCCCTTCGGCCAGCGGCAATAGGCCGTCGGCCACGGCGGCGGCCGAACCGCCGGAAGATCCGCCGGAGTTGCGGCTCGGGTCGAACGGATTGCGGGTGGGGCCGAACAGCGGGTTGTCGCACGTGCCCCGGAAACCCATGACCGGCGAGTTGGTCTTCCCCAGCAGGATCGCACCGGCTTCCTTCATCCGCCTGGCATAGGTGCAGTGCGACTGGGTCACGTTGTCACGCAGGGCGGCGATGCCACCGAAGGTCGCCGGCCAGCCCGGATTGAAGTCGAACAGGTCCTTCAAAGCGGTGGGGACGCCATGGACCGGCCCGAGCTCGTCACCGTCGAGGACGGCCTTCTCCGCCCGCCGGGCCGAATCCCGCGCTTCGTCGGCCGCGAGGAACACGAAGGCGTTGAGGCTGGGATTGCGCTCCGCGATGCGGTCCAGGAAATAGTCGACGATCTCAACAGGTGAGAGCTCGCGGCTGCGGACCGCGGCGGCCATCGCCGTCGCACTTTGGTACGCCATCTCCTCCGTCGGGGACATCGCGGGCTCCTTCGGTCGTCCTACGCTGTGGCGGGCCTGCCGAGCTTGATTTGATCATGTCCGCGGGTCTTCCCAAAAGGTGCATAAGCCTCCACGTCATCGCTTCTGGGAGAGTGGAGCCATGAATGATCGGCCGCGCAGGCGTCGGGGGGAGGGCGACCAGCTCCGGGTCGAGGTGCTGGCCGCGGTGAACCGGCTGCTCGACGAGTGGGGAAGCGATGAGAAGCTCACCATGCGCGCGGTCGCCAAGGAGGTCGGCGTCGCCGCGCCAAGCATCTACCTGCACTTCGCCGACAAGACCGAACTCGTGTGGGCCGCACTGTCGGACAAGTACGGGCAGCTCGCCGCCGAGATGCGCGCCGCAGACCAGGCCGCTGTGCCTGGCGGTCCCCGGGCCCGCCTGCTCGCCCAGGTATACGCCTACTGCCGCTTCGCCCTCGACAACCCCGGCCATTACCGGCTCATGTACGAAGTCCGCCAGCCCGCGGCCGATCCCGCCCGTCTCGGCCTGCATCCCTCCCGCCTCGTCTCCAGCGGCCTCCGCCGGGCCCTGGCCCGCTGCGCGGAAGGCGGCTACCAGCTCTCCCTACCGCCCCGCCAGGCCGGGCACACCCTGTGGACCGGCCTGCACGGCATCGTCTCCCTGCAGCACAGCCTCTCCCTGTCCTCATCGGAGGACGTGGTGGCCGGCCTGGCCACGGGCCTCGTCGACATCCTCGTCGCGGCCGACCCGGTCCCCGACCCCGTCGCCCCGGCCGCGACCGAGATCGAACGGCTGATCGCCGCGACCGTGGTGGACGAAGACTCCTGAATAGGCCCCTCTTGCAGTGGCGTTAATCACGGTCAGGTCACATCGATGAGCGGTCGCGCGGGGTATAACCTCACCGTTAGGTGAACTTAGTTAGGTTAAGTTCGCACGTCGAGATCGTGGCGCTGAACTGGTCATTCTCTGTGCTTTGAGGTGCCTGCGCCATGAGGTCAAGGGGGTTTCGTGCACATCACCATCGACGAGGAGAAATGCTGTGGGGCGGGCCAGTGCGTGCTGGCCGCGCCGGAGGTGTTCGACCAGCGGGACGCCGACGGCGTCGTCGTGCTGCTGGACGCCGACCCGCCCGAGGAGCAGCACGCGGCCGCACGTGAGGCGGTGGCGGTCTGCCCGGCGGCGGCCATCGCGGTACGGGAATGAGCTCGCCGTCCAGTGTGGTCGTCGTCGGTGCGTCGGCGGCCGGGCTCTCGGTGGCCGAAACGCTGCGGCGCCAGGGCTTCGACGGCCGGGTGACGCTGATCGGCGAGGAGGACTGCCTCCCGTACGACCGCCCGCCGCTGTCGAAGCAGATCCTGTCGGGGGCGTGGCTCGAGGAACGAGTCTGGCTGCGGGACGAGGCGACGATCTCCGGCTTGAACCTGGATCTGCGGCTCGGGGCCGCGGCGGTCGGGGTGGATCCGGCGGAGCGGATGGTCGCGCTGGCCGACGGATCGCGGGTCTCCTACGACGAGCTCGTGATCGCGACTGGAGTGCGCGCACGGCCGCTGCGCGGGACGGAAGGCGTGGCCGGCGTCCACACGCTCCGCACGTTGTCCGACGCGAGGGAACTGCGGGCGGCGCTGGCGGCGAAGCCGCGGCTCGTGGTGGTCGGCGCAGGGTTCCTGGGCGCCGAGGCGGCCGCGGTCGCCCGCGAGGCGGGGGCCGAGGTCACCCTGATCTCCGACCTCGAGGCCCCGTTGTCCGACGTGCTCGGGCCGGAGCTCGGGAGGCTGCTCATCCGGATGCACGCCGAGCACGGCGTCAAGATCATGACCGGGGTCATGGTGCGTGAGGTTCTCACCTCCGCCGGTCGTGCCGTCGGGGTGCGGCTGGCCGACGACCGGGTGGTGGAGGCCGACGCGGTGCTGGTCTCGATCGGCTCGGTCCCCAACGTGGAGTGGCTGGCGGCTAGCGGCATCGAGGCCGGCAACGGCGTGCTCTGCGACGAGTACTGCCAGGCCGGGCCCGGAGTGTGGGCCGCGGGGGATGTCGCCTCATGGGTTCATCCGGCCTTCGGCGAGCGGCTGCGCGTCGAGCACCGCACGAATGCCGGCGAGCAGGGGATGGCCGTGGCCCGCAACATCCTTTCCCGCGGTAACCCGGCCCCCTTCGCACCGGTGCCCTACATCTGGTCCGACCAGTACGACCGCAAGATCCAGATCTACGGCCTGCCCAAGGGCACCGATCGCTTCGCCGTGACCCAGGGCAGCCTGGCCGAGCGCGAGCTCGTCGCCCTCTACGGCAAGAACGATCTCGTTCGGGCCGCGGTCGGCATCAACATGGTCCGCCAAGTACGGGCGGCCCGGGCGCTGGTCGCCACGCCCACCCCCTGGGCATCGGCCGGTCTCACCGAACAAGGAGTCAACGCGTGAACGTGCAATCGGCGACACCGGAGACCGGGTCGCTCGCGGACCGGCCCGTGCCCCGGGCAGGCGTCATCGGGCTGGGCATGATCGGCGGCGGAGTGGCCGTCAGCCTCGCCCGCCGTGGCCGCGTGCCGGTGGTGTACGACATCCGTCCTGACGCCGCGAACAAGCTGGCCGGGGTTCCGGCCCCGGTGGGATCGCCGGCCGAGGTGGCCCGCGTCAGTGACGTAGTCCTCCTCGCGGTCGTGGATGCCGGCCAGGCCCGGACCGTGCTGTCCGGAGACCATGGCGTGCTGTCCGGTGCGCACCCGGGCCTGATCGTGGTGCTGCTCTCCACGGTGGCGGTACCGGTCGTGCACGAACTCGCCGAAACCTGCGCGAAAGCGGGAGTGTCGCTACTCGACTGCGGGGTCACCCCCGGCGACAAGGCCGCCGACAACGGCCTGGTGGCCATCCTCGGCGGGGACGCCGAGACCGTGGACAGGGCGATGCCGGTGCTGGACGACTTCGCCAAGAAGGTCGTCCACTGCGGCCCGCTCGGCGCCGGAATGGCGACCAAGATCGCCCGCAACGTCATCACGTACGGCAGCTGGCGTACCGTCCGCGAAGCCGCGGCGCTGGCCGAGGCCGCCGGCGTGGACCCGGCGAAGCTGATCACGGTGATCGAGGAGGCCGACCCCGACGGCACCACGCTGCTGCTCTGGCAGCGCAACCGCATCGCCGGCCGCGACGAGGCCCGTGCCATGGTGCCCCAGGTCGAGCGGCTGATGGACAAAGACCTCGCCGCCGCGCAGGAGCTCGCCTCGCACGTCGGCGTGCCCGTGCCCCTGGTCGACGTCACGCGCGCGAACGGTGCGGAGACGCTGGCGATCCCCGCGAAGGAGGAGTCGTGATGAGCGAGGACGCCCTCAAGCGCGGGCTGGAGATGATGGACGAGGTCTATGGTCCCGGCTTCGGCGAGAGCATGCCAACCGAGCGCAGCCCGATGCTGGACGACACCATCGGTCACCTGTTCGGCGAGATCTGGAGCCGGCCCGGCCTGTCCGTGCGCGACCGGCGCCTGCTCGTCATCGGCGCCACCGCGGCGCTCGGCCGGGCGGATCTCATCGAGATCCAGGTGCGAGGCGCGCTCGCCAACGACGAGCTCACCGCGGAGCAACTCCGCGAAGCCGTCCTGCACCTGCACTACTACGTCGGCTGGGGCAACGGCACCCAGACGCACAACGGAGTCGAGGCCGCGTTGCGCAAGCATGGTGCGGCGGAAACGAAGGACGAATCATGACAGTCGAACTGCCGGAGATGCCGGTCAAGCGTCAGCACCTGCTCGACCCGCCGGTGGAGTATCACCAGCTCCGCGAGGAGCAGCCGATCACCCGTATGCGGTTCCCCAGCGGACGGGTCGGCTGGCTGGTGACCCGCTTCGACGAGGGCAGCCAGGTGTTCTCCGACTCCCGGCTGAGCGCCCGCCGTCCCCGCCATGACATCGCCGCCGAGGACGGCATCGACCCGCACGACGACAACCCCGCCGGCGAGCTCGACCCCGGGTTCGTGTTCATGGACGAGCCCGACCACGGCGCCTACCGGCGGCTGCTGACCGGCCGGTTCACGCCCAAGGCCGTCCAGGCCAAGCTGCAGCCCTACATCGACAAGATCGTCACCGAGCACCTCGACGCCATCGAGGCCAAGGGCGCGCCCGTCGACCTCATCGAGCACCTCGCGTTGCCGATTCCCTGCCTGGTGATCTGTGAATTGCTGGGCGTGCCCTACGCGGACCGCGATGGCTTTCACCACGCCACCGAGGCCATGATGGACGTCAGCAAGACCCAGGCCCAACGTGACGACGGGGCGCGGTGGCTCGCCGGCTACATCACCAAGCTGATCGCCGCCAAGCGAGCCGACCCGGAGTCCGAGGGCCTGCTCGCCGACCTCGTCCGCACCGCGGACCAGAAGGACTCGATCCTCACCGACCAGGATCTGGTCAGCATCGGTGTCCTCCTGCTCTTCGCCGGGCACGACACCACCATGGCCATGATCGGCCTGTCCACCCTGACCCTGCTCACCCACCCCGAGCAGCGCCAGGACCTGGTGGACAACCCGGCCAAGGTCGGGCCCGCGGTCGAGGAACTGCTGCGCTACCTCACCATCGTGCAGTTCGGCCTCGGGCGCGTCGCCAAGGAGGACCTGGAGATCGGTGGCCGGCAGATCGCCAAGGGCGACCTCGTCGTCGTGGCCATGCCCGCGGCGAACCGGGACCCGCGAGTGTTCGATGCTCCCGACACTCCGGACTTCGACCGGAAGATGACCCGCCACCTCGCCTTCGGCTACGGCGTCCACCAGTGCCTCGGGCAGAACATCGCGCGAGCCGAGCTGAAGACGATCCTTCCGCGGCTCTTCGAGCGATTCCCCAACCTGCGGATCGCGGGGCCGCTCGACCAGGTCGAGATGGACACCTACGGCACCAACTACGGCGTCCGCAAACTCATGGTCACCTGGTAATCGGCGTGCACTGGTCGCCGGGCTCGTCTCGGCGACCAGTCATGTCCCGTCCCGCCGACACCTTGCCGAAGTGACGAAGCACACGCGTACCTCGGAAGCCCTGCGAATCGGCCACGAGCGATGATAGATGCGACGATTTCGCCGCGCCGGGGAGACTGCCAGACGTGACCGCCTTTGATGACCTGCTTGCCGCCAACGAAGAATTCGCCAGGACCTTCCAGGACTCCGACCTGACCGGCACGGCGGCCCGTGGACTGGCCGTGGTCACCTGCATGGACTCCCGGATCGACCCCCTTGGGCTGCTCGGCCTCGCGCCCGGTGATGCCAAGATCCTCCGTAACGCCGGCGCCAGGGTCACCGACGACGTCCTGCGCACCCTCGTCCTGGCCGTCTACCTCCTCGGCGTCCGGCGCGTCCTGGTGATGCCGCACACCGACTGCGGCATGTCGAAGGTCACAGACGACGACGTTCACGCGCTCGCCGCCCAAGGGGGCGTCGACACCCGCAGCCTGGAGTTCCACACAGTCCCTGACCAGGACGCCGCCCTGCGCCACGACCTGCTCCGCATCCGCACCACCCCGTTCCTCCCCGCCGACATGGCCGTCGGCGGCGCGATCTACGAGGTGCACACCGGCAAGCTCATGCCCGTGGAGCTCTGACCGCGCGGCTCAGGCCCTGGCCGCCGTTGGCCGAAGCCGGACGGATCGGTGTCACTCAGGGGCATCGTCTCCGTACGCTGAGTCTGTGTCCTCTGTCCCCTTGGTCGGCCGTAGGGCGGAGCTCGACAGGGCGCGGTCGACGCTGCTCGACAGGTCGGCTCGGGGCGTGATCATTACGGGCGCGGCGGGGGTCGGGAAGACACGGCTGGCAGCTGAGGTGGTCGGCGGGCTCGACGTCGGCCACTTCCGGGTCGCACGGGCCCAGGCGACCGTGGCCGCCGCGGGGCTGCCGTACGGATCATTCGCTCACCTGTTACCCGCCGAATCGCTCTCCGGTGGCAGCGCGGGCGGTTTGCGCTGGGCGGCCGACGCACTTTGCGGCCAGAACACCGATGGTGTGCTGGTGCTCTTCGTCGATGACCTGCATTGGCTCGATCCGGCGTCGGCGGCGCTCGTCCACCATCTCGTTTCGAGCGACATGGCACGATTGCTCGCCACGATCCGTACTGGGGAACAGGCACCCGCCCTCATCGAAGCGCTGTGGCGGGATGGACTCCTGCCCAGCCTGGATCTGGAGCCGCTGTCGGAGGCGGAGACGGCGCGGATGCTGGCACACGCGGTCGGCGGCCAGGTGGAGGCGACGGCCGCCCAGCGGCTGTGGCGGATCACCGAGGGCAATGCGCTGTTCCTGCGCGAACTCGTCCTCGCCGGGGCGCTGACAGAGATCCGGGGGGTGTGGCGCTGGCCTGGGGACCTGCCCCCCGCGCCGCGGCTATATGAGCTGATCCGTTCGCGGATCGGCGATGTTGACCAGGATGAGCGCGAAGCTCTTGAGCTCGTGGCGTTCGGCGAGCCCATCGGTGTCGACCTTCTCGCCGGTCTCACCTCAGTCGCGGCGGTACAGCGACTCCTGAAACGGCAGATCATCACGGTGGTCGGCGATCGGCGCCGGAGGCTGGTGCGGGTCGCGCATCCGATGTACGGGGAGGCGGTTCGAGGACGGACCGGCCCGCTACGTGCCCGGAGCCGGTTACGACGGCTGGCCGAAGCGACCGAGGCGACCGGGCTACGACGGCGAGACGACGTGCTGCGCGTGGCGGTCTGGCGGCTGGACAGCGACAGCGTGACCGATCCCGCACCATTGGTCGCGGCCTGCGGGCTGGCATGGGCCGCCCGCGATATGGATCTCGCGATTCGATTGGGACGGGCCGCTCTGGAGGCCGGTGGTGGTGTGGATGCCGCGGTCACCCTGGGCACGCTGCTGCACTTCACCGGCCGATCCGCAGACTCCGAAGCCGCACTCCGCCGGGTCGCGGGAGAGGCCGTTACCGATCGCGAACGCGCGCTTGTCGCGGTGACTCGCGCACGCCATCTCCACTGGGGACTCGGGCGTGCCAACGAGGCACATCGAGTGCTCGACGATGCGCTGGAAGCGCTCACGGACCTGCCTTGGCGCCAGGAGGTCCTGACGGTGAAGGCGTCGTGCCGGGTCCTCGCCACGCAATGCCGAGAGTCGCTGGAGCTCGCGGCCCGGGTGCGCGCGATCGGCCCGATGAGCCCGCGGGTGGCCGCGCAGGTGGCCGCCGTCGAAGGCCAGGCCTTCGCGTTCATGGGTCGCACTGAGCGCTGTGTGTCCACGGTCGATGCGGCGCTGGCGACTGCCGAGAGCTGGCGTGACGAAATTCCCGACACGGTGGCGGCGCTGGGCTTCGCGCGCATGATGGCCTGCCTCTTCGCAGGTGATCTCGCGGAGGCCGAGGCGTCGGCGGCCGGTTACCCGGAGCTGAGCGAGCCCGGCACGTGGACCATGGGCGTCACGATGGCGGCCCTGCGTGGGCAGATCTGCCGGCTGCGAGGTGAGGTCCATTCGGCGATCCGATGGTGCCACGACGCCACGGCCGGGTTCGGTGACGCTCCAGCCGGTTTCGCCGGCCTGTGTTTCGGCGAACTCGCCCATGCCGCAGCGCTGGGGGGCGATGTCGGGACCGCTGAAGGAGCCCTGGCCGACGCCGAGCGGCGCTCGCTGCAGACGCATCGCGCAGCGGATTATCCGGCGGAACTCGCCCGCCCGTGGGTGCTCGCTGCCCGTGGAGACGTCGCCGGGGCCATCGAGGTCGCCCTGTCCAATGCGGCTGAGGCACGGGCGCTCGGCATGGGGGCGTTCGAGATGTTCGCGCTGCACGACGTCGTACGGCTGGGCGCCGCCGGCCGGGTCGCCGGTCGCCTCGCGGGCTTGGCCGCCGAGGTGGACGGCGCGCTGGCGCCGCTCTTCGCGCGGCACGCTGCCCTGGCCGGCGACGGCACAGGACTCGACGCGGTGGCGGAGGAGTACGAAAGACTCGGTTTGACCCTGTACGCGGCCGAGGCCGCGGCGCAGGCCGCAGCAGCGCACGAGGCCGACGGCCATCCGCGGCGCGCTCGCGTGTCGGGCACCCACGCGTGGACGACCGCCCGCCGGTGCCAGGGCGCACGCACTCCGGCGCTGGCGAAGATGGCGACCCCCGAGTTGACGTCCCGGCAGCGCGAGATCGTCCAGCTCGCCGTCACCGGGTTGAGCAACCGCGAGATCGCCGAGCGCCTGGGGCTCTCGGTGCGTACGGTCGGGAATCACCTTGTCAGGGCCTATGAACGCCTTGGGGTCAGCGACCGCACCGGGCTCGCGGACCTTTTCGGTCCCAGACCTCACCCTCCCGCTACCGAGGTGTGACCTCAGAGTCCGGTAGGCGGAGCTCACCACGTCCCTACGATGCCACTGTGCTGACCCCATGGCCGTTTGTTGGCCGTTCGGCGCAGCTCCACGGGATGTGCTCGATTCTGTCCGGCCGGTCCGCCGGCGGAGTGGCGGTGGCCGGACCCGCCGGTGTAGGGAAGAGCAGGCTGGCCGCCGAGGCCCTGTCAGCGCTCGAGCAGTTCACCGTGGTGCGCGTCGAAGCCACTACGGCAGCCGCCCAGATTCCCTTCGGCGCGTTCGCCCACCTCCTTCCAGCGCAGCCGCCCGTCAGTGGCATCGTCAATCCGATCCGCTGGGCGACGGAGGCGTTGCGGGCAGGAGCCGGCGAGGGCACTCTGCTGCTCGCCGTCGATGACGCACATCTGCTGGACCCCGCGTCCGCCGCCCTCGTCCATCACCTGGTGCTGCATCGGAAGGCACGGCTGCTCGCCACCGTCCGGAGTGGCCGGCGGGCAGCTGATCCGGTTGTGGCGCTATGGAAGGACGACCTGATACACCGCATGGAGCTGGAGCCGCTGCCGGTCGAAGAGACCGGGCGGCTGCTCGGACGCGTGCTCCACGGGCCCATGGAGACGGTGACCCTGCAACGGCTCTGGCGGGTCACGCAGGGAAATTTGCTGTACCTGCGTGAAATGGTCCTCGCCGGCCGCGCGGCGCGGACGCTCAGGAAGGTCCATGGTGTGTGGCACTGGCAGGGCGACCTGTCCCTGACGCCGCGGCTGCGTGAGCTCATCGAGGTCCGGATCGGCGATGTCGATGAGCAGGAGCGCCAGGCTCTGGACTTCGTCGCGCTCGGGGAACCTTTCGGCGCCGACATACTCTCGCGTCTCACCTCCGCCGTGGCCGTCGAGCGCTGCGAGGACCGGCAGCTGATCACTACGGTGCGCGACGGCCGCCGGCTGCAGGTGCGGTTGGCGCATCCGCTCTACGGCGATGTGGTGCGCGCCCGGATGCACGGGACCCGCACCCGAGACCTGCTCCGGCGGCTCGCCGAGGCCGTCGAGGCGACTGGACCACGGCGGCGCGACGACGTGCTCAGGGTGGCGGTCTGGCGGCTCGACAGCGGAAGCGCCGGGGATCCGGCCCGTCTCGTGGCAGCGTGCCACCTGGCGATGTCCACCTTCGACATCGCGCTCGCCCAGCGGCTGGGCCGCGCGGCGCTCGATTCGGGTGGCGGCGTGGCGGCCGCCATTGCGTTGGCCTACACGCTTTATTTCGACGACCGGCCGGAAGAGGCCGAGAAGGCTCTACGCCGGGTCGCGGGAGAACCCGCGACCGACGAAGAGCGATCGGTCTATGCGCGGACCCGTGCGCTCGGACTCGCCTGGAGCCTTGGCGACGATGCCGGTGCGCAGCGGATTCTCGATGAGGCCGCGGCCGCCATCACCGATCACGCCGCACGCCAGGACGTGCTCGTCATCGCGGCACTGATTCACTTCTTCGCCGGGCGTACGCCAGATGCGGTCCGGCAGCTGGCCAGCGCGCGGGACCTCGGCGGCCCGATGAGCCCCGCGAGCGCCGCGCAGACCGCGGTGGTCGAAGGCCTCCGGCTCACCCACGGCGGACGCACCGTGCAGGCTCGGGCGGTTGCCGAAACCGCCCTGCGAGACGTGGAGCGCTGGCGCGCCGAGGCCCCTGAGGCGTTTTGGAGCCTGCAGTGCGTGCGCCTGCTCTCCCACCTCTTCGACGGTGATCTGGCCTCCGCGGACCACGTCGCGGGTCTTGCCCAGCGGCTGACGACGGAGACGTTTCCGTGGCGTCTGGGCGTGGCCGGCTTCGACGGCCATCGTGGGCAGATCAGGCTCCTGCGCGGCGAGGTCGGCGACGCGATCCGGTTGTGCCGCGACGGGATCGCCTACCTCGGCAGTCGCGGCACCGGGTTCGCCGGGCTCTGCTTCGGTGAGCTGGCGCACGCGTCCGCACTGGTCGGTGATCTCGACACCGCCACGCAGGCCCTGGCCACGGCCGAACGGGAGTCCCTCAAGACATTCGTCCCCATCGACTATCCGGCCGTGCTGGCCCGCACCTGGGTGCACGCCGCGGCCGGTGACCTCCACGCCGCCGTGACCGCGGCACTCGCCGCCGCCGACGACGCTGAGACGCGCCAACTGCGCGGCTACCAGATGTTCGCGCTGCACGACGTCGTACGGCTGGGCTCGGCCCGGCTGGTGGCCGGGCGGCTGGCCCGGCTGTGCGAGGACATGGACGGCGCGCTGGCCTCGGTGTGCGCGCGGCACGCGGCCGCCGCCGTCGCCCGAGACGGCGCGGAGCTGGAGATGGTCTCCAGGGCGTTCGAGAGCATGGGGATGATCCTGCATGCCGCCGAGGCGTGCGCCCACGCCGCCGCGGCCTATGGTGCCGGGGACCGCGCCGGCACCGCCGCCGCCACCCGGGCCTGGTCACTCGCCCGGCGCTGCCAGGGGGCGCGAACCCCAGCCTTGGTGGGCCTGGAGGCTCCAGTGCTCACCGCGCGTCAGCGGGAGATCGCCGGGCTCGCGGCAGGGGGATTGAGCAACCGGGAGATCGCCGATCGTCTGGTGCTCTCCATGCGCACGGTCGCCAACCACCTGGTCGGGGTCTACGGCAAACTCGGCGTCAGTGACCGCACCGCGCTGGCCGACCTGCTCAGCCGGCTCGACGCCTCCTGACGGTTACGAGGATGAGGGCCGGTTTGAGTATGGGGTACTCATGCGCAGACGCTCGCCCGACGCGACACTGAGGGCCGCAGATGAATTCGCGAGCAGGGCCCAAGCATCGCTCGGGAGGCCCGATATGGCCACAGCACGACAACTGCCGCGATGGGCACTCGCGTTTCTCCTGTGTCTTTCCACCGCCGGCTGCCC
>JAOPYH010000049.1 GCA_025964715.1 Streptosporangiaceae bacterium | reverse complement strand
CACGGCCGTGACGAGCTGCGAGGTGACGGTGGCGGCCGCCGACGCGGGCTCGTGATAATCCTTCAGGACGTCGGTGACAGCGTTCGCCACCACGCCCAGGTCGGCGCCCTCGGTCGCCGCGCCCTGCGCGGACGCCTTCAGGACGTCCAGGGCCTCGGCGCCGTGATACCCCGCCGATTCGACGGTGTACGCGCCCTCCGCGAGTGCCTGAGCGGAGTAGCCGACCTGCCCGGCCAGGGAGAGAATGCCGTCACCGACGACCCCCAGCGACCCTGCCTGCTCACCGGCCGACGTGACGAGCCTCGTGGTGGCGGTCTGGAAGTTGGCGGCGAGGTGAACGGCCTCGGCGCCCGCGCCGATGATCGCGGCGCCGACCCCGATGACCGCCGCCGCGCCGACGGAGCCGAAACGGCTTGCGCCCGCCTCGGCCTCGCCCTCGGCGGCCCGCAGGCCGCCGAGCTGCCCCGTGATCCCCCTGAGGACGTCGGCCATGAGGTTGTTGGCCTTGATGTCGATGTACGCCTCGGCCAGCTTGAACCCGACGCCGCTCATGCGGACCCCCAAGACACGAGCGAGGACAGGGCCGGGTCGGCCGCGAAGTCGCTGCGGGTGCTCTGCACTTCTCTGGCCTCCGTTCCTGCCGTTGACGGGCCGTTCTGGCCGTTGTTCTGTTCCTCCGCCATCCGGCGCGCGGCGAGAACGCCCTGATAGGCGGTCAGGCGCACTGCGAGCCGGAAGAAACGGGGAGCGTCCATCTCGTAGATGTCATCGACGCGGTGGAAGGACGACATGTCGCTCTCGACGTCGTCGAGGTAGTCGAGCAGCCACAGGACCTCCCGCAGCCGCTCGAGCATCATCAGTTTGGGGCCTCCACCGCCCCCATCAGCTTCGTGCGGACGATCTCCATGACCTGCGCGAGCTGGTCCTTGGTGAGCGACTCGCACTCCATGAGGGCGATGTACGGCTCCTCGCCCAGAACGCGCTCCACAGCCCACGAAATCGCGGCCTCCGGGCCCTGCTTGCGCGCCATCCGCATGTAGATGAGCGCCGTGTTGACGGTGACCCTCTTGGGCATCTCGAAGACGCGCCCGTCGATGGAGAAAACGGGCTCCATCTCGATGACGGGCGCCTCGGACGTCAGCTCGAGCATGATGGATCGACTCCCCTATCAGATGTTCTGGTCGGCGACGTGGATCGGCGCGATCGCGGCGGTGACGTAGTGCCCGGTGAACTCGACCGGGATGAACGTCTGCTTGTCCTTGGTGTAGGTCGACTCGACCTTCGCGGTGGACAGGCCCTTGCGGAGGATCACGCGCCGGCGGAACGCGCCGCCCGGGGCCCAGCCGTCCATGCAGAACGCCGAGTAGATCGGCTGCGTCGCGGACGAGGCGAACGCGGGCTCGAAGGTCGACGCCGCCGGGGCGGTGCCGGTCGTCACGGTGCCGCCACCGCCGAGAGCGAGCTGCAGGTTCGCGAGGGTCGCCTCCGCGAGGTTCGTGCCCAGCGCGAAGTCCCTGCCGATCAGGCGGGAACCGGCCCGGTCGACGATCTGGTCGACGGCGAGGACGCCGTACTTCTGGTCGACGGCGAGCTTGAGGCCGCCGTCGGTGCCACCGCAGTCAACCCAGGGGGTCGTGGGCGGCGCGGCCACGGCGGCGTTGGTGTCCGCGGGCTCGGTGGCGCCGAACGGCGCGGAGTAGAGGTCCGCCGGGCCCTGGATGAGGTTCGAGGTCGTGACGGCCATGTCAGGCGCCTTCCTTCGTGGTGTTCACGGCCGCCGGAGCAGCGGCCGGGGTCGCGGCGGGCGGCACCGGTGCCGGCGCGGCCGCCGGAGCCGGAGCAGCGGGCTGCGGGGCGGGATCGGGGACGATCAGGCCGGCGCGCTGCAGGTCCAGCAGCTCAGCGGCGTTGACCTCCACCTCGAGGTCGGGGTGGAACGTGGTCCGGACCTTCATCGGCGGAACTCCTCACGGCGTAGGGGCCAGGACAGGCCCTCGAGGTCGGGGTGCAGGGGCAGTGGCAGGCAGTGGTCCGCCGGGATGCCGCGCGGCAGTTCCCGCGGCTTCGCGCCGGTGATCAGGAACGCCATCTCCGCGGGGTTGTCGTGGGTCAAGATCAGGCCCCCGTAGGTGAGGAACTGGTCGGACACGTCCCCCCACAGGCCGTAGCGGGCGCTCACACGGTCACCTCCGCCCAGGTCAGGCCCAGGTGGAGCATGTAGCGGGCGTAATCGGCCGGGTCGGAGTAGACCCGGCGGGGCTCGGTGACGACCCACGCGGACAGGACCCGTGCGGGCGGGTAGCCGGCCGCCGGCAGGGTCACGACGCGCCCTGCGGCGCCGTAGGTGGCCGCCACGACGGTCTCGGCGAGGTTGTTCGCGATGCCCCACGGCGGCTTGTTCGACCCGGGCACGGTCGCCCAGCAGTCGACCTGCAGCACGGGGTTCCGCAGCGGGTAGTAAGGGTTCGGGGCGCCGACCAGCGTGGACACGGTGACGAACCCGGTCGCCGACCAGGACGTGTTGTCCTTCGGCAGGGTCGACGCGGCCATGCCGTTGCTGATGCCGGTGCAGCCGAGCAGCCACGCGATGGCGACCATCTCGGTGTCGGCGCGGAGCACGGGAGTAGGCATCACGCGCTCCGCTCGTGGAGGGCGGGCACCATGAACGGCTCCGCGGGCATGTGGCGGGTGCCGAGCTCCACGTAGGCCGCGTAGGGGGCGCTCGCGACCACCTGGACGCCGTCAGGGCCGTCCTCGACGTGAATGGAGTCGCGGAGCGTGCCGGAGCGGACGGGCGCGAGGCGCTGCGCCTCATCGGCGACGTCGGCGGCGAGCTTCAGCTCGAGCTTGCGCGTCTCGGCCCCGAGGAACCCCTCGAAACCGGCGGTCGGGACGATCTTCACTGCTCTGCCCTCCTCTGCGTTGGGCCGGTACTGCGGTCCGCCCGGTCTGCCCGGGCGGTGGTGCGGGTGGATCAGGTGGTGCGGCGGAGCGCGAGCTGCAGGTCGGCGGCCCGGCCCGGCAGGCTCGGCCGGACCACCGCCTGGATGGCGTAGGTGATGCCGGTGGTGTCGTCCCGGATCTGGTCGTCCTCGGTGATGTCCGTGGTGCTTGGCACCAGGCCGGACACCGTGCGGACGATCCGGGGGGCCTGCGTGGCCGGGTCGAACACCGTCTGCGCGTCCTCCGCGAAGTACGCGGTGATCCCGGAGGCGACCACCGTCCCGGAGGGCACGTCGTCGCCGTAGGCGTTCTTCGTGGTGCCCCGCAGGATCGACGCGGTGGCGTTGGCGATCTGGTACATCAGCCGCCACCGCCCATCGGGGACCACATCTCGTAGGCGTCGTTCGCGCCGG
>JAOPYH010000047.1 GCA_025964715.1 Streptosporangiaceae bacterium | reverse complement strand
TAGAGCTGCTCCGTCTCGTCCGTGGGCACCAGGTCGTCGTCGACCACGTGGATCAGCAGAAGGGGACGGGGCGCTATTCGGGCGACCACCGCCTGCGGGCAGTAGTCCAGCAGGCGATCCGCGGTCTCGAGCGGGAGGGAGTACTTGCGCTCCGGGAACTGTCCGATGATCTCCTGGTGCCAGGCGTCGGCGTGCGGGTCCGGGACCATGATCTCGTCCGAGTCCACCCACTCCGACTCACCTGTGCGTATCCGGCGCATCCGGTCCTCGCGCAGCCGCCTTCGGAACGCATTCCACTCCCAGTTGCGGCGGAGGTTGCCCATCCAGCGGCGGCCATCACCGACCGGCACGACCGCTACCACGGCACGGACCCGGGGGTCGGTCCCGGCCAACGAGATGACGTGGGCGCCGCCGAAGCTCGTCCCGTACAGACCGATTGCCTCGCCGTCGACGTCGTCGCGTGACTCCAGGTAGGTGACCGCGGCACGCGCGTCCTCTACCTGCTCCTGGGGTATCAGGTAGTGCCGGCGCCCCTCGCTCTCGCCGAAGCCCCGATAGTCGAAGCGCAACGCCAGCATTCCGGCCTCGGCGATCCGATCGGCGATGTCGGGTACGACGAGTTCACGCCCTGCCCCGAAGCCGTTGCACACCACCACGGCCGGCCACCCCTGGGCCGGCCGAGGTTCCGGCGGATAGTGCACGGTCGCCGTCAGTCGGAGGCCGTCGCAGTAGAAGGCCACGTCTTCCTGCCTCGGGCCCGGAAGATCGTCCTGATGGAGTTCAGCTGCCGGCATGGGTGTTCCCTGTGGACGCCGTCGACCCCGTGCTTGTCTGCCGGGGTTGTCAGCGCCGAACCTAGGTAACTGAACGGCCATTCGTCAAACAGGCCGCCCGGCTCCGTGCCTCCTCGGCACGTCAGGGCGCCGGCGAACTCCGAGGCGTCAGCTCAGCCGGCCCTCTTGGCCGCAGGAGCAGAGGACCGTGGCACCTCTGGCAAGCGCGGGGCCGCGGGCGGCGGACGTGCGGATGACCAGACGAACCGCCAGCAGCACGGCGCCTATGACCGCGGCCGTCACGGCCGCGCGCTTGGCCATCGGCCCCCCAGCGACGGCGAGCAGGTCGATCGCGTCGTCGTCTTTCGCGCCGGCGCGCGCGGGCGCCCGGGGCTCCGGCGCCGACGAGGGGGGGACCGCCGACGACGCCGCTGCGGACGGCACCCGTGCAGCCGACTCAGCGGTGACAGGCTCGGGAGCGGCCGCGGGCTGCTGCTCGGGCGCGATCATCTCCTGGCGCAACCGGTCGGCGAACTGATCGATCAGCCGCTCCGCGACCTCCGCCATGACCCCGCGGCCGAACTGGGCCGGCCGGCCCGTGATGTTCAACGAGGTGACGACCTCGGCCTTTGTCCCCTCGGCGTCGGGGTGCAGGGTCGCCACGACCGTCGCCTTCGCAGTGCCGGCTCCGCGCGCCTCCTTCGCCGACCCTTCGATCACCGCCCGGTGCGCGGCGGCGTCCTGCTCGACGATCTTCGCCTTGCCCCGGTAGGTCAGCATCATCGCGCCGAGCTTGACCTTGACCGCGCCCTCGAACTCGTCTCCGGACACCGACTCGAGCGAGGCACCCGGCATGCACGGCGCGATCCGCTCGACGTCCAGCAGGACCTGCCACGCCTCCTCCAGCGGAGCAGGGATGGTGAACGTGTTACGGAGCTCGATCACTGCGGGTTCTCCTTCTCGGTTCCGTCGAGGAGCCGGACGACGGCATTCGGGGTCAGCGGGAGTGCTTCGATGACGATGTCGAACGCGCTGAGCGCGTCGGCGACCGCGTTGGCGACGGCAGCGGGAGTGGCGACCGCCCCCGACTCGGCCATGCCCTTCACGCCGTTGATGCTGTTCGGGGACGGGCTGTGCAGGTGGACGACGTCGATGTCCGGGATCTCCGGTGCGGTCGGCAGCAGATAGTCCATGAAGGTGCTGGTCAGGATCTGCCCGTCGGATCCGTACAGCATGTTCTCGAAGAGCGCGCCGCCGATGCCCTGGACCACGGCGCCGTGCACCTGGCCCTCGACGATCAGCGGATTGATCACGGTGCCGCAGTCCTCGGCGGCGACCACGTTCCGCAGGTGCACCCGGCCGGTCTGCACGTCGACCTCGACGATCACCGCCACGCAGCCGTTGCTGTAGCTGGCCTTGGGGTCGTAGAAGCGAGTGCTCGTCAGCTGCGGCTCCGGCACGGTCTCCCGCAGCTCCGGCGTGAGATGCGCCGCGTGCGCGACCTCTGTCACGCTGACCGACTGCTCCGGCGCGCCGACGACGCTGACCCTCCCGTCCGCCAGACGCAGGTCCTGTGGGTCTGCTTCGAGCATTGCCCCGGCGATGGCCAGGATCTTGTCCCTCACCTCGGCCGCCGCGAGGGTCACGGCTCCCCCGGTGACGACCGCCACCCGGCTCGCGCGGGTGCCGGCCATGCTGATCGGCGAGAAGGCCGTGTCGACCGGCATCAGCGCGACGTCATCCACGTCGACCCCGAGCTGGTCGGCGACCACCTGGCACAGCGACGTGGCGTGGCCCTGGCCCTGCGACGGCGTGCCCGCGTCCACGAGGACCTTCCCGGTGTGGTCCATCGCGACCCGTGCCGAGTCGAAGGACGGGAACGACGAGGACCCGGTCTGTCGTGCCCCTTCGGTCCCGAACCCGCCCGGTTCGACGTACGGGCTCACCCCGATGCCGAGGTAGCGCCCCTCCGCCAGGGCGGCCTGCTGCTCCTTGCGGAAATCGTCGTATCCGAGGTGGTCCATGACCGCCTGCAGTGACTCCCGGTAGCTACCGCTGTCGTACACCATCCCCGTGCAGGAGGTGTAGGGGAACGCGTCGGACGGCACCAGGTTCTGCATCCGCAGGTCGGCCGGGTCCCGGCCGATGAGCCGCGCCGCCCGGTCGATGACCAGCTCGCGCGCGGTGTGGCCGGCCGTCATGCCGACGCCGCGGTACGGCGCGACCGGCGACTTGTTGGTGACGACGGCGCTCATGTCATACTCGTAGTTGGCGACGCGGTACGGCCCGGGCATCAGCCGCGACGACCACAACGGCTCGATGAGCGCGCTGGCGCTGTTGTGGGAGTAGGCCCCCGGGTCGCCCACGATGCGCGAGCGCAGCGCCAGGAACGTGCCGTCCTCGGCCATCGCGAGCTCGACCTCGATGAGCTGCTCCTTGCCGTGCGGGGCGGCGACGAGGTTCTCGTACCGGTCCTCGATCCAGCGCACCGGCCGCGCCAGCCGGATCGATGCCAGGCAGACCGCGGCCTCCTCCACCCGGATCGGGATCTTCTGGCCGAACGCCCCGCCGACATCCGGAGCATGAACGCGGACCCGGTTGGCGGCCAGCCCGGTCGCGTCGACCAGCCGGTTGCGCATGACATGCGGCGACTGAGTGCCGGCCCAGACCTCCAGCTCCCGCGCCCATGTGTCGTAGCTGGCGAGGATGCCGGCGCCCTCCATGGGGGAGGCGACGTAGCGGTTGCCGTGGTAGCGGCCCGACACCACGTGGGCGGCCTCGGCGAAGGCCTTGTCCGGCTCTCCGATCACCACGTGCTCGTGGAAGATGACGTTCGACCCGTGCTCCGGGAACAGGAGATCCTCCTGTGAGGCTGCCGCCTCCTCCACGTCGACGTAGGCGGAAAGCGTCTCGTAGGAGACGTCGACCAGCTCAGCTGCGTCCTCGGCCAGGGCCCGGGTCTCGGCGACGACGATGGCGATCGGCTCCCCCACG
The DNA here is from genome assembly GCA_025964715.1 of Streptosporangiaceae bacterium. Classification (GTDB taxonomy): domain Bacteria; phylum Actinomycetota; class Actinomycetes; order Streptosporangiales; family Streptosporangiaceae; genus Actinomadura_C. The sequence continues at coordinate 19,968 of JAOPYH010000047.1, read as the reverse complement.
AACCGGACGCGGTCGGCGGCCAGGACGGGTTGCGGAGTCTTCTTGAGGGCGGGTGCCGTCGCGTAGTCCACGAAGGTCACCGGGTCGAGATCGGCGGCCGCGAAGACGCCCAGGACACCGTCGGCCGCGCGAGCCTCCTCCACGTCCACCTCGAGCACCCGGGCGTGGGCCTGCGAGGAGCGGACGAAGGCGGCGTGGATCATGCGCGGCAGCGTGATGTCCCCGACGTAGCGGCCGCCTCCCGACAGGAGACGCGGGTCCTCGCGCCGGGGGATGCGGGCGCCTACCGACGAGTGGTCCCGCCCACGCTGGGCACCCAGCATCGCGTCCACGGGCACTCCCGAGGTCACTCCGGCTCTCCTTCCACACTGCGGTCCCAGGTGCGGTCGGCGGTACGAACGGCCTCGACGATGCCCTGGTAGCCGGTGCAACGACACACGTTGCCCGAGATGGCGTCGCGGATCTCGTCGTCGTCGAGCCCACGCCGCTCCCCCAGCACCTCCACCAGGGTCATCAGGAAGCCCGGCGTGCAGAACCCGCACTGCAGGCCGTGGTGCTGCCGGAAGGCTTCCTGGAGAGGGTGCAGACCGTCGCCGTCGGCCAGGCTCTCCACGGTCCGGACCCGGCGCCCGTCGGCGGCCGCGGCGAGGACGATGCAGGAGCGGACGCTCCGGCCGTCGAGCAGAACCGTGCAGGCACCGCAGACCCCCTGCTCGCACCCGACGTGTGTCCCGGTGAGCCCGAGGTGCTCACGCAGAAAGTCGGCGAGGCTGGTACGGACCGGCACCGTGGCGCGCGACCGCTGCCCGTTGACCTCGATCTCGACTGGCTGCTCACTCTCCATCTGTTGCTCCCTCCGAGGCGCGCCGGCCGGCCGCCTGCAGTGCCCGGGGGACCAGCGCCCGGATGAGCCGCCGTCGGTAGGCGGTATCGGCGAAGATGTCGGTCCCCGGGCGACACGCGCTCGCGACAGCGTCGGCGACGGCGACGCAGGACTGCGCGTGCACCACGGCGCCGATCAGAGCACGCGAGGCGTCAGTAGCGTCGTACGGAACGCTGTCCACGCCCGTGCAGACGAGCCTGGCGTCGCGGCAGATGCCGGCGTCGTCCACCGTGACGACCGCACCGACGCCGACGAGCGCGAAGTCGCCGTGGCGCTGCGCGAACTCGAGCCACGCGTGTCCGGTCCTCGCCGGTCGGCGCGGGAGCAGCACCTCGACGATCATCTCGTCCGGCCCGAGCACCGTCGTGAAGTAGGTCTCGAACAGCGAACCGGCGGGGATCAACCGCTCGCCGTCGCGGCTCCGGGCTCGGACCGCGCCTCCGAGCACCGTCAGCACCGCGGGCATCTCGGCTGCTGGGTCGGCGTGCGCGATGCTGCCTGCGAGGGTCCCGCGGTTCCGGATGCCGATGTGCCCCACGGAGCGCAGCGCTTCCACGGCGAGAGGGGCTTCGCGCGCGAGGAGCCGCGACCGCTCGGCGTCCCGCTGGCGGACGAGCGCGCCGATGCGCACGTGTCCGTCGTCGGTGTCCAGTCCGTCGAGCCCTGCGACGCGGTTGACGTCGATGAGCGCGGCGGGAGTCGCCAGGCGGAGGTTGAGCAGCGGCCCCAGGCTCTGCCCACCGGCGAGGATCTTCGCCTCGTCGCCCTGCTCACCGAGGACCTCCAGGGCCTCGGGTAGTGCGGTCGGTGCGACGTACTCGAAGCGTGCCGGTTTCATGGACCTCCCTCATCCTGGTGGGGCTGCCGGTCCGACCGGGTGGCCCTCGACCGTCGACTGCTGCCGGGTGTCAGCTCCCGGCGTAGGCAGCCGCCTCGGAACCGGCAATGCGCCCGAAGACCGAGCCGGACGTCAACCCTGTGCCCCCCGGGTAGTTGCCGAAGAAGAGCCCGCCGACCAGCTCACCCGCCGCGTACAGCCCGGGGATGGCGGCCTGGTCGACGTCGAGGACCGCAGCGTCGGTCGTCACGTGCAGCCCGCCGAAGGTGAAGGTGACCCCGCAGGTGACGGCATAGGCCCGGTACGGGGGTGTGTCGAGCACGTTCGCCCAGTTGGACTTCGGCACCGCCAGCCCGCGGGTGCCGCGTCCGTCCTTCACCGTCGGGTCGAAGGGGACCTCATCCTGCACCGCGGCGTTGTACTCACGAACCGTGGCGAGGAAGCCTTCCGGGTCGACGTCCTCGAGCTTCCCGGCCAGCTCCTCCAGGGTGTCGGCCTTGACCCGGGTCACCTCGCGGATGTGGTACTCGTCGCGGAGCAGGTGCGCGACCTTCTCGTCGAAGACCTGCCAGGCGAAGTGACCGGGCTGCGCGAGGATGTCGTGGCCGTACTTGGCGTACGTGTAGTTCCGGAAGTCGGCGCCCTCGTCGAGGAACCGCTGACCGTCCGCGTTCACCATGATCCCGAACGGGTAGCTGTGCTTCTGGAAACCGTCACCCACGGACAGGTCTCCGTAGGAGGGGGCGTTGCGGTCCCAGCCCACCGCGTGCGCGCCGCTCCAGTTGCCGTACGGCTCGGCGCCGATGTCCAGCGCCATGCGGATCCCGTCTCCGGTGTTGTACCGGGACCCGCGGACCTTGGCGAGGTCGTACCCGCGGCCGAGGTACCGGGTCCGCCACTCGGCGTTCGCCTCGAATCCGCCGCTCGCCAGCACCACGGCCCTCGCCTTCACCACCACATCACCGTCCGGTCGCCGCACGACAACCCCGGTGACCCCTTGCGGTCGTTCGTACACCAGTTGCAGCGCTCGTGACTCATACCAGACGTCGATGTCGTGCTTGTGCGCGAGGTCGAACAGCGACTCCACGAGGCCGGCGCCGCCGCCGTTGGCCTCGATGGTCAGTCCGCCCCAGAAGCGGAAGCCGCCCGAGTCGGTCCGGAACGCCTGCCGCTGGTACATGGGGATGAAGCGGATCCCCAGCCGCGTCATCCACCGCAGGGTGTCGAAGCTGCGCGTGATCAGGATCTCGGCGAGTTCGGGATCGGTGCGGTGCTGGGTGATCCGCGCCATGTCGTCGAAGAACTGGTCCTGCGTGTAGGACCCGTAGTCATTCGTCTCGCGCTCCTCGGCGGTGAGATCGGGAACCAGCGTCAGCAGGTCTTCGAGCCCCCGGTAGGCAACGCGGAATGCGCCGGCCGTGTAGGCGCTGTTCCCGCCTCGCTGCGGCTCGTCGGCCCGTTCGAGAACGAGGACGTCCGCGCCGGATTCCTTCGCCGCGAGCGCCGCGCACAGCGCTGCATTGCCCGCCCCGACGACGACGACGTCCGTTTCGAACACCTGCGCCACGTCCCCACCTCAGAACTCTCGGGAGCCCGGACCCCTAGCGGCTCCCAGGCGTTGGATGAGAACGTATACGAAGGCATACAAAGTGTCCATGCTGTTCAGAGCATCCGGCGCGCCACTCGTCACCTCCCGGTGCGCGAGCCTTGGGGCGGCCCGGGGAGCATCCTCACGGGCGCCGACGAACGTCCCGGACCGGCGTGGGCCGGGCTCTGGGAGAAGGCACGGACGAGGGAGCAGGGGTTGGCCGAGGCACAGTTCAGGACCGTCGATGACGTCCTCGCGGCACTTCAGGACCACGCCTACATCGCGGACCGCGGCCTCGGGATGGCCGTCCACCTGGCTCTGCGCCTGGGCCGCCCGCTGCTGCTCGAGGGGGACGCCGGGGTCGGCAAGACGGAGATGGCCAAGGTGCTCGCGACGATCCTCGGGGTGCCCCTCATCCGGCTGCAGTGCTACGAGGGCATCGACGTCAGCCAGGCGCTCTACGAGTGGGACTACCCGCGGCAACTGATGCACCTGCGGATGGTGGAGGCCGCCGCGGACTCGGGGAAGGGGGTGGTCCCCGCTCTGTACACCGACCAGTTCCTGCTCCAGCGTCCGTTGCTGAAGGCCATCCGGGCCGGCAACCAGGCCGTCCTCCTGATCGACGAGATCGACCGCGCCGATGACGAGTTCGAGGCGTTCCTGCTGGAGATCCTCGCTGACTTCCAGGTCTCCATCCCGGAGTTCGGCACCATCACGGCGGAGCAACCGCCCCTGGTCATCCTGACCTCCAACCGCACGCGCGAGATCCACGAGGCCCTGCGGCGGCGGTGCCTGTACTACTGGATCGAGCACCCCAGCGTGGAGCGGTTGACCCAGATCATCCGGTTGCGGGCGCCGGAGGTGGACGCCGGCCTGACCGACCAGGTCGCCGAGGTCGTCGCCCGCCTGCGGGCGCTCGACCTCTTCAAGCCACCGGCCGTGGCCGAGTCCATCGAATGGGCCCGCGCCCTCGACCTCCTCGGTGTGAAGGACATCGCGCCGGACGTCGCGGAGGACACCCTCACGACGATCGTGAAGGAACGCGACGACCTGCTGCGGGTCCGCTCGTCCCTCCGGGACGTCCTGGGTGACTGACCTCCGCGACGAGGTGGCCGTCCTCGTCCACCTGCTGCGCGGCTCGGGACTGCGGGTCGGGACACACCAGGCCATCGCCCTGGTGACCGCGGCAGCCGAGCAGGGGGCACCGCTCACCGTCGCGGATCTGTACTGGGCCGCCCGCACCACGCTCGTCGTGCACCACGACGACCTCGCCGTATACGACCGGGTCTTCGTGGAGTGGGCCGCCCGGGGAGACCCGGTGCCGGCGGAGGAGGCCGCGCAGCCGCCCCAGGGGGCGTCACCGCCGGACCACGAGGAGCCGGCACCGGAGGACGCGGCTCCGGGCGCCGGGGAGGAGCGCGGCGATCGACCGGCCGGCGGCTCGCGCACGACCGGCGGTACCGCGGGCGAGGACCAGAGCAGGCAGGACGTCCGCGGTGTCGACAGCGGCAGCGGCGACGGCAGCGCGGCAGAGGGCGACCCTCTGGCCGGGGCGATCGCCTCGCCGGTCGACGCGCTGCGCCGGCGGAGTTTCAGCGCGGCCACCGAGGACGAACTCCGAGCCATCCAGGAGCTGATGGGCCACATCGTGCTGGTGATGCCGACCCGCCGCTCCCGCCGGACGCGCGCAGCACACCACGGTCCGATCATCGACCTGCGACGGTCAGTCCGCTCGGCCATCCAGACCGACGGAGAGCTCCTGCGCCGGCCGCGGCGCCGCCACACATTGCGCCGGCGGCGACTGGTTCTCGTGCTCGACGTGTCGGGTTCCATGGCCGGGTATTCGCGAGCGCTCCTCCACTTCGCCCACGCCGCCCGCGTCCACACCGGGGACGTCGAGGTGTTCTGCTTCGGGACGCGGCTGACCCGGCTCACTGACGAGTTGACCGGCCGCGACGTCGACCGGGCGCTGACGGCGGCGGCGGACCGGGTCAGCGACTGGGCCGGCGGAACGCAGATCGGCCGGTCGCTCGCGACGCTCAACCGCACGTACGGGCGGGTCGGCCTGCTCCGCGGCGCGGTCGTCGTCATCTGCTCCGACGGCCTCGAGCGCGGGGACCCGCACCTGCTCGGCGACGAGATCGCCCGTCTGGCCCGCTATGCCTACCGCCTGGTCTGGGTCAACCCGCTGAAGGGCGACAGCCGGTACGAACCGCTGGCTCGCGGCATGGCCGCCGCCCTCCCCCACGTCGATCGGTTCGTGAGCGGGCACAACCTGGCGAGCCTGGACCAGCTCGCCGCCGTCCTGCGCCACCTCTGATTGGTCGTCGCGGACTTCGGGTGCCGCCCCTCAGGGACGCGGGAGGAGCACGAGCCGGGACGCGGCAGCGCGCGAACCCACCGCCTCCATCGCCGACCGCCAGTCCCGCAGCGGGAAGGTCGTGCTCGGCAGGGGGCGGACGGTTCCCGCCTCCACGAACCCGAAGACCTCCCGGTAGCACTCCGCCACGAGTTCCGGCGTGCGCTTGCGGTAGTCGCTGATCTGCAGCCCGGAGACCTCGATGTTCTTGAGCAGGGGGTAGTTCATCTTCAGCTCCGGAATGCGGCCGGCCGCGAAACCGACGACGACGAGGCGGCCGCGCCAGGCCAGCGCGCGCACGGCGCCGTCGAACGCGTCACCACCCAGAGGGTCGATGACGACGTCGACGCCGACACCGTCCGTGGCGGCGTGGACCTGCTCACGGAGGGTGTTCCGCAGATCCGGACGGGACAGGTCGATGCAGACGTCCGCGCCGAGCGCCGCGGGGCCCGCGAACCGTTCCGGGGACGAGACCCCGGCCAGCACGCGGCCCGCCCCCATCGCCCTGGCGAGCTGGATCGCCGCGCCACCGACCGCACCCGCGGCCCCCAGGACCAGCACCGTCTCGCCCGGGCGCAGCCGCGCCCGCTCCCGCAACGCCATCCAGGCCGTGTCGAAGGCGAGCGCCATGGAGGCGGCGTCGACGAAGGACACGCCCTCGGGCAGCGGGTACACCTGCTGGTGGTCCACGGCGACGAGCTCGGCGTAGCCGCCGTACTCGGCCATTGCGAGGACCCGTTCTCCCACCCGCAGGTCACCGACGTCGCCGTGCACCTCTCGAACCACGCCCGCCGGGCCCTTCCCCGGGACGTAGGGCAGGGCCGGCCGGAACTGGTACTCGCCGCGGAAGGTGATGAGGTCGACGTAGTTCACCGGTGCGGCGTGGATCTCGACCAGGACCTCGCCCGGGCCGGGCACGGGGTCCGGGGTCTCCTCGAACGCCGTCCGCTCGAACGAACCGAACTCGTGGACGAGTACTGCGCGCATCTCTCCGGTCCTCTCCCGAGCGCTCACCGGGTACTGAACGTGCCGCGGCCGACGACCACCAGCACGCCCGCGGTGTCCCGGACCTCCACGTCGGCACGGGCGATGGACCGGCCGGCCTTGAGCAGGCGTCCCGTCGCCGTCAACGTCTCCCCCCTCGCCATGGCGAGGAAGTCGATCCTGAGGTCCACGGTGGGCGACACCCGGCCGGTCGCGCAGGCCACCGCGGCGTGGCCGGTCACGTCCACCAGAGCCGCGAGGACCCCGCCGTGGATGGCATCACCCGCGGATGCGAGCCGGAACTCGGGCCGGTTGACCAGCCGCACCACCACCGAGCGCGTCTCCGCGTCGGCACTGACCGCCGCCAGCTGCAGGAAGTCGTGGTAAGGACACCGCGCGACCTCCTCGCGCAACCGCCCGAGGAGGTCGACCTGCTCCACGTCCGTCACGACGACGACCTGAAGCGGACCGGGATCGGGACGAGCTGGCCCTCGCCCAACGAGTCCACCAGCCGTCGCTTGAGCACCTTCCCGGACGGCATCAGTGGCATCGCGGGCACCTGCGCGAAGTACTCGGGCATGTCGAACCTGGACAGGCCCGCGGCGTCGAGGTGCAGGAGCAGCTTCTCCGGGTCGACGTCCCGGCCGGCGACCGCCGTGACCACCAGGCAGACCTTCTCCCCCAGCCGCTCGTCCGGGACCGGGATCACGGCGACCTGTGCCACGTCGTCATGGCGCAGCGCCAGGTTCTCGATCCGGGCCGGGTAGATGTTGTGGCCGCCGCGGATGATGAGGTCCTTCTTGCGCCCGCGGATGTGCAGGTAGCCGGCCTCGTCCAGCACCCCCAGGTCCCCCGTCATGAACCAACCGGTGGAGTTGAAGGACGCCTCGGTGACGAGCTGGTCTCCGAAGTACCCCAGCATCAGGGACGCGCCTCGCCCGCCGATCTGACCGACCTCTCCGGCGGGCAGCTCCACATCGGGGTCCTCCTGCGAGAAGATGCCCACCTCGTAACCCGCGCAGGCCTGCCCGGAGGTCCCGACGATGAGGTCGGGGTCGTCGTCCGGGCGGGTGTAGTGGTGGGAGCCGGCCTCCGTCATCCCGTAACCGCTCTGCGGGACGATGCCGTGGTCGAGCAGTCCCTGCGCCACGACGGGCGGTACCGTCGCCCCCGAAATGCGGAACCCCTTCACGTGGTCCAGGGTGACCGTCTCCCGGGTCCGCAGTTCCGCGAGCAGGTCGATGGCGTGCGTCGGGACACCGAAGAGGAACGTCGCACCGGTCTGGCCCAGCCGATCGGCCAGGCCGGCCCCACGGGGCAGGTCGTGGACCACGAGCTCGCCCCCGCGCGTGAGTGCGAGCACCATCGCGCCGAACCCGAGGTTGTGGCTCAGCGGGGACAACGAGTACACGACCGTGTCCGCATCGAGCGACCAGTCCGAGGCGAGCGCCCGGACCGGAGCCAGCAGCGTGTTGTCCGAGTGCATGACACCCTTCGGCTCACCGGTGGTCCCGGAGGTGAAGGCCAGGTAGACGACGCTGTCGGGGTCCGTGCGCGGCGAGGGCTGACGAGGGGCCGGCGGCAGGTCGGGCAGCAGTGCCAGGTCGGCGTTGCCGGTCCGGTCGCGGGGCTCGAGGGGCAGCACGATCCGCAGCGACCCGACCGCGGCCGCTTCCTCGAAGAGGTCGACACGGCCGGCGTCGGCCCCGTACCCGCGCTCGGCCACCAGCGCTGCCGCACGCATCCGGTCCAGGAGCCCGACGATCTCGCCGACCGTGTGGTCCCGGTGCAGGGACGGGCAGCAGACGTACCCGTTGCGCGAGCAGGCGAGGACCACTACCGCGGTCTCGACGCGGCTGGGGAGCCAGGCCGCGACCCGCATCCCCGGGCGCAGCCCCGATTCGTGCAGCGCGCCGGCCAGCCGGTCAGCGGCATCGGCCAGCTCGCCGTAGGTGACGCTGCCGTGACGTTCTCGCACCGCCGTCTTGTCCGGCGACGTCTCCGCCGCGCGGCGGACAAGAGCGTAGATCGTGTCGGCCTGCCAGTACCCGGCCTCGTAGAACGCGCGCGCATCGGGCTGGTTCAGCAGCGTCAAGACCGTGTTCCTCATGCACTCCCCTTCGTGGGCATCGACAGCCGTGCGAACCAGTGGCGCCGGCCGTTGGTCGGGTCCTAAAGGTGGTCGAACAGCTCCTGTATGTCCTCGGCGTCGTCGGTACGGGTCAGCGCGAGCGCGAGGAGGACCCTGGCCTTCCAGGGCACGAGATTGTCCGCGGCCACCACCCCGCGACGACGCATCTCCGGGGACCGGGACACGCGGCCTCCACCGGCCCGCGTCGCCTGGCACACGACGACCCCGGCTGCGGCCGCCCGGTTCAGCGCCTCGACCTCGGCCGGCGTGGGGCGTCCGGCCCCCGTCCCTGCACTGACCATGCCGCGCGCTCCCGCAGCGACGGCGGCATCGATGAGGACCCCGTCGGCCCCCACGTAGGAGACCACGACGTCGACCCGCGGCAGCGACTCCAGGTCCCCCACCGGGAAGGCCGGGGACGGTGACGGCAGCCGCTGGCTCCGGTGGTAGAAGTCGATCCGGCCGTCCGCGTCGGCGTACCCGAGCGGTCCGACGTCCGGTGCCCGGAGGGCGTCGACCCGGAACGTGGCCGTCTTCGTGACGTCCCGGGCCGAGTGGATGGTGTCGTTCATGACGACCAGGACGCCGTGCCCCCTGGCCGCGGGCGAGGCCGCCACCTGCACGGCGCGGAGGAGATTCAGCGGCCCCTCGGCACCCAGCCCGGAGGCGGGACGCATGGCGCCCACGAGCACGACCGGCTTGCCGACCGGAACGGTGAGATGGAGGAGGTACGCCGTCTCCTCCATCGTGTTCGTGCCGTGGGTGATCACCACGCCGTCGCAGTCGTCGGAGGCCAGGAGACCGGTGACGGTACGAACCAGGTCGAGCCAGTCGCGGTCGGCGATCGCGTAGCTCGGTACCCGGGGGAACGCCACCGTGCGGACGTCGGCGATGTCGGCCAGCTCGGTGAGGGACGTGAGCAACTGCTCGTCGGGCAGGCGGTTGCGGGTCTCGGTGTACCAGGCCAGATCCAGCCGGGAGGTGCCGACCGAGTCGATCGTCCCGCCGGTCGCGATCAGTGCCACCCGCGGCCTGCCCACCGTCCGGCTCCCTCGTCCCGCGTGCGCCGGACCGGTCTCGTCAGTGCGCATCGGCGCACCATTCGACGACCTGGCCGGGCGTCGTCCAGCAGATCCGCTCGTCGGCCCGGAGCCGCCGCAGGACCTCCTCGATGGCCGAGGCCCGGAAGGCCTGGCCCGACAGCCACGGGTGGAGGTGCAACCCCAGGACCCGTCCGCCCCGGGCTCCTTCCTCGACCAGGACGTCCACGGCGTCGCCGATGCTGTCTGCGAACGTCCATGGCAGGACCAGCCGGTCGGACACGGCGGCCAGGTCGCTGAGCTCCCAGGACAGCGGGAAGGACCACAGCTCTCCCGCCCCGGTCATCGGGTAAGGCCAATCGTCGTTGCACCAGTCCGCGACGTAGCGGAGCCCCGCCTCCGCGAGGAGCGCGGGAGTCCGTGCGGACTCCCCCCGGGCGGCGCCGAGCCACCCGGTGACGTCGGTGGGCAGGCCGGCGCGCAGGCGGCGCAGCGACTCGCCGATGTAGTGCCGCTCCTCGTCCTCGGACATGGCGCTCGTGATGGGCCGGCTGGCGCTGAGGCCCCCTGCCACGAACTCGCCGACCGTGCCGGAGAGGTGCTCCACCAAGGGGAGGTAGTGCTCAACGGTGAGGACGTCGACGGCGGCGGCCACCGGGATGTCGAGCTCCTGCATCATGCGCAGCAGCCGGAAGACGCCCACCCTGTGACCGAACTCGCGGTGCGTCATGCGGGGGATGTCGGGGAACGGGCCGATCCCCCGACCGCCGGGGGGCGCGACGACGGGCGCCGGGCGCTCCCACTCCACGGCCCCGAGATCCAGCACGACGCTCACTGCGAGAGACGCGCTGTCCGGCAGCGACACCGGAAGCCGGCTGGGCAACGGCGACCACCCGAACCATCCGTGGTCGTACCCCGGGGTGGCCGGGCGCGTCCCGTCGGGCGAGGTGATGTTCACGGCCGGTGAGTCCCCGCGGACGTCAGACACGAGGCATCGACCCGGTCGAGGCGAGGTCGTCGTCGTAATTGTTCTCGACGTAATGGCCGACGATGTCCGAAGCAGTGGCGATCCAGACGTCGTCGTGGCTCCTGAGGATCTCCATCAGGTGGTCCAGGTACCGGATGCGGTGCGGCTGCCCGATCGCGAACGGGTGCAGGGGCAGGCAGAGCAGGCGGCCTCCGCCATCGCCCTCCGACCGCAGGCGCTCGAGCTGCCTGCGGCACAGCTCCACATACACCTCGCCCTCCACGTGCGAACGCATGAGGAGCGGGGCGTCGTTGAGCTCGTAGCTGTACGGCAGCGCGACCAGCCGGGCGCCGCCCGAGGTGAGGAGCGGGGTCGGGCGCTCGTCATGCACGCCGTCGGCGTAGTACCGCATCCCCAGCTCCGCCATGAGGTCCGGCGTGCGCTCGGTCGCCGTGATGTTCGGACCGAGCATGCCGGCGAACGGCCGGCCCGTGTGCCGGCGCAGGACGGTGTTGCAGGACTCCAGGAAAACCCGTTCCTGTTCGTCGTCCATCCGCGTCAGGTAGCGGGTGTTGTACAGGCCGTGGCTCATGAGGTCCCAGGACCGGTCCCTCATCTCCCGGGCGATCTCGGGGTAGTGGTCGAGGACGGCGACGTTCAGCGAGACCGTGCAGGGCACGTCGTACCGGTCGAAGACCTCGAGCATCCGCCAGAACCCGACCCGGTTGCCGTAGTCGTGATAGGCGAACTTGCGTACGTCCGGGTGCGGCGTACGGGGGTAGGGGTCGACGGGACCGGGCGGCGGCAGGTACTCGTAGTGCTCGATGTTCGGCACGACCCAGACGGCCACCCGGGCGCCGTTCGGCCACTCGATAGGCCGGCGGTCCACGATCGGTGAGTACGGCAGCCGATCGTGGAGGGGTGCGAACGGGCGTTCATGGGGGTACGGCACGGCGCTCACCACGTCCCGGGCGGGTCGACCACGGCCCTCGCCCGGGAGCTGCACGGGGTCTCGCTCACCCGATGGACCCGGTTCCCTGCAACCGCCGGCTCGCGCAGGTCCGGACCGCCTCCTTGATGCTGTCGTAGCACCCACAGCGGCACAGATGGCCCTGCAGCCCCTCCTCGATCGCCTCGTCGTCCAGCTCGCCGTCCGTTCGGTCGAGCAGGGCCGAGCCGCTCAGGAGGAACCCCGGGGTGCAGAAGGAGCACTGGAACGCCTGGGACTCCACGAACTGCTCCTGCAGATCGCTCAGCCGCCCGTCCTGCTCGAGCCCCTCGGCCGTCCGCACCTCACGGCCGTCCAGTGCGTACAGCGGCGTGATGCAGGTGCTGACCGGCTCACCGTCCAGCAGGACCGTGCAGGTGCCGCAGACCCCCAGCCCACAGGCTTCCCGGACGCTGAAGACGCCGTGCTCGCGCAGGACGATGCTGGCCGGTGCCGCCGGCCGGCCGGCCAGCTGGGTCGCGGTGCCGTTGAGCGTGCACGGGAAGGACAACACCTCGTCGTTCGGCTCGGTCATGCGGTGGTCGCCTCCAGGACACGTTCGGGCGTGATGGGGAGCCGGGTGACGGGCGCGCCGATCGCGGCACGCACGGCGTTGCCGATCGCGGCGATCACGGGAGGCAGGGTGGTCTCCCCGAGCCCGTGGAGATGCGCCTCACCGTCGTCCTCCAGGAACTCGACCTCGATGACCGGTGGGACGTCCCCCATCGAGACGATCGAGTAGTCGCTGAGATTCGGATTGGTCAGGATGCCGTCGTCGAAGACCATCTCCTCGTACAGGGCGTGACCCATCCCGAAGAACATGCTCCCGTGCATCTGCAACCGGGCGAGCTTCGGGTTCACCACGCGCCCGGCGTAGGCGATGGTGTGCAGGTGGGTCACGTAGACCTTTCCGGTCCCGAGATCCACCTCGACCTCGGCACCCGCCGCCCCCTGGTGCCAGTGGTCGCTGGCGATCCCCTGGCCGGTCTCCGGGTCGAGCCCACCGACGGTCTTGATCTCGCCGTCGCCGCTGATGCTGCCGGTCCGTGTCCGGTACATGACGTCCGCGATCGACACCCTGGTGTCCGGCGCTCCCCGGAGCGCGACCGCACCGTCCTCGATGACGAGGTCGTGCGGGTCCACCTCGAGAAGCTCACCGGCGAGCAGGAGCAACCGCTCGCGGACGGTCCGGGCGGCATGGGTCACCGCACCGCCCATGGCCCGCGTCGTGCGACTGGAGCTGGTGGTCTGGTCGTAGGGGGTGTACTGGGTGTCGGGAGCCGTCACGTTGACCGCGCCCACCGGCAGGCCCAGCGGCTCGGCCGCCAGCTGGGCCAGCACGGTGTGCGCGCCCTGGCCCATCTCGACCGACGACGTCAGGACCTGGAGGCTGCCGTCCGCGTCGAGCCGCACGCTCGCGTTCGAGGTCGAGGGGGTGATGGTCGCCTTCAGGATGACGGCGATCCCCTTGCCCTTCACCCGGCGGTCGTCCACCCGCACGCTGCGGTTCTCCGGCCACCCGATCGCCGCCGCACTGCGCTCGAGGAGCTCGGTCCACCGGGCGCCGTGCATGACCTCGCCGGTCGCGAAACGCTCTCCCTCCTGCAGGAGGTTCCTGCGCCGGAGGTCCACCGGGTCGATCCCCAGCAGCTCGGCTATCTCGTCCATTTGCTGCTCATAGGCCCAGGCCGCCTGGGACACCCCGTACCCGCGGTACGCGCCGGCCGGCGGCCGGTTGGTGTAGACGGCGTACGAGTCGACCCGGACGTGGGGGATGTCGTAGGGCCCGACGCAGCTGTACCCGCCGTTCTTGATCAGCCGGGGGCTGATGTCGGCATAGGCGCCGGCGTTGAAGTACACCTGCACGTCCCGGGCGACCAGGGTGCCGTCGTTCATCACGCCCGTCCGCAGCCGGATCCGCGCGGCGTGCTTGGTGATGGAGAGGAACTCCTCTTCCCGGGACAGCACGAGCTTGACCGGTCGCCGCGCCTTCCAGGCCAGCGCGGCGGTGACGGGCTCGAACTTCGCGTAGGTCTTCGCGCCGTACCCGCCACCCAGCGGGGGCACGATCACACGGACCGACGAGGACGGGAGGAGGAACATCTCCGCGACCGTGTCGCGGACGGCGTACGGGGACTGGGTGCTGCTGATGAGCGTCAGCCGCTTTCCCTCGAAGGAGGCGAGGACGACGTGGGGCTCCATCGGGACGTGCTGCACAGCAGGGCTCTCGTAGGTGGTGTCGACGATGTGGTCGGCCATCGCGAACCCGGCGTCGAGGTCGCCCTTGCGCAGCTGGAACTTGGTGCAGATGTTCCCCTGGCGGCCGACCAGCTTGATGTCCGCGTATGAGCGGTCGCGGGGAGGCGGCGGTCGGTCGTGAACGAGCGCCGCGTCGTCGGCCAGCGCGTCGTCGAGCTCGGCGACGACCGGTAGGTCCTCGTACTCGACCTCGATCGCGAGCAGCGCGGCGGCGGCGATCTCCTCCGTCTCGGCCGCGACGGCCGCGACGACGTCCCCGGCGAAGCGGACCTTGCTACCGCAGACGACGGGCTGGTCCCAGATCACGGCACCGTAGTGCCGCTGGGGTGCACCCTCCCGATCGAAGTCGGCCGCGGTGAGCACGGCCACGACGCCGGGCATGGCCTCCGCCTGGCTGACGTCGATCGAGTTGATGCGCGCGTGCGGCGTCGGGCTGCGCAGCAACCGCGCGAAGGTCATGTTCGGCAGCTCGGCATTGAGCGCGAAGTTCAGCGTTCCGTCGACCCTGGCCCGGGCCTCGAACATGTCGACGGCACGGCCGATGCTCTCTCCTCGGGCGACCTTGACGGCGATCTCTTCGTTGTTCACAGCCTCGTTGCTCCGTCCGTGCCCGCAGTCGACGCGTTCTCCAGCGCCCGGAAGACCAGCTCACCGGTCACGTGCTTGCGATAGGCGGCCGAGCCCCGGACGTCGCTGATCGGCCGGATCCCGTCCCGGAATGCCTCGGCGATCTCCTTCCACGCCGTTCGGTCGCCGGGCTTGCCGCAGACGTCGCCAGTCACCTCGGGCAGGGTGAACGGGGTGGCGGTGGCCCCGGCGACCGCGACCCGCACGTCGACGCAGCGGCCGGAGACATCCGTGTCGACGTAGGCGGCGACGCCGACGCAGGGACGGTCCTCGCTCGTGCGGCTGAGGTACTTGATGTAGGTGGTCCGCGCGGTCGGCGAGGGGCGCGGGACGACGACCTCGACGACGAGTTCGTCGGGCTCCGCGGCGTTCGTGTAGTAGTCCAGGAGGAAGTCCGCCAGCGGCATGGAGCGCTCACCCCGCACCGAGGCCAGGCGGACCTCGCTTCCGAACGTCACCAGGATCGACGGGGGGTCGGAGGCGTAGTCCGCCTCGCTGACGTTGCCGCCCACGGTGGCCTGCCGGCGCACGCGGTGGTTGGCGACGAGGGTCAGCGCGCTGGTCAGGGTGGGGAGGGCCGCCTGCGCCTGTGCGGAGCGCTCGACATCGAGCAGCGTGGCGCGGGCGCCCAGGCGGACCTGGCCGTCATCCACCGTGATCCGCTCCAGACCGGGCAGCCGGTCCAGGGACATCAGGTGTTCCGGGTGCAGCAACCCGTTGCGCATCATGAGCATCACCGCGGTGCCCCCCGAGATGATGGTGCACTCTTCTCCGTGGTCCTCGAGCAGGCCCAAGGCCTCGTTGATGCTCGTCGGTCTGCTCAGCCGCATGGTCGCCTCCCGGATGCTTGTATACAGGAGCATGCATCTCGGGGCAAAGATCAGGACGAGAGTGGCGCGTGAGCCTCACGGGCCGGGGAGACGCTGCCGGGTGTGGGCGGTGGCTTAGGTGAGGCCTTCCTCCCACATCGCCAGACGAACGTCCCGAGCAGCCCGGAAGTGCTCCTCCGCAGCCTCGCCGGCCCGGACCGGATCGCGGTCCAGGACGGCCGCCAGTAGGGCCCGGTGCTCGGCCAGGGCCCGCTCCCACCGGCCGGGGGCGGTGAGCGTGGTGACCGGGTAGCGCAGCAGGTGGAGGTGCAGCCGGTCGAGCAGGTCGATGAGGGAGAGGTTGTGGGTGGCCTGCCAGACGGCGCGGTGGAACTCGCGGTTGGCCCTCGCCATCGCCTCGCCATCCGAGCGGTCCGCCCCCTCGGCGGCCGCGGCCAGGCGCTCGAGCCGGACGCGGTCGAGGACCCCGTGGCGTTCCGCGGCCATCCGCGCCGCCGTGGCCTCGAGCGCGACGCGCGTCTCGTAGATGTCCAGGATCTCCTCTGGGGTCCGGACCGTGACCGCGACCGCCCGCCCCGTCCGTGTGACCAGACCGTCCTGCTCGAGCCGACCCAACGCTTCCCGCACGGGCGTGCGACTCACCCCGCACAACTCGCTGAGTCCGGCCTCGGTCAGCACCTCGCCCGGCTGGAAGGTCCCGTCGATGATTGCCTTCTTGATGCGGTCGTACGGGGACATCGCGCCGGCCGGCGCCCCCCCACCCACCGATGACTGCTGACTGGACATCCCTACACCCCTGTATTCACGCAACCGGCCGAAGAAGCACCCGGCCGTCCCGGTGACGACGCGGGGACGATGGCTGCCTGATCGCCGCCCCATCTCTTGTCTCGACTCTGAATCCGGCATACATCGTACCGCGTCAAGGTATGCAGCCGCATACGCCGTTTGCTCCTACCGCTACCTGCCTTCAGTTCTGTTCATGACCGGGGTGGTTTCATCACCATCCGGCAACTCAATTCAGCAAACAGCGCACCAAGATCCTCAGGGCTGCGCGACCCCCCCGACCGGTACCACCGGGCAACATCGATGCCCAGCGAGAGGATGGCGAGCGCCGCTCCATCTATGTCCGGGACGTCGAAGACCGCCTGTTCCATCCCGCGCCGCACAAGGTCCCGGACGACCCGTTCCGTGGCGCGACGCAGGGCGACAATGCTCTGCAGGTGTTCCGCCGAGAGAGCATTCTGCTCGTACTGGACGACGCGAGCGACCACGTTGTGCTCCGCATGCCAGCGGACGAAGGAATCAACAAGGGTCCGCAGGGCCACATCGGCTGCGGGGTCGCTGGCGGCACATTCTGAGACCAGACGGAGCGCTGCTTGGTGGCCCCTCCGGCTGATTTCGTACAGCAATTCCTCTTTCGAACCGAAATGCACGTACATCGCCGCCGGACTCAAACCGCCCGCCCGGGAGATCTCGCGGGTCGTCGTGGCGTGATAGCCATGCATGGCGAACGCTGCCACACCGGCCGCGAGAAGCTGTCGCGATGTGGCGGACTCGATGTCTACCCACAGCTCCCCATCGGCGTCAGTGGGCCCCGAACCGGACATGTCGTCATCCTCCCGCGGATC
Source organism: Streptosporangiaceae bacterium (assembly GCA_025964715.1). Lineage (GTDB taxonomy): Bacteria > Actinomycetota > Actinomycetes > Streptosporangiales > Streptosporangiaceae > Actinomadura_C. The sequence goes on along the minus strand of JAOPYH010000047.1, from coordinate 2,846 downwards.
ACCCGAGCCTCGAAACCGCGTTGAAGACGCCTGCTTCCGCGCCGGTGCCCAACCACTGACCTTGCGATGTGATCTTGGAGCCCAGGGAACTCCGACCTCTGCCCCGCTCTGCCAGGGCGGCTGGTGGGGTTCGCCGGGCTTCACCCTGGTTCGCGTCGTCAGGTCAGAAGGGCCGCGCGGTGGTGGGTGGACCCCTTCGCACGCCCATGAACGCCGCACCTCGGCCACCATCGTGGCACCCCGTGAAGGCCGCTCGACCGCCACGCTCGTTCGGAACGCGGTGCGACGCGCTCGCCGACAGAGCCGGGGAGGCTGGTCGACCGAACGGTCTCGGGCAGCACTGCGGAGGTTGGAGAAGGGCACGTTGAAGACGGCGACACCGCCATTGGCGGCCGCGGCCAGGTCGATCTGATTCGTGCCGATACTGAACGCCCCGATCGCCGACAGCCCTGGGCGCGGGCGATGACCTCGGCGGTCACCTGCGCCTTCGACGCGGATACCCAGCAGGTGAACCCCGTCCAACGCGGCGACGTTTTCCAGCAGCAGAGCTCTCGGTGCGTCCATCGGACCTCCTCGAACACCCGGCAACTGGTCGTGTGCCGCAGGAGGACTCGACCCGGTGGAGCAGCACAGGTCCGGCCAGCCGCGCAACGCAGCTGGCATGGATCGATCGGGCGGGTGCCGCGTCACCGCACAGCTCCATCGGCCCGCGCTATCGATCGCAGTTGTCCGGCCGGCTGGCGTCGACCGGTCCGCGGCCAGGGCTATCGGCGTGCCGATCGTCAAGGTCGGCCGATGGGGTGCGTCACCAGCGTCACGGTGTGTCGTTGTGCAGCGAAAGTCCAGGTCGTCTGCCTGGGTTCACTCGTGGAGGTCAACCATGCGTCGTGGTCACTGGTCCGTAGCCGCGGTCATCGCGATGGGGACGGCGAGTGCCCTGTCGGTGTCTGGCGCTGCGGCCGCAGCGCAGCCGCAGGCTGCCTCCGGCGTCAGCTTCGCCACCGGTCAGCCGCGGGCGACCTCGGTCGGGGCGGCCGGCTGCGGCGCCAACACCGCCGGCGAACCGTCCATTCATGTGTCGAAGGCAAATCTGGTCGGGCTCGGGTCGGAAAACGGCGTGGGCGGGGGCAGCGTGTACTGGCGCAGGACCCAGGTCGGTGGGCCCGGTGCCAGTGCGTGCGGGCTGAGCTACTCCGGTCAGCCGAACGCCGTGAGCGGGGTAGGGGCCTCCGGAGGTGACATAGACACGACCTTCGCCCCCGTGAAGGATCCGACGACCGGCACCTACCGCATCTACGTCGCGAGCCTGAACCTGGCCAGCATCAACGTCGCGACCTCGAGCGACAACGGCGCCACGTTCACTCAGGTGCCGGTGCAGGCCGGCGTCCCGGTGGATGACCGGGAATGGATCGCCGCCTACGGCGCGAAGACCTCGCTGTTGACCTACCACGACATCGTGACCAACAACATCGACGTGCTGCGCAACGACACCGGCGGCGGCCCCTACACGCAGATCTCGCAGGCGATCCCGGCCACGGACTACAAGGCGCAGAGCAACGAGTTGGGCAACATCGTGATCGACCACCACAACGCCAGCCCGGTCGCAGGCGGCTTCTACGCCTACCAGTCCTTCGTCGCCCCGTCGAAGGACCCCGGACCGAGCGGCGCCGTCAACGGCGCACCCTACGACCAGGCGTTCGTGGCGGTCTCCGCCGACGGCGGCCACACCTTCACCGACCGGCCCGTCGCCTGCTCCACCAAGAGCGGCGGAACACTGAACCACCAGTTCCCCAACATCTCCGTCGCTCCCAACGGAACGCTGGTGGAGACCTGGTCCAACGACAGCAACGTCTTCGGCGCCTTCTCCCGCGATCACGGCATCACGTGGACCTGTACCGGCGCGATCAGCACCAACACCCGGCAGGCGATCGAGCCGTGGGTCGTGGCCGGCGCCTCCGGCGCCGACCTCGTCTACTACGCCACGAAGGACGCGCCCGGGCCGAACCAGACCTGGTCGGTCTACTTCACCCAGCTCAGCCCCGCCGGCGCGACCACGCCGGCGCCGATCGTGGCGGTCCACCAGGGCCCGGTCTGCGAAGGGGGCGCCGGCTGCACTGGCGGCAGGCAGCTGCTTGACGACTTCGGGGTCGACACAGACCAGGCCGGGTACGCCCATATCGCCTACAGCCATGACGCGCCCGCGCTGGGGGGAACCGGTAGCTACACCGGCTATGCCGTGCAGACCGCAGGCGCCACCATCGGCGCACCCAACTGAGCCACGCCGAACCGGACGAGCCGGGGATCCCCTCCCCGAAGCTGACCGAGGCCTGAACCGTTCTGAACCGGGCAAGGCTCTGCTCTCGCAAGGAGACCGGGCCCGTGGCTGCACCGCCACCTCATCGACCGGGCCTCGGCGACACCGAGCCGACCGGATCAGTGGTGGGTCGCGGACTCCACCCATTGCTGGACGCTGGCCGGGTTGGTCTACGGCTCCTTCGTGACCGACGTCTACTCCCGCCGGATCCTCGGCCGGCGCCTGTCGGCGGCGACGACGACACCGCTGGTCACCTCGGCGTTGGAGCGGGCGCTGCCCAGGGACAGCCGCTCCACCACCCACTCATCGGCCGCGAGACGATCCCCTACGAGTCAGATGCGTTCGCGGGACAGGACGGCATCCAGAAACTTTCGGGTTCGGTCGGATGAGGGGTTGCGGAAGATCTTTTCCGGCGTTCCCGATTCGACCACCCGGCCGCCGTCGAACATCATGACCGTGTCCGCCACGTGCTCGGCGAAGTGCATCTCGTGAGTGACAAGCAAGATCGTCATCTCATCCTGCGCCGCGATGT
>JAOPYH010000042.1 GCA_025964715.1 Streptosporangiaceae bacterium | reverse complement strand
GCAACGACCTCGGGGCCACCGGATTCGTGTCCAGCGAGATCACCTGCCCCGCCGACAACATCGGCAGCTGCGTCCCATGCCCGCCGATCGTGAACGTCACCTGCCCCGGGCCCGTGAACGTCCACCGGGAGAACGCCGGCCGATCCCCCGGATTGGAGATCACCGCATTCGCCAGCGCCGACGGGGCCGAGATGTAGAACGGCGGACCGAAGCCCGTGCCACCCGTGCCGCCGTAATACGGCTGCGCCGTCGACACAGGCGGCGTGAACGCTGGCGCCGTCACATCCGGGCCAGTCCAGAACGGCTGGTCCGCCTCGAGGGTGAGGGCGTAGGAGGCGAACCCGGCCAGTGACGGATCCGACTGGAACACCGGATCCGGTGCAGCACCCAGACGGCAGGTCAGTGACCGGCTACCCGTATCCGTGGTGACCGTCAGCGTGCCGGTGGCCTCCGGGGACAGTGACTGCCACCAGGCATCCTCAAGGGACTGCCACGCGGCTCCGGTGCGAGGCGAACCGCCCGCGTCCCCGATGTTGATGGGCAGGATGACGTCACGCGCGCTGTAGGCGCTACCCAGATACCGCTGCCCCGGGACCCTGGCCGCCTGCGAGGTCTGCTGCTTGAAGGACGGTAGGTGCAGCCCGCTGACGCCCTGCGCCAGGTACACACCCTGCGTCCCGTTGCCCAGATCCCAGGTGGACCCGTCCACGCCCGTCCATGCGACCCCGACGACGCTCACGGCTGGAAGCGGGCGTCGGCCATCGCCGCGTGCCGGAATGCCCGCGCCGACTGCTCGTCGGTGTCGGTGATGGTGACCGGCGCGTTGAAGACCTGACCGTTGACGGTTCGGCTGGGCGCAGCCCTGCCACTGGCGCCCGCAGAGCCGCCGGACGCGCCCGACAGTGAGTCCAGCGCGTAGCCCATGCGGGACGCCGTCTGCGTGAGAATCTGCAGCGACCGCGCCGAGTTGTTGATCGGGATGTACGCCTCGGGAACGCTGGGGTTGTCGCCGATCAGCCGCGGCTGGTTCGGAGGGTAGAAGTCGGCGATGCCTGCCGCGGCCGCCGTGATGCCGCCGCTCGCCATCGGGATTGCGATGCGACCCTCGGCGTTGTTCAAGCTGGAGAAGGCATTCGTGTAGGCCGCCGGACCAGCGTTCTGGATGGTGTTGATGTAGATGGTGCGGTTCGGAATGCCGGCGATCTGCGCCCGAATGATGTCGATTGCAGCGGTGGCCTGTCCGATGTCGGCGTTGATGCGAGTCTGCCGCTCCCCGGGGATGCCGTAGATCTGGTTGGCCAGGTTTTGCGCCTGCCCCGCGCTGAACCCCATGTTCTGCGCCGTCTGGATGAACGAATCTCGCAGCTGCCCATCCCGCGCGGTCACCTCGGCCGTCGTCGCGCCCTGGTTGATCATCGCCGCGATGACCTGGTTCGCGCCCGACGCCACCTGCTGTAACGCGCCGAACGCGGCCGCCCCGGCCGCCGTGTGCAGGTTCAGCTGCCCGTTGGCGTCGATCAGCGCGCCAGCCTGATTCTGGGTAGCGGTCTTCGCGCTATCCACGGCCTGCGTGAACGCCGCCTCCGCCGCCATCGTGGTCACCGTGCCGCCGGTGAGCACGTCCAGCGACGTCTTCAGCAGACCGATCTGCTGCGACGCCTGACTGGCCGACTTGGAGATGGCGTCCAGGGAGAAGGCGTTCTGCTGCAGGGCGCCGTCCACGATCGCCTTCTGGGTGGTGACCGCGGCATCTGCGTCTCGCATCGCCATGGCTGCCGCGACCGCTTGGCCGCTGTTGATGCCCCACTTGTTGACGGCGTACGAGTAGTCGTTCTGCGCCGCGGTGAGGTCCTGCTGCCTCTTCTCCAGCGGAGACATCGCGTCGTACAGGGCCTTTTGCTTCTGCCGCACCTCGTCGTTGGCATCGGCATAGCCCTTCATCTGGGCGATACCGTCGTTCCAGCGACTCCCGATCTTGTCGAAGATGCGGCTCCACTGCTCGCCGTCGGCAGCGTGCTGCCTCATCGCGGCGGCAGCGTCGGCAGCTGCCTTGCCGCCGTCGTTCAACGCTCTGGCCCAGTCGTCGGTCTTCTTGCTCTCCGCGGAGAAGGCGGCGCCGACGAGGCCCACCGCGATCGCAAGTCCTGGCAGGGCCGCGCCAAGCCCGGCCGCCGCCCGGCTGCCCAGACCGGCGGCGCCAGCGAACGGGCCCGCCGCGGCGGCCGTAGTAGCCAGGTTCGTCGCCAGGGTGGCCAGCATCGGCGCCACCATGCGGGCAGCCATCAGCCCGAGGATCCCGGCCACCACCCCCGGCAGGACCGGCGACATGAACGACAGCACCGACGACACGGCGCCCAGCGCACTGGCCAGTGGCGGTAAGACCACTGCGGCCAGCTCCGCACCGGCACCGACGAGCTGACCTAGGGCGGGCAGTAGAGCCTGCAGCGCCTGACCGAGCGTGGTGAATACCTGACCCCCGGCCGCACCGTGCTCCGAGATGGCCTGGAAGAACCCCGACAGCCCGGTGCCGATGTCGGACAGCGCGGTCGCGAGACCCCGAAACACCGGGCCGGCCGACTGTACGGCCGCGACCAGTCCCGGCATTGCATTCTGGACAAGACCGATGACCCCGGTCGTCACCGATGCGATCGGGCCCTGTAGTGACGTGAACGCAGAGGCCAGTTGCGGCTGTAGCTGCTGAACCGCTAAGCCGATGCGGCCCATTGCATCGACGAAGAACGGCACCGTAACCTCTGCGGCGCTCTTGACCGAAGTCGTGACCTGAGCGGTCATATCTGCGTACGCGGTCTGGATCTGCTCCTGCGAGTGGACCGCCAGGGCAGCGATGGCGCCGAACACCGTGCCAGCGGCGGCGGTGGCGACCGGAGCACCGGCGGCGAGAGCCCCCGCGATCGCAGCGGCGATCAGCGGCGATGCCTGAGATGCCCCATTGGCTACGCCCTGGCCCAGCTGGTTGCCGCCCTGCTGACCAGCCAGGACCAGCCGTGCTCTCATTTCCGCAATGAACCGGTCGAGCTCGGCCCTCGCCGCGGCGGTGTCAACGCCGATACGGACATCGCCGACCGACCCCATGCGAGTGCGTATGCCCTCGGCGATGCGGTCGCCGACCTCTCGGCCGATCACCTCCGCCCGCGGGTTCAGTTCCTGAGAGAGCCGCGTGTCCCACCCGCGGGCGTTGGGGAAAACATTGACCTCGACTTCACCGACGGTGTAAGCCACGATGACTCACCCCTTCGGTGCGCGACGAGCGTTCAGGTAGATGACGGCCGCTTCCGAGAGCACCGCCTGTTGTACGCGGGGCTTCAGGCCAGGCCGCGGCGTCGGCTCAGGAACTTCCGGGTCCGGCCGTAGGTCGCCAGCGACGTGGACCTTGTAGGCCACCGCATTGATGGCATCGGTGAGCGCAGCCAGTTGGTAGTTGACGAGCGACCAAGGCCCGAACTCCGGCTCGCCCGGCTCGTCGGCGATCAGTTCGGTCATGTCGGAGTCCCGCAGCTTCGTCTGCGTCCACGACTCCGGCGGCAGATGTTTGACGAACTCCCACAACTCGCGGTAGGACATGCCGCCCCGGAACAGCTCCTTGAGCGACCGCCCCGGATACCAGTGGGCGATGTCGGCCTCTACCGCCCCCGCGTGTTCCTCGAGGAGGGCGTGGAGGCCGGCGATTTTCCCTGGCTCTCACCCGACAGGCGCGTCCACTCCTCGAGGAACGCGTTCAGGTCCCGGTATCGCTTACGAGGAACGGAGTCCCAGGCGGCGATCATGGCCGGGTCTTCCACAGCGAGGCGGATCCACTCCGATACCCGGCCCTGCGTGAGCGCCTCCACGGCGCCCTCGAACCACATCGAGGGCGGCGGGACGAGGATGTCCACGGTGCCGTCGTCGGTGACGAGGGGAACGGTGACGCCCGCCGGCTCGGCTGCGACCTCAGCCTTGATCGCCGCAAGTGCCTCGGTCACAGGCCCTGCACCACCGCGTCGAGCAGCCAGTCACGCTTCACGGACACACCCGACGAGTTCGGGTACGCGGTGATGGTGACGTCGTAGATGATCGGGGCATCGAACTTGTAGGGCGTGTTGGCGACGTTGGTCACCTCGGCCTGCGGGCAGTAGAACCGGATGTGGTTCGTGCCGGTGATGATGTCGAACGTCATTGCACGCAGATCCCGGACACCGGCGGTGTCATCGGTGAGGGACAGCAGCGACCCGACCGCGCCGGGGGTGGTGGTGGTTGTAGTGATCGCCGGGGTCGTACCGCCGGTGAAGGTGCCGACCGGGAGGATCTGCACCACGTTCGTGTTCGCCAGGACCCCGGCGAAAGTGACCGTGTACGGGCCGCCCGCCGAACCGGCGACGGTCGCGTTGCCCGACCCGATCGAGGACAGCGCCTGCAAGGCCGCCTGAACCACCGAGGCGGTCGCGTTGTACGCCAACGCCGGAGTCGTTTGCCCGCCGAAGGTGAGGGAGAACGTCCCGCCCGTCGGCGTCCCGGTGATGGTGATCGTCTGGACCTCAGACGTGCCCGCGCCCGTGGGGACCAGGGGGCCACCGGCCCGGTGCACCAGTCCCAGGACGTTGACGTTCGACTCCAGGAACTTGATGCTGAACTCTTTCTTCTCATCCGTGATGATCGAGTTGTACGGGGCGATGGAACCCCACCGCTTCCAGTCGGTGCGAGTCTGACCGGGGTTCTCCACGAGACCGTCCTGCGTGACACCGCCCAGGTCCACCCACGGCGTGGTCAGGGCACCGAGGCCCGGCACGCCTGGAGTCCCGAACGGGGCCACCGAGCCGTAACCCTGCGCAGCAGGGATTGTGTACTGAGAAACGACAGCCATCGCTGCGCAGTCCTTTCGGGGGCATGCCGGAAGACCCCACGCCGGGCGGCAGGGGGTTCGCGAGAAGGGGGTTAGGGCTTACTCAGGAACAGTTGGTAGGACGACCCGAACTGGACGACGGCGACGTCATCCCACGGCCGGCGGGCAGGGCTGCTGCCCGAGCGGACCGCGGTGACCGTCGTGCCATTGATCGTCTGCCCACGCAGAAGACGCAGGGTCGCGTCCTCGATCTGGTAGGCGAGCAGATTGGACGACGTGTAGTCGACAGCGAAGGACGCGACATCGATGCGGGGCTGACGGAAGGTCGGGTCGTTGATGTCGACAGCCCCGCCCAGGCTGGTCAGCTTGATGACCGGAGTAACTGGGACGACGTCCTGCAGGTTCGCCGGCAGGTTGGTGAGAGTGCGTACTGCGCTACCGAAGTAGGCGTCGTAGAAGGCTTTCAGCAGCGCCTCGACGCCGCCGAACGTCACTCCGGCTCCTGCGCCTCAGTGATCGCCGTAACGACGTGATCCTTCAGGTCCCGAGGCGACACGTCCGCGCCGATCTGATCTGCGATCTCCACCAGCTGGGGCTTCTTGAGCTGCGCCAGCTCGTCTTCGGAGACCGGCACAGCGCGGCGCATCTCGATGAGGGTGCGAGCTTCGACACCCTCCATCACGATCGGCTGGTCTCCGTGCTCGCGGATGTCGGGAGGGTAGATGTAGCGGATGACAGGCACGGCTACTCCTTAGCGGCGTCGATGGCACGCCCGAGGACGTGATGTGCACTCTTTCCGGCCACCCCGGAGCGACCGCCGTACCCGTACTCGACGGCGGCGGCATGCGGCGCGGAGTTCCGCACACGGCCGTAGGCGCGAAGGCCGCCCTTCACGTCCTGGATGACGCCAGACGTCACTTCGAACGAGGCCCTGTACTCGCCACGGTGCTTGTCGCCAGGGGGACCCTCGGGAGCGATCGATTCGGCGGCGGCCGCGATCCTCTCCGCACGCTTCCGCATCTCACCCTGCAGTTCGTGGCCCCGCAGGAACTCCCCGAAGCCGGAGTGGGACGGTTTGAAGCCGCTCATCCCGTCACCCGCCTGAGCTTGACTTCGACGCTGAACTCCGGCTGCCATCCCGAATAGGGGTTCGGCGGCCACGCGTTCGGCTGGCCATCGACCTCGTAGATGACGCCACTGATCCGCAGCGCATCGACAGCGGCCACGCTCGTGCCCGTGCGCAGGTACACCGTCGGCTGTGTGGTGACGACGTCCTGGCCCTGGACCTGCTCCGTGGAGCCGCCCGGGGCGAAGATGCCGTCCACGGTCGACTCGACCGGCCCGTACACGTCGTTGCCGAAGGAGTCCTCACCTGTGACGGTGCGCGAGACGAGGACGACCGGGACCGTGAACCGGACAGGCATCGGTCACCACCCGTAGACGCGGCTGTAGTAGTCGCCGCCCATGCGGGTCGTGTCGTTCGCGAACCCATTCGACTGCCCGGCCGGCTGATAGCCAAGGATCAGCACCAGATCGGCTGCGCTGATGAAGACGTTGCGCATCGGGTTCGCGAACGTCTGCGCGTGCGTGAAAGGACCCGTCCCTTCGGACTCCTGGGTCACCCCGTCTTCCGGGGCGATCAGGGCCCGCTTCACCATCCCCGACACGACGATCCGTAGGATCTCCGGGTCGACGGAGCCACCCGAGACCTGCGCGTCGATTCCAGGGAAACGGGCCCGGATCAACGTTGAGGCGTCATCGACCAGATAGGACGCCACCGCAGCCTCAGCCGAGGTGAGGGGCCGCCACCGGTTCGCCACGTCCTGCACACTCGCGTACGCACCAGGCATGACGGCCCCCTACCTCAGTTGGACGGGGCGGCGGCGTCCTTGGCGGACGCCTTGGCCTTCGGGCCGTCGAGCTGCTCGAGGAAGCCGTCATCCGAGAGCCGTTTGACCTCATCGTCACTGACGAAATCGGGCAGGACTGCACCCCGGTACAGGTACAGGTCCGAGCCATCCTGTTTCTTCGTGATGACGAGCGGAGCGGTGACCTTGAACTGAGCCATGACCCGTCCTCCTAGACGCTGGTGATCTTCCGGCCGGCGGCCGGCTCGACGACGATGGGCACGGTGACGCGGCGCATGCGGAGTCGCCACACGTCCTCGTCGTCGTCCCGGATGGTCTTGGCCTGCACGCCGATGCCACCGGCATTGGTGTAGCCCGGACCACCCAGGTCTTCGTCAGCCATGCCGCCGAGCATCGAGGAGTCCACGACCAGCACCGTGCCAGCGGTGGGCAGGTTCGGCGTCGCGAGGAACCGCATCCCGTCGATCACCGGGAACGAGCCGGTGATGAGCGGGTTCTGACCGTCCGTCTCGCGCGGCAGGAAGCCGCCGGAGGTGAACGCAGCGAAGGCGTAGGCCCAGGTCGTGTCGTCGAGGACGACGGTGTCGGGGTCGTAGCCCTGGTTCAGCGCCAGGATGGATGCCCGCGCGGTGGCGACGTCGGTGAGGATCTGCTTGGCCGTCGCCGTCGACCAGGTCGCCGCAGCAGCAGCGGTCGCCGTGACCGCGGAAGCGATCGCCGACAGGGCCACCGAGTCGATGAACTTCACGTTCTGGTTGACGAGCTTGATCATCGCCTTGTTGACCGGCTGCATGCGCTGCCGCTTGATCGACTCATCGGTGATCTCGGTGTCCTGGCCCCACTTGACCGTCTTCGCGATCGAAGCGACGCCGGTCGGCGCGGTGGTCATCGGGTACTCACCACCCGGGGCGACCGCACGCGGGCTGTCCGCGGTGAAGATCGTTTCACCCGTCTCGTACAGCACCGCACCGCCCTCGACCGAGAACCGGCCGGTGAGGAGCGTGTCGGCGATGTACCGCTGCTCAGCGAGGGTGCGCAGCCGGCGAGCGATCAGGGTCGGGCTGTTGAGGAACCGGCTGATCGTCTCGACGTCGCCCGAGAGAGTCGGCGCCGGAGCCGGGTAGGTGTAAGCCATGTCAGGTCACATTCCTTCTGGTTGGGACCCGACTCAGCGGGTGAGCTTGACTTCGACGAGGGCTGGCCCCGTCGCGGTGGTCAGGGCCAGGCCGACGACGTTGTAGTCAGCCGTCCCGTTGGTGTGCGTTGCGACGGCGCCAGCGGCAGCACCCTCGACGAGCTGGCCGGCGGTCACGGTCCCCGAGGCGGGGATGCGCTGGACGCCGCTGGTGAAGACGGTCACGTTGTCGCCGGAGGCGCCGTCGAACGCGGCGACACCCAGCCAGGAGGCGGACGCCGCAGTGCTGGGGGCGACGGTGCCGGAGCCGGAGACGATCACGAGCTGGCCACCAGTGATGGCAGCCGACGCCGCTCGGGTGATCGCATCACCGTCGTCGTGAAGCGGGAGGTACTCAGCCATCAGATGGCCTTTCTGGGTTGGGGGTGACGGGGGTTACTGCGCGCCGAAGAGGGAGCTGTAGAGGACGTCGTCCTCGGACTCCGTGCCGCCGGGGGTAGCCCCGGGCCGCATCTGCTCCAGGGGCCGCCGCGTGGGCGGTGCCGGTGGCGTAGCGGGGGGTGCGGTCTGAGCGGCGAGCAACGCGGAGAGCTTCTGTGCGCGCGCCGTGATCTCCTCTTCGGTGCCCGAACCGAGCAGGTCGAAGTGATCCGCCGGGATGCCATGGGTGGCCGCCGCCTTGTAGCGGACAGCTTCTGCTCGGGCGTTCTCCGCGTCCCGCTTGAAAGCCTCATTGGCCTCCGCGAGACGCTGGGCCTCAGTCTTGGACGCCTCTTCCAAGGCGCGGAACTGGTCGGCCATCGGCTTCAGTTCGTTGACCTGCGTGCGGTAACGCGCCGCTTCCTGATTCGCCTTCGTCAGCGACTGCCGCGCCCACTCGGGGAGCGCACTGGTGTCCTGCGGTTCGGGCTGCTGCTGAGGCGCCTCCGGGGCGATCTGGGCAGCATCGGGCGCGACCGGTTCGGTCATGGGGGTGTCCTCCTGGGACGGGGGTTGTAGTGCATCCGCCGTCACCTGGACGGGGAATAATGTAGGTCAGTATTCGCCAGATAGCGAACTGATGTACGCCGAGGCTTGGGCCTTGGTTAGTGTTCCAATGTCGCCCTTGACGGTCGCGAAGCCGCCGCCCTCGCCGGATCGCTGGCGGCGCAAAAGGAGCCGCTGAATGTGGGCGATTTGCGCCTCGGTGGCTGGCTGTTTGCCGCGGGCCACCGCGCGCTCTTGATCGAAAACCGCCAAACGATCCCGAAGTGCTCGGGCGGCCGCATCTGCATGCCCCAGCGCTTTGATCTGGTCCTCGGTGGGATGGGGTCGGCTGCCGTATTCGCCTATCCCGATCGAGTGTTTCTTGACGATCTCGGCGTACTTACCGAGGAGTTGGCGTGCCTGCGCCTCAGGCAGTGTCGCCGCAGTCGCATCCATAGCAGGCTGGTGAGCCAACCGTTGAGCCTTGACATTCTCGCTGAACTGCTTGTAGCTGGCCTCGTCCATCACGCCGGGCTCGCCTGGGCCGGTAGATATCTCTCGGCCGGAGCTATTGCGGCGGACCATCACACCGCGGGGGCCGATGGTCGTGAACGAGTCCTTGCTAGTGACTGCGGAGATAGAGTGCCCGCTCTTCTCGAGAGAAGCCAGGGTTACCCCATGAACCATCGTCTGTTGGCTGGAATTGGAGTCCTTGATCGTGAAGTACCCGCTGCCGCCCGGATGGCGCGTGATGTTCTGGTGGGCGATCCCGTGCATCGCCATGATTCGCTCAGCGCCAGTGTGGCTCCCCTTGGCCTTCGACAGGGCAGCCGCGTGGTCGAGGGGAATCCAGCCGTGCTTCCAGTGGTAGACGTGGCCAGCTTCCATGTCTGATCGCCTCCACGAAGCGTGCTTGACAGGCACTGTGTAGCGCGCTTTACTGGACATCACCAAAGGACATCAGCCGAAGGAGCCCGAGATGATCAACAACACCGAGTGGACCGCCCGCTTCACCACCGGCGACGGCCAGGCGCAGCGCATCCCGGCATGGGGTGACAAAGCCAAGATTCGCGCCGCCATCGCCGACCGCTACGGCATCGACGGCGACTCGGTAACCCTCACCCTTGTCGGCGACGCCACCCCCGCCGCCGGCTGGTCCGTGGCCGGGGCCGAGATGGGCCACGGCCACGGCGTGTGCGACAACTGCGGCAGTCGGGGCCGGGCGCACGCCGCCACTGACGCTTCCGGGATCGCTGGCCGGATCTGCGGGGCGTGTGCCGCCCAGCCCGTCGAGTCCCTCTCGTTCGCCTGATGAGCGCCAACCCGATGAGCGACTATGACTTCCCCAGCCAGACCGCCCTCGTCACCGCCATGCAGGCCGGCCAGCGATGGAAGGGCCGCCGGTCCGCTCCCGCTGACGGACACCCAGACCTCATCGTGGAGGCCGGTCTCCGGGTCGAGACCCACACACGGGCTCGCGGGGACCGCAACGCCTTCCTCGTCGACATCGGGCCGTTGGTTGAGGCGCGCTCTGACGACTACGCGGTCGTCGTGACTGACGACGACCCGGGTGAGGATTTCGCCGCCGCCGTGCACCGCGTGGTCGAGGTTGCCGCCGCACAACTGCGCACCGGTGGCCCGCTGGAGGCGGTGCGTGAGGCGACTGAGCGGCTGGCTGCGCTTCGGCGGGCCGAGCAGCACTGGCAGGCGACGATCCGTGCTGCCGTTGCCGACAAGGAGCGTGTCGTGGACATCGCCGAGGCGGCCGGCATCTCCCGGGAGCGCGTCTATCAGATCCGCGACGGGCGACGTTGACCAGGCTTTACACGTCTTAGCGCTCGTTCCACGCCTTGCGGAAGGCAGCGCGGGCAGCGTCTCCGCTCAGCCCAGCCGTGGACTGCTGCCAGACGTCGTCGGCAGCGTCGTTCAGCGGCGGAAGCTGTTGGGATCGACTGAATGCGGGGGAGAGCGTGCACCCGCACTTGTTGTGGACCTTGGCGGTGCCCTCGCCGATGAACCTCGCGTTAGAACGGTCCATCGAGTGCTCTTTGAACACGACCCCGCGGGAAGCGATCATCGCGCACCAGTGGCAGGGGTCGCCGTCTGTCAGGAAGAACCATCCGACCGCAGCCGGGTCGGCCTGCACCGTCTGACCGATGGTCGTCCGGCCGCCGTCCAGGGCGATGCGGGATGCCGTGCCCAACGTCGTGGAGAGCGCTGTACCGGGCTGCGCCGTGTCGCGAGACAGCATGCCCGGACCGGAGAAGCCCAGCGCCCTGGTGACCCACTGAGGGTCCGGAGAGGGCGCCGGCTTGATCAGGCTGCCCGGGGTGGGCGACTGCAGCGCCGTCGCCCTCGCCGCCCTGTAGAACGTCGCCGCAGCAGCCGACGACTGCCCGTGGTAGTTCGTGATCAGAGACGTCATCGCCGTCAGCCAGCCCGGGAACGTCTCAGCCAGCCGAGCCTTGTTCAGCAGCGGCCACAGCTTGACGACGTCGCGCATGAGTGCGGCCCGGATGACTAGCTGCGCTGCCCGAGCCGCGACCGCCGCCTCGAGAGCGTAGGTAGCGACCTGTCCGACCGTGGCATCCGAAGGCGGGGCCTGCTGCGTGGGCGCGGTCACCCGCCACCGAGCCCGGCGGCCATGCCCGGGTCAGGTGCCTGCGTCTGCTTCGACAGCGTCACCATCAGCTTGTCCAGCGAATCACCGGACTTGATCAGTTCGACCGCCCGGACCTGATCCTGATCGGTCCAGCCCGGCACCCGCTCCCACAGCATCTCTGCCGGGATCCCCAGCATCTGCTGCATCTTCCCCAGCGCATCCACAATCGCGCCCGGGGAGGTGGTCGTCATGTCCCGCCACCGGAGCTGTGAGGACGTGTCATTCGCGGCCGACTCGTCGCCGTCGATCAGCGCCGCAGTCCGCAGCACCAGTTCCCACGACTCACCGAAAGAGGTCTTAATCTCCGAGCCCTTGCGGTCCTGCCCGGCATCGTTCGAGGCCACAGCTTCGGGGGAGACGTTCCGCATAGCCGTCGCCGAGTTGCCCAGCGCAGAAGCCGGCACCTGGGCGATCGCTGCCATATCGGACAGGGCCGACGTCTTCGACTCGATGTAGGGCTTGAGGTCCGCGGAGGACAGTTCGCCGACCTTGACGGTGTCGTCCTTGAACGTCCACAACTGGGCGGCCGACGTCTTGAGAGCTTCCGCCTCCGACTGTGGAAGCCAGCCGATCACGTACCGCTGCTTGAACGCCTGGTAATACTGGGCGATCGACATCTCAAAGTTGGTCTCGTCGATGCGCCGCTGAATGTCGATCAACTGCTCGACGATGCCGAACTGCTGCTCGCCATCCAGCAGCATCCGATCGCGGAATCGGACCACTGGACAGAAGCCAAGGCCGTGCTCCCGCGCCTCGAGGAACACCCACTGCGTGCCATCAGGGATGCGCATCTGCGCACCCAGCCCGGACAGCGGGTACTGCTCTACGCCGATGTGGTAGACCATCTCCTCGTCGAACAGCCGCACCATCGGGCCGTTGACGTCCAGGGCCATCATGGGGTACTCGTCAATGTCCGGGTCCGCATAGATCGCTGTCATCCGCCGCGGCGAGTAACCGTGGATCACGGGCGCTTTGTCGCCAGGCAGGATCGAGGCGTAGGACGCGCCGAACTCCAGGGCCGCGCGATGCACGCCGGTCTGGCGAGCGTCCAGGCCATTGGCCTGCCAGTATTGCCACGCCGAGGACGGCACCCCGTTGGCCTCAATGTATCCGTCGGCCTTCATCACCTGCGAGAACGTGTCCAGAATCAGCGGCAGGAAGTTTGTTCGCGACTTCCACGCCAGGTTCTTCATCACCTGCGGTGCATCCTTCGGCATCTCTACCGTTGGATAGCCCATGTCATAGGCCGTGATCGGCTGATTCATGTATGCCGAGTACGGGCGCTTGGGGTTGACCGCAGCCGCGATGAAGTTCAGCCGCTCAGCCTCATAGATCCGCGGTCCACCCCAGATATTGCGGGCTGCGTCCAGCGCGTCCTTGGGCTTCAAAGCCACGCTGTGCCCACCTCTCAAATGAAGAATGCTTCGCCCGTGTAGACCTTCTTCGGGGTGGCTGCCAACGCCAGGCGGCGCACCATCCGGGCGCCGATCACGCACACCGCGGCGTCGATCTTCCGGGCCGAGTCCGGAGACTCCTTCGAGATCGACATGCGGCCCTTGTAGGGGCTGTTCCGGGCATTCCCGACGTGCCGAGCCGTCCGCGAATCCCCGTCATGGGTGAACCGGGCCGAGACGATCTCCTCGTGGCACACCTCGGCCGCCTCCGCGAACTCGTAGGCATGCGACCGCATATCCCAGGCAATGTGCGCCGGCTCACGCCCAGATGGGGCGGCCATCACCCAGTACTGGTCCTTGTAGCGGTCTGGCCACGTCACCCGGACGAAGCCCTGCCACTCCTGCACGTCTGCGAAGAACGCGACCACGTTGTACTTCTCGTGAGCGCGGATCACCGCTGAGTCAACCGCGGTAACCGGGACGACGTCCTCGGTGGTGTGCTTCGGATCCGGCTCATACACGTACTCGGTGAATACGTGGCCGTCCGACATGCAGCAGCCGACCAGCGCTGTAGCGTCCCGCGACTTCGAGCCGTCGAAGAACAGGACGACGTCCTCGCCGTCAGCCACGACCCGATCGACGTCGGTGAGCTTCGCCCACTCCTGCGGCGTCACCCACGCCCGCTCATCGGCCACCGGCTGGTTCAGGTACTTCCGCCGCGAGTCCGACTCCAGCGACTGCAGATCCCAGATGCGCTCCTTGATCGCATCCAGGTTCGCCCACCAGCAGTCGCCGTAGACGTGCTCGAGGCCCTCGGTCAAGCCGATCTCAGCGCGGTGCGGCTCATCTGGCTCGTGTCGGCAGCCGAACCGCTCACAGTTCTCCGGCTCGTCGTGCAGGACCGTGTTCGGGGGAGCTACGCGGGCGTCGTAGAGGATCTTCGACTCCCCGCGAGTCCGACCCTCCTCCTGAGCCACCCACGAATCCCAGGACGCCTCAGCGACCGAACCGGCGCCTGGCTCCCACGAGTTGCAGGTCTCCAGCATCCGCGAACCCGACTTGGCCAGGTTGTCCGCCAGCGTGGCCGCAAACTCCGGGCCGTTGCGGGCAGGCGTCCAGTGCTCCGGCTCATCGCCGACGACGAACGTGAACTCGCCACCCTCAGCGGAGGACGCCGAGCCGGTCAGGATGTGCAGCTTGCCGCCCGCGGCCACGTTGTACTGGGTCAGACCGGGGTCCAGGCCGTGATCGCGGACGACGCGGGAGCCCTTGGGGGCGAACGCCCGGACCATCCGCATCGTGTTCTCGGTCTGCGCCTCCGTCGTGGCCGCGATGACCACCCACGGCATCGACACGGCCTTGCCCTTGACGCCGCCGGGCAAGTTCGAGTCCCAGTAGTCCAGGCGCACCGGAGCGCACAGCTCCACGAGCCCCATGAGGGCAGCGAACGGGCTCTTGCCGCTGCCTTTGGCCAGTCGGCGCACCGCCCGGCGGTACAGCCAGTCTCCGGAGTCGTTCAGGGCATAGAAATGGAGCAGGAAACGAATCTGGCTCTTCGTGAACTCGAACCGCTGACCCGCCCGCGGCCCGTTGGGCTGCCGTAGGTACTTCGACGCCCACCGCACGGCCTCCCAGCCCAGGGTGAGGGTCGGAAGCTCGACAGGGAGCGTCTCAAGGCGATCCGAGGGGGCTAGCTCAACTCCCGACGACGGCACGGTAGCGATCCAGTGCTGTGACGGAGGCTTCTTCGTCCTCATCCACGTCCGGCACCTCGAGCTCGACCCGCGCGCGACGACGCGCGCCCTCGGTCGTCAGCAGCTCCGTCGCCGCACCCGACCAAGCCGCGATCATCTGCGCCGACACCCGACCGCCGGCAAGCTGCCGCGACAGGACCTCCGCCCAGACCCGAGCCGTCTGCCAGTCGCTCGGCTGATACCAGCGGGCCTGACCCGACAGAGCCAAGCTCTCATACCAGTCGCGGGCCATCTCATGCCACGAGGCGTCCGCTGGCGGCTGCTCGGCACGCACCCCAGGGGCCTTCGCGGTAGCGATGCCCTCAGGGTTCTTGTTCTGCCGCCTGCGCTGGTCTGAACGCGTGGGAACGGGGCCGCGAGCACCCATCGGTGACCTCCTGGGTCGGATGACCCACCTGGGGTCAGGATTCCTCGCTACGAGCCGCCTGCCACGACGAGAAGTGGCCGACGAAGTTCGCGTACAAGCTGACGAAGACCAAGAACGGCACGCTGTTCGTCCAAAACAGCAGCGTCGGGATCACCGGCAGCGCCCAGGTGCCCATCGCCACAAGGTGCAGCGTCCGCAGATGGGCTGCCCGGACTTGCCTCACAGCACCTCCCGCGGGCTCTGGAACCCGTAGCCGATCTCCGGCGCTATATGGCTCGGTCGAACGCGGTGAGCGGGTCGGGGTCCCCCCCACCCCCCTTTCAGCGCAGACCCGGATGCTTCACGGGTGCACGTCGCGGGTTGAGTTTGGCGGCGGTCGACTCACGTGCCGTCTTCGCGTTGTGATGTGGCCGGCATAGCCACTGCAGGTTCGATGGATCGTCACCGCCGAGACGGTTGATGTGGTCGCAGTCAGTGCCGGCCGCGACGCATCGTCGGCCTGCCTCGACCCATTGGCACTGCCCACCTGCGTTGCGCTTGGCGATGGCACGTCGTCGGTGCCAGTCCTTGGGTAGCCGTGCCCGTCTGTCGCTGCTCTGCCAGCCCATCAGGCGTGGGGGTCGAAGGGTGCGATGCCATCGATGCGCAGCATCTCTCGGCTCTCGTGGCTCTCGATGCGGCCCAGTCGCCATGCCAACCACAGATGCAGGTAGTCGGCATCGGGGATGGGTGGGAGTGGGCTGCGAATGCCGAGGGTGATGGTCTGGCCGGGCTGGTAGGCGTTGGGTACGGGTGCGGTGACGAGAAGGTGTGGGCCTTCCCAATCGTCCTGGTAGATGCTGAACGTCCAGCCCTGCCGGTAGGTCACCCGGGCCAGTTCGGCTTGGATCTCGGAGGTGGTGAGCATTGCGGGTCAGTGGCCGGACGACTCGCCGGGTGCGTGTCCTGGCCTCGCACCGGTGGCCATCTTGTGGAGCGTCGCGCAGAGGCCGTGCACGGTGTGGTCACCGAGTGGTGCGCCGTGCTTGGAGACGGCTTCCTGGATGTTGAGGATGCAGCGGTCGTAGTCGCCGCTCTCACCCCAGCGGATCTTGGCGCCACCTTCACCGCTCGGCAGCCAGTACTTCAGGAGTTGCGGCGGCATGCCGGTGCCCTCAGCCATGACGCGCCATCTACCTTTCGCAACTGGTCGGTGCCACACTGCCCACCGTGAGTAGGCGCAGGGTTACGACGTCCCACACGCACATGCATCGGGGTCCGCTCGGCGGGCATCACGCGACGACGCGGACGTACGTCTCCGCGAGCGGTCTGCGATCCGGGATGAGGCGTCACGTCGTCCGCCGGTTGCGCCGGGCCCTGCGTGGTGCGATCACTGCGCTGACTGGACCGTCCATCCGACCGAGCAGCACGCGGCGTAGCTAGGCCGCGCTAGCCCTCTTCGCCATCTGTTGCAGCGCCGAGTCGTGGGCGATGTCCAGCACGGTCCTAGCGCGCGCCACCAGGGACGCCGACTGCACGATCAGCAGCTCGTTGTCCTGCAGGGACTCACCGGACGTGCTCCAGTTCGTACTGCCGCCGACGTACCACAGGCCATCGACCAGAAGCATTTTACGGTGCATGATCGCGCCACGCTCAGACCGCCCGATCGCCACCGAGTTGCCGGTGTACTCGTGCTTGTACTTTTCCAGAATCGCCCGCTCATGCACGCCCGCGGCTTGGGACGAGTCGAACGTGAGTTGGCAGTAGATGTCAGGGCGCTTGAGGAGTCCGTCGATCATCTCGGCGAAGTCGTCGTCGTCAAATCCATACA
>JAOPYH010000014.1 GCA_025964715.1 Streptosporangiaceae bacterium | reverse complement strand
GAGCGCAGCAGCACCGTGACCTGGAACCAGGAGGCGTCCGGGGTCAGCACCAGCATCGCCACGCCGGTCCGCTGGACGGCCGCGAGAACGGCCGGGGTCAGGGGCGCCGGCGATTTGATCACGAGACCGGCCGCCGCGGTGCGGCCGAGCCGGTCCAGCAGGTCGATGAGGCCGCGCTCGTCGGCCACGCCGACACCGAGCAGCAACGCTCCCGACTCAACGGCGAGATCCGCGGCCGCGTCGTAGAGGACGACCTCGTCGATACAGATCGCACGCCCGCGAGGCAGCTCGATGACTTCCAGCGCGATGCCGCCGAGCGCGTCGATGACGTTCCCGAGAGTGGCGCGTGCGGCGAAGGTCGTCATGTCCTGAATCCGGTCGAAACGGGGCGAGGCGGCGATCGTATGTCCGTCACCGCTTCGCCCCGTCATCGGGTCCTCTCCTACGGCGCCACCGGCGCGTTGGACCGTTCCAGATGGCGCCGCACCAGGCCGGCGGCGGTGCACTGTTGTCAGCGCGTGACGACCTGCCGGGACACCGTGAGGCTGGCGATGCGCTCCGCGTCCACCTCCACGCCGATCCCCGGACCTGTGGGCACGGCCATCTGCCCATCAGTGGCGATGAACGGCTCGGTGATGTCCTCGCGGTAGTACCTGGCCGAACCGGAGATATCACCTGGGAGGGTGAAGCCGGGCAGCGAGGCCAGCGCGAGGTTGGCCGCCCGGCCGATCCCGGTCTCGAGCATGCCGCCGCACCAGACGGGCACGTCCAGGGCCCCGGCGACGTCGTGGACCCGCCGGGCCTCGAGGTACCCGCCCACGCGGCCGGGCTTGATGTTGGCGATCTCGCAGGCACCGGCGCGGATCGCGGTCGCCGTGGTCTTCGCCGAGGTCAGGGACTCGTCCAGGCAGATGGGGGTCCGCATCCGCCGCGCGAGCTCGGCGTGCAGGTGGATGTCGTCGTGGTCGAACGGCTGCTCGAGGAGCAGGAGGTCGAAGGCGTCCAGCTCGGCCAGCAGGCCCAGCGCATCGGCGCGATAGGCGGTGTTGGCGTCGACCTGCACCATCACGTCCGGTCCGAACGCCTCGCGGACCGCGGCCACCGGTTCGAGGTCGAAGCCGGGCTGGATCTTCAGTTTGATGCGGCGGTAACCCTCGTCCAGATGGCCGCGCACGACCTCAAGGAGCTCCTCGATCGTCTGGGTGATCCCCACCGAGACCCCCACCGGGACGGTGTCGCGGACCCCGCCCAGGTAGTCGGCCAGGTTCATGCCGGCCGTACGGAGCTCGGCGTCGAGCACGGCCATCTCGACCGCGGCCTTCGCCATCCGGTGACCGACGAACTTCCCGGTGAGGCGAGCGACGTCCGCGGCGGTCACATCGCCACCGGCCAGGACCGCGGGCGCGAGATAGCGCTCGATCACCTGCTCGGCCGCGTCGACGTACTCCTCGCTGTACACCGGGTCGGCAAGCGCCACGCATTCCCCGTACCCCGTCACACCGTCGGTGGTGTGCGCGAACACCAGGAGCACGTCACGTACGGTCTGCAGCCCGAAGGACGTGCGGAACGGATTCACCAGCGGCATCCGCAGTCTGCGGAGCTCGAAACTCTCGATCTTCATACTCTTCCCTTCGCCAAGTGCATCATCAGCCGGACTCCCCCGCTGTGAGGACATAGCCGTCCCCGTCCACCTGCCCTATGCGGAGACCCGAGGCGTAGGCGGCGCCCAGCACCCGCCGGACCGCGAGCCGCCAGGCGCGGGCGCAACCAGGGTCCCCCTGTCGCAACCGGAGGTACTCCGCGGGGATGGCGACGTGATCTCCGGCCGAGGGAGGCAGTCCGGTCTCCTCGGGCCGGCCGCCGGCGGAGATCAGCGCGGCCGGCCGGGCACTCACCCCCAGCATCCCCCCGGCCTCTGGTACGGGCGCGGGATCCGCCGACGGGAGCGGGTCGGCGAGCCGCCAGACCGCCTCGATCCGGTCGGACAGGTCGTCGCTGTTCACCGAGTCGCTCATCCGCCCGTAGAAGTCGGGCAGGAACCGCGCGGCCCGGGCGCCGAGGCGCCGCAGGTTGAAGGCGGTGTTGCGCAGGACCAGGGGATCGAACGTCCAGCGCACCTCCTCGACGCCATGGCTCAGGCAGACGTCGCGCTGCGCGAGCTTGAGCGCGTAGCCGACTCCGGAGCCGCGCCGGCCCGCCACGACGCCGGTCTGGTGTGAGTGCAGGTGCAGGCCGTCGTTCCAGCCGAGGAAACCCACCAGAAACCCGACCGGGCCGCCGCCCTCGTCGGTCGCGTCGTAGGCGCCGAGCACCACACCGCCCGCGAACGCGATCGCCCGCATCTCGGCCGAGGCGAAGGTGCCATTGACTCCCCATACCGCTTCGCCGACCGAGATGAGGGCTTCCAGCTCGGATACGGACTCCGCAGTGCGGATCGTCACACCAGCGGCCGCCGCGGCGCGTCCCGCGTCCCTCGACGCTTCCGCGGCCACCTTCTCCAGGACGTCATCGCCGGCTGGTGAGCGCACGACCGTTCGATCTCCTTGTTGCGTTGCCGGCTACAGCTCCCGCGGGTGCGGTTCCGACGAACGTACAAGCCGGGCTCTCAGGCCGGGTTGTCCGATCGGCCGATTCGGCGGCTCTTGCTTGAGCGCACGGGACAACCCGGCCGTCCGGATCATCACCTGCGGGCGTGCGGGTCCGATCCAGAGCCCAGGAGGTAGGCGTACCTCTCCCGCCACGCGCCAAACCACTGCTCGTACCACGGATGGCGAGCGGCCAGCGGAACAAGTTGCTCCACGGTCTCGGCGTAGTACGAGGCACGCTTGGCCGGCCGCGGATGGGTCTCCAGACGCTGGACGTTGCTGAGCCGGTCGGCCAGCTTGAGCTGCAGCACCTCGTCCGGCGCATGGACCAGGGAGCTGAGATAGCGCAGGCGGGCAGCCGTCTTGTCCTCACCGGGGCCCGCGTCCGGCTTGGTGACCCAGCCGACCAGATCCGCGACGGCCTGGCCGAACGCCCCGCGGACCTCATCGAGCGTGGTGTCGGTGTCCTCGACCACGTCGTGCAGGACCCCGGCCACCAGCACGTCGCGGTCGGTCACGCCGGGGCCATTGGTGAGCACGTCCACGGTCTCCAGCAGATGCTCCAGATAGGGCTCACCCGCCGGTCGCTTCTGGTCGCCGTGCCGCTCCACCGCGAAGTCCGCCGCCCGGTCGAGTTCGGCCAGGGTCGGCTCCGGCAGTCGGCCGTCCAACTTCGCCCGGAGATCACTCCATCGCCGATGCGGCCCGAAGGTCCGGATCGGCACAGTGAGAGAGCTCGAGGAGCCATCCCGATCACCGCGACTCTGCTGACCCATGCACCAACCCTATGGCGCGGCGCACGCCGCAGCCCCCATGTCCTTGGCTCAGTCGCGCGGCAGGCCGAGCCTGGGGAAGTCGAGGTCCTCGCCGGTGTTCCGGTTCCATGCCTTGTAACGAAAGACTCCAGGGTCGGGGATCCCGTATCCATCACGGAGCCCGGCGACCACCATTTGGGTCAGGTGGAGATACTGCTCGGCGGTCGCCGGCCACGGCAATGCGGCCCACCAGTTATCGTGCCCGGCACTGGGCTCAGGCGCCCGCCAACCGGCCGCCGAGATGATCCGCTCGGCCTCCTCTGAGGCACGTGCGGACTCGTCCAGGAACGAGTTCACCACGACATAACCCCAAAGCTCGTCCTCTCGCTGCATGAACTGGGTGTACCTCGCGTACTTCTCCTCGCCCGGCTCTGCAATGACCACCAGGCCACCCTCGGGGAGGTTCGGTAGCTCCTCTGCCAAGGCCTGAGCGAACACATCCCACTCCACGCTCACAACCCCCTGCTCGCAGCCCAATCTTCGTCGTCGACCGATTCATTGGTGGCAAGCTCGATGTCGACCTGGGCCGAAGAACGCCTGACCGTGACCGTGGCCTCGGCGCCGCGCCACCGCACCTCAGGGAACTCACCTGGTCTCCGGCTCGACGGCTCACCTAGAGCTCGAGTCGCCGCGGCGACGACGCGGGCGAACGCATCCTGCGTGAAGGCACGACCCTCGGTTGTGTTCTCGTCGGCAAAGGTCGAGGCTGCGACGATGATTCGTTGGACACGACCGGCGTTGACATCGACGAAGCCGGGGCCGAACTCGTTCTCGAGCATGAGGTTTCTGCTACCACGATGCACGACTTTCCAGCTGAAGCGGTCGACCAGCTGCTCGGCCTCCTCGGGCCGCCATGACCAGTCCAGCGTCCACAGGCCGGTCACCAGGTCAGCGACTTCCCGGTCCGACATAAAGCGCCACTCGCTCATGGACTTGATCCTAACGCCTGGAGATTCAGGCGCGGTCTTTATCGATCCGTCATCGGTGGCCTGGAACAATGGTGTCCGGCCCAGCAAAGTTGCCGTTCTCCAGCGTTCATCCACCGAAAAAAGCACCGAATAGCCGCCACGCTCTGCCTCCAGCCGATACATACGACCCTCATGCCGTGGCTCAGCGACCGGCCAACCCAACTCGCGCAGGACCCCGGCGGCCGAGCGCATCACCTCGTCGATCTCCGGATCGCCGAGGTGTAGCCCCACCGTCACAGAGGCGCCGAACCGCTCCTGCGACAGATCCTCGCAAGCCCGGCCGTGCCGCGCGGGACCACGGTCGGCAATGACGTACGGCTCGGCACCCGGCACGATCGAACGCGCCAACGCTGCGAGCTGCTCACGCAAAAGAGACCGAGCACCTTCCACGTCGCTCTGCATCTGCTCCCAGCCGCCCGGCCGCCGGAGACCCGAGGAGGTGGGGATGGTGTCATCCATCCGCCCCTCGAGGACGTGCTCGTCACGAAACCCCGCCCACGACGGCAAGGTCGGGCGCGGAGCCCCCGGTCGGACAGTCTCAGTCACCATCTCCGAGATGACCTTGTTCGAGGCCAGCACCTCGGATGCTTCGAGGACGTCCGCGTGTACGGCCTCTGGGTCCGCGTAGTCCCCGGCGTCGATCATGAAGGCCGGGAGCACGTCGTCGTACGCAGGACCGATCAAGAACGTGTATCGGGTACGCGGCTCACTCGCATCAGGCACTGTTTCACCCCCGAGGTTCCTGCTGGTCAAGCGCGGCAGCCTCACGCATGGCCCGGACGACCGCTTCCTCTTCAGCTGCTGAGAGCGGCACGTAGGGCTTGTAGATCGAATTATGCTCGATGTCCGCGGCGATCGACGCCCGCTGGGTCGTGAGCTGCAGCTCGAAGGTGTAGGGGACCCCGTTGACCTGAACGCTAATGATCATCGGGACCACCCGGTATGCGGGTGCCTTCGCCTTGGGCTCGGCGTACATGTTCTCGACCTCGAGAATCCTGCCACCGTCGCCGACGCCATAGTGGCTCTGAATCCGCTCGTATATTGCGTTCAGCCCGGCCATGTCCCGCACGGTGATACGAGCGCCCACCGCATCGATGATGTCCCCGACCTGATAATCGGTCCGCCCCGGCGCGCCTGGGCGTCCCTCGGTCATCCGGTCGACCTTGTCATGCAGACCGGTGGCGTCCTTGGTCCGCACGTTCGAGCTCGCCTCGTCTGCGAGGCCCAGATCAGCGATGATCCGGTTGATCTCTTCCCGTACGGCCGGCTCGACGTCAATCTTGAGACGCTGTGCGTAATCCCGGACCAACGCCTCCTGCTCAGGTGTGGGATCGCGCCCAGCCTGCCGGGCCGGATCGGCCTTCTTGGCGTCTTCCACGTAATCCTGCTTACGAGATTCCCCACCCTCGGTGTAGTTCACCTCATGGCGCACCGGCTCGAAAAGCGGACCGGCTCCCGGATTGTCCCTGAGGAATCCGTTGAGGTCGCCACCGTAAGGCCCGAGGGCATCCCCCTCCGCGAGTTGCCTGATCAGAGCGAGAGTCTGCTCTCTGGTGGCCGCGTCCCGCAGCGCAGCGGTCAGGTTGAGCTGGTGCGGATCGTCGAGCAAGTGGTTGATCACCGTCGCGAGTTCCGGAGACGCGCTGCCGATCTGATCCGCGACCGCAACCTTGGCCGCGGCATCAGAGTCGGCGCCCTCGTAAGAGCCCGGGTCCTGTGTACCCTCGCCTGGGCCCGCTTCGGCGTCCGTGCCTCCGTCGTGGTGCTGGGTCTGAGGATCTCCGGAAGCTTCGTGCCGAAACTCCTCCGGCGGTGGCTGCGGCTCCTCTGAGGAAGGGCCAGTCCGACGCTGCCGCCTATGGGGCTCTTCAGGCTGAGCCTCCCCGTCGTGTGATGGACCCGTCTCAGGCCGGACATGGTGTGTTGCAGGCCCACCACTCTCGGCACTGGGCACGCCCGCGACCGGGCTGCGGAAAGCCGGCTCGCCTTCCCTTCGGAGTTTGAACGCCGAGTGGGTGAGGCTGCCGTCCACGTCGGCATGTATACGGTGGTATTCGTATTGGAGAGTGCCACTCTCCAATGCCTGCTGAATCTGGTCACGAACGGGCGGATTGGCCTCCAGCGCAGCACTTAGATCAGGATCGCGGGCGAGGATCCAGCTCAGATACTCCGGGCTGCCCTGCTGGGCTTTCCTGCCAGACTCCACAACCCGGCCGCCCAATTGGGAGTCTCCACCCTTCGCTTCAACGCAGATCAGCCGCGCTGGCGGGCCTGGGGCGAACGAGACGACATCGAGAGTGCCCGCAGTGCCCGGCTTATCTGAGCGTGGAGTGAGGAGAGTGCCGCCGCGCTTGTTCGTCGCGAAATCCTCGGCACCGGCCATGCCCATTTTCTCGCTGACGCGGACCAGTTCCTTGAGAGCCTGGTTATGTTGCTGAGCCCTGTCACGAAGTTCTTCAACCGCCGCACGTATCTCGGCACGTTGCTCGGGTGTGTGGTGGGGATTGTTGCTCGCGTCCGTGAGCAGGGAAGTGACGGTCGCGTCGAGCTTGGCCTTGCCGACCAAGGCCTTCGGGTCTTGGATCCCGAGCTTCTCCCGAAGAGGCGCCATCTCCCTGGCGAGGTCTGCACGCTGCTCCACCAGCTTGTCACGCTCTGCGGCGAGACCCTCGAGCTTCTCCTTAGCGCTGGGGCTCGGGTTGTGATCCTTTGGTTCTGCTGGTTCGGCGGTGTAGTCATATGGGCGCTCCGTGAGCGGGTCCTTGACGAACCTTCCAAGCGCCCCCTGCAGTTGCTGCGTCAGGTCATTACGGAACGTGCCAGGCTCGTCGCCGTGGAAGTGAAGCTTCTGGTCCTCGGTGCGGTAAGAGCCCTCTGAGTCGCCGTTCTTGTGCAGCGTGCCATCGGCATCGCGGTACGTGTGGGCCTTGTCCCCGTCCCTGTGGAGCCGACCATCATCGCCGAGTGTGAGCGGCTTGTTGGCCGAACCGTCGCTCGGCTGCGTCTGGTTCTCAGAGCCGGACCGGGCTCCGTCCCCTGGGGGCGGCGTTGACTCTTCCGCGCGAGGACCGCTCCGCTGCCGAAGGTGAGGATCTTCGGAGCCACGGCCACCGGGCCCGTGCTCCGACGTGCCCGGTCGGCCGCTGGGCTGTCCCGCCGGCCGATCGAAACGTCCATGCTCCGAGGTGCGGGACTGACCGTCCCGGCCGCGAGCCGGAGTGCTCGGATCGTGGGTCCTTGCGACACCGTGCGGGGATCGCACCGCGCCGTCGTGCGAGGTCCGCGGTGCACCGTCGTGAGGTGATCGCGGACCACCCTCGCGGGCGCCCTGGGCCACGCCTTGGCGCGGAGCCTGCGGCGCGCCGTCATGCGGTGTTCGTGGCGTGCCTTCACGCGGCGCGGGCACGTCTCCGGGCCGTGGCGGGGTGCCCGACCCACCGTCGCTCGCCGGCGGCCCGGCATCACGCTGGTGCGAATCGCCGGGCTGAGAGGCGCCGTCGGGCGGACGCTGTGCCGCACCCTCGTGTGGCGGCCGGGTCGCGGTGCTGCCGTCGTGACGTGCCTGAGGATCGTGGCCGCTCGCCGAGGCCCCGGTGCTGCCGTCGCCCGGGGTCGTCCCGTGGGCGCGCAGGTGCTGGTCCATGACGCCGCCGATGGCCTGGGCCAGCGGGCGCGGGTTCTCGGAGCCGCGGTACTCGGCGAACGCCTCGGCCATCATCTCGTGCGGCTCGGTCGCGCCGTACTCCGACAGCATCCGCTCCAGCGCGGCCGCGGTGGCCGCATCGTGCGGTTGCGACGCGTCGTACGGCTGGCCGAGCACGTCCGACACCGCATGGTTCAGGTCGTTCAGGGCCTGCGGGTCGTTGAGCAGCTGCTCGCCGAGCTGGTGTCCGAACTCGTGGTTGAAGACGCCCTCGGGACCGCCGCCCCCGGGTACCGTCCAGCCGTCGGCCACTTCCCCCGCGCCATCCGCGCTGAGGTCCGCAGCGCTTCGGAAGTCCTCGGGACTGACGTAGACACCCTGGTCAGGACCGCTGGTGAGCGCGTAGGCCAGGGTTCCCTCGCCCGGCACGAAGGCATTGGCCGGGTCAGTGGACCCGATGTTGTTGAGCTGTCGGACGGTGCCCGGATAGTCGGCGGCCAGGCTCTGCAGCGCGTCATTGATGGCGCGCGCGGCGGCCGGGTCGATCGGATTGGACGTGAAGTCGACCCTCGGCGCGTCCGATCCGAACTGCTCGAGAAGCTGCCGTGCCTCCGCCTCGGCCGCGTGCAGTTGTTCCTCGGGCGTACGGCTGTCGGGCGCATCCGCCTGCGCCGGACCGTCACGAGAGGTGCCGTCGCCGTGCTCGGACTCCGGACCCTCGTGGCGTGGCTCGATGCCGTGCTGCGGCGTCTCGGCCGGGGTGGGCGCCGCCGGAGAGGACTCAGCAGGCGTACGGCCGTCCGTCGTCCCAGGTTGGGTGCGCGTCTCCGCGCCGGCCTGCCGCTCAGTAGCCTGACCGGCGGGGCGCTCAGTGCCCGTGCCGGCACGCCGCTCCGCGCCCGTACCACCGGGACGCTCGGTACCCATCCCGCTCGGGCGCTCGGTGCCGGTTCTGGTGGGGCGCTCGCCTCCCGTCGAGGGCTGGGAGCCGCGGGGTTCGGACGTGGTAGCACCGCCCGTACGCGAGGACGGCTGCTGCCCCCCGCCGCCTGGGGGCGTGCCGCCGCCGACCGGCGGGGCCATCGGAACGCCACCTGCCGAGGTGCCCCCGTGCGGTGGCGCTCCACCGGGCGTGGTCTCGCTGCCCACGCGGCCCGTCCCAGCCGGGGCCTCAGTGGTGTGGGATGCCGCCGACAAGGCGGTGCCTCCGGACTCGGAGGACCGGTTCCCGTGCGAGGCCGTACCACCAGACCGGTCGGGTCCGCCGCCGCCGCCCGGCAGCCCACCCGTTGCGGCTCCCGCGGGAGCGCCCCCGCCACCGTGGGACGCGCCTCCGCTGGGAGATCCCCCGCCGGGGTCCCCGTTCAGCAGGGCACTGATGCGGTTGTACGACGGATCGTGGCCGGACGAGCCACCGCCCAGCAGGGCGCTCACGCGGTTCGCGGACGGGTCCTGCGTGGATGAACCGCCGCTCGCCGGGGAAGCACCTCCACCGTCGTGGGAGCCACTTGCGCTGGCCAAGGTCGTCTGAGACCCGTCGCCGTAGCCGCCGGAGCCGGTCTGGTGGCCACCCGAGCCGCCGCTGGGCTCTCCCCCACCGGGACTGGTGTGGGACCCGCCGGAACCCCCGCCCTCAGAGCCGGCGTGAGAACCGCCACCGGACTCGCCACCGAGGGAGCCCGCATGAGTTCCGCCCGACGAGCCACCGCCGTCGGCACCCGTGTGGGAACCGCTCGAACCGCCGCCGGGCTCGCTGCCCGCGGAGCTCGAGTGCGCGGCGCCGTCCGAGCCCGTACTGCCGGAGGACGTGTTCGTGCCGCCCTCGGCTCCGTACGTGCCGGCGCCCTGGGTGCCGCCGCCACCCGAGGACGTGCCGCCCCCGCCGCCGGACTCACCGCCGGAGTGCCCGCCGCCGCCCGAGGCCGAGTGCTGACCGCCGGCCTGCGAACCGCCGCCTTGTGAGCCACCGTCATGCGAGCCGCCACCGGACCCTCCGGCACCGCCGCCCTGTGAGCCACCACCCGACCCGCCGCCGTCCGAACTCCCGCCGGACCGCGAACCGCCGCTGAAGCCCCCCTCACCCGGAACCGGTGGACTGCTACCGTCGCTGCCGCCGGACGTTCCGCCGTGGCCGCCGGCGTGCATGCCCTCCTTGGCTCCGCCGACCGCACCGCCGAAGGCGCCCGAGGTGGCCGCCTTGGCGAGCGCCTCGGGGCTCAGGTCACCGCCGTGGATCGCGGTGCTCGCGACGGTGGATGCCACGCCGGACACGGCTTCCGAGGCACCGTCGCGGATGACGCCGCGCACGATGCCGCCGAGCGGTGAGTCACCGCCGGACAGGCCGGGGATCTTCCCGGCGCCATGGCCGATGCCGCCCGAGATCGCTCCGCCCATCGCGCCGTCGAGTGCGGCGTTGCCGGTCTTGGCAAGGTCGAGACCGTCGCGGTGCCCCTCGGCGATCTGGATGCCCTGGATCAGAACGTCCAGGCCGACGTTCTCCAGCAGGCCGCGGGCGGCGCCCCTGAGGATGGCCGTCAGCAGCTCGCGCGCGATCGACCGCGAGATGACCTGGGCGCCCACCTCGACCACGGGGATGCCGGCGGCCGATGCCCCGAAGGTGGCGAACGCGGCCTCGATCAGCATGATGATCTCGATCGCGGTCATGATGAGCAGGGCAATGAACATGTACTTGCCGTACTCGATCTCATTCGCGCCGTTGTTGCATTCCTCCGCGAGGCCCCGGCACTTCTCAGCGAGTTTTGGCAGGTATTGGGGGTCCGTCGTGACGAACTGCTCCCAGAAAGTACGGAACTGCTCGGCGGCGGGGCCATCGACCGAGCTCAGGACCCGGCTCGCCGAACCCTGGAGGTCTCCGGTGAGGTCATCGACTCCGGTCGCGGCCTCTTCCCAGGTGGTGGCGAGCCGGCGCATGGCCGTCTCGTCGCCCTCCGGCCAGTCCTGTCCGATAATCCACGAGAGCCACTTGACCTCGCCCGGGATCTCCATTCCCATGGCTTAGCCGCCCGAGGCGTGTTCGGCCTGGTCATAGTTCTTGGCCATGCGCCGCACACCGGCCTCGATCTTCGTCAGGCTTTTCTCCAGGGCCGGGAAGGCCTTCGTCGCGGTCTCCTTCGGCGCTTTGTACTTGCCCTCGAAGGCCTTGCCTGTGTCGTCGTTGCCCCAGCAGCTCCCCTCGGCCGCGAGGGCGGAGTCCAGCTTGGCGAAGATGCGACCGAGTTCCTTGGCTCCATCGCCGAAGCCCTTGGAATGACGCTTCAGCGCTTCCCGGTGGACTTCCAGCTGGTCATATCCCATTGGCGCGCCGCTCCGTCACTTGTCGCGAAAGCCGTACCGCTCTTTGAGCGAGTCAAGGTCATTGGGCCGCTCGGGAACCAGCTTCGACAGGTCGAATCCTGCGCCCGCGACCTTGTCGTAGGACGCGGTTTCCGGCAGAAGTGGCTCCATGGCCGCGCGCATTTGGTCTCCGACCTGCGCAGTGGCCTCCTGGACCGCGCCGAGTACGGCTTCGGCGAGCTCGGACGCCGAAAGGCGGCGATAGACGCGTGGATTGAACTCGAGGCCGGTGAGCCTGCCCTGCGGCCCGACCGTGACGGTGATCATGCCCTCCA
The DNA here is from genome assembly GCA_025964715.1 of Streptosporangiaceae bacterium. GTDB lineage: Bacteria > Actinomycetota > Actinomycetes > Streptosporangiales > Streptosporangiaceae > Actinomadura_C. The sequence continues at coordinate 24,160 of JAOPYH010000014.1, read as the reverse complement.
CCGCGGTGACGGTCGTCTCGACCGAGGCCATCTTCTCCTGGAGAGCCTTCAGGTCCTCGCGCTTGCGGTTGTACTCCTCGAGCAGTTCATCGATGTGCGCCTGCCACTCCGGCCGCATCCGAGCTTTCCCCCCACTGCGCCGCACGGAAGCATGCGCGTTTCACCGTCGATGGGACAGGACCCCGACGATAATGGAGCGAAAAGCTTCGAGCTAGTCCATGCCACCCGAATCTCTATTTAGGGCACACACCATATCGAGACGTGTTCGCCGAAAGAGCGTCAGAGAACTGGACACAGGGCGACAGATGACACGAAGGGTGCATAGAACGACTGGCCGAAACCACGTATAAGTGGCAGGCGGCACAGCATCATCTGTCACGGGTCACGGACCCGGGATCCCTGTGCCGACCCAATCCACCCGCCGGAGCCACGGCGGAACGCTCAAGTGCTCTCCCGCTGCCCCTCTTCGCGCTCCCGCCGCCTGCGCAGGCTGTTCTCGTACGACTCCAGGACGCTCTCGCCGCCTTCACGCAGCTCGAACCGAATGCCGTTGTCCCCGGGGTAGGGCTCGCGGTGGTCGAACTGGCCGGTGTAGATCTCCCGGGGGACCCGCTCCGGAAAGGCGTCGCAGTAGGGGATCCACCTGTCCAGGGAGCTCTGCGCCTCAGGGTTCGACCTCTTCCCGAGACGAGCACACGCGTCACAGATACTCGGTCGTCTGCGCACTACCCACTCCACATCATCCGGGTCCGGCCTCGCATCATGCCGCAGACCGCGGCGAACGAAGCCAGGTGCCTCCGAAGCGCGCGCGGCCCACGAACGCCTCAGGCCCACGGGCCCGTGAACCCACATGCCGGCCTCGCGAACAACGATGCGGTTGGTGCCACTGTGACCAAGATAACGCAATAAAGGACACGGTAAGTGGGCAAGTACGTTTCCGCACGGGGCTTCGTGTCTCTGACCTGGGTTGACACGGTCTGTTACCGTCACCCGGTCGTCCGAAACGTCTATTAGTGAGGGGCACCAAGGCCTATGCAAGATCAGCTAGTCGAAAGCGATCAAGCGAAGGAGCCGCCGCCGGACCAGGCGACGGTGCGCCGAGCGGTCGTGGCATCGGCAATGGGCAACTGCATCGAATGGTTCGACTTCGGCGTGTTCAGCGCGGGCGTGATGACGATGATCATCGGCACCGTCTTCTTCCCCGAGGACAGCTCCGGCAGCGCCACGCTGAAGTCGTTCGCACTCATCGCCGCGGCTTTCATCGCGCGCCCGTTCGGCGGGCTCTTCTTCGGGCCACTGGGTGACAAACTGGGCCGGCAGCGGGTCCTCGCCACGACGATCATCTTGATGTCGGCGTCCACCTTCGTCATCGGCGTCCTGCCCGGCTACGCCTCGATCGGCATCGCCGCGCCGCTGCTGCTCCTCCTCGTACGACTGGTCCAGGGTTTCTCCACAGGAGGCGAGTACGGGGGCGCGGCCACCTTCATCGCCGAGTACGCGCCGACCGGTAAACGGGGCTTCTTCGGCAGCTTCCTGGAGTTCGGCACCCTGTCCGGTTACATCCTCGGATCCGGGCTGGTGCTGGTGGTAAATCTCCTGCTCGGCCAAACCGCGATGCACGCCTGGGGCTGGCGCATCCCGTTCCTGCTCGCACTCCCGCTCGGACTCGTCGGGCTCTACGTGCGCACCAAGCTCGAGGACACCCCGGCCTTCCAGGAGATGGCAAAGGCCGGCAAGGCGGCCCGCTCGCCGCTGAAAGAGACGATCGTCCACAACTGGCGGATGATCCTCAACCTCATCGGCATCGTCTTCCTGCTGAACGTCGCCGACTACACCCTGCTCACCTTCATGCCGTCGTACCTGACCGAGAACCTCGGAATCGGCGCGGTGACGTCCCAGCTCATCACCATCGGCATCGAACTGTTGATGCTCCTTGTCATCGCGCCGCTCGGGGCGCTCTCCGACCGGGTCGGCCGCAAGCCCCTGCTGGTCGCCGCGGCCCTGGGCTACGTCTTCCTGAGCCTTCCCTCGATCAAGCTGATGCAGATCCACAATGCGATGGCCGTCACGGCCGGGTTCGCGATCATGGGCGCGCTGCTGGTCCTCATGCTGGCCGTGATCGGCTCGACCTTCCCTGCGATGTTCCCGACGCAGGTGCGCTACGGCGCCTTCGCGATCGGCTACAACATCTCGACCTCCCTGTTCGGCGGCACCTCCGCACTCCTCATCGGATCGCTGATCAAGGTCTTCCACACGAACTACATCCCGGCGTTCTACCTGATGGCCGCCGGAGCCATCGCGCTGGTCCCGATCCTGCTGATCCCGGAGACGGCCGGTGTGTCGATCAGGAAGATCGGGACCAAGGGGTCCCGGCGGCTGGCGAGCGCGACCGACTAGCGCAGTGGTCATTTCGCCAGGCGGCGGTCAGTTCATTCGCTGGGCTCGGCGGCGCACTCCCGATCGGGAGCGAAGCGCCGCCGGGCCCACGCCACCAACATCCCCGAAACGATGACGGCCGCCCCGGTCTCTACCGCCAGCGCCGTCCAGACTTCGACCATCATTCACTCCTCCATGTGTCGGGTCGCGCCGGAGTAGTCGTCATCCGCCGTGCCGGTCGGGACCGCGTACACAGAGCACCAAGGGCGCCCGGAAGGGCGACCTCTTGGAGGACGTTCTCTCGTGTCGGCCGGTGCACGTCCAGAGGCGTGATCTGCGTCACTGGCCGTGCCGGTGTCGCCCTCCCACGCCGATCACCTAACCTCTGGAAGCGCAGGTCACAGGCGTCGCCTGAAGACCGAGAGACAGGCCCTTCGGCTTGCCGCGCCGAGGTCCACCGGCCCCGCAGCAGACCCTCGCCGACCTCTTGACGGCGGTTACGGCGTCAGGCACAGTAATCGCCAACCTGACAACTGACATCAGATGTCTGACAACGTACGGGCGGGCGAACGCCGTCCCGTAGGTCCCCGCGGGTCGTCCCCAGTCCCTCGGGAACCCGCACTGGGGACCCGGCAAGAAAGAAGCCAGCGATGACGATGGACCATGCCGGCGCCACGGCGGCGACGGCGTCTCTCCCGGCGGGTGCACCGGGGTCACATGGGCTCCGGCGGAACCTCAGCCTCTGGCAGGTCCTCGGTGTCTCGATCGGCGTCATGGGACTGACGCTGTCGGCCAACATCAATCCCCAGGGAGCCGAGCCTGCGGCCGGCCGCGCCATCCCCCTCACATTCGCGATCGCCACGGTGGGCGTGCTTCTGCTGTCGCACAGCTTCGTGCGGCTGAGCCAGCACTTCAACACCTCCGGCTCGGTGTTCGGGTTCGTGGGCGCCACGGTGGGGGCACGGGCCGGTACGGTCGCCGGCTGGTGCCTCCTCGGCACCTACATCCTCTTCGGCACGAGCAGCGCCTACTCGGCCGCGATCTTCTCCTCCTCCCTGATCGAGTCGCTCGGCCTGTCGTCCCACCCGCCGGACTGGCTTCCCTACCTCGTCACCCTGGCGATCCTCGTCGTCGCGGCGGCCGTCGCGGTCACGCCGGCCAAGCGCGGCGCCGACCTGCTCCTGGCCTTCGAGGCGGCCACCGCGGTGCTGATCCTCATCGTCAGCGCCACCGTGCTGTACAAGATCACTAACGGCGGCGGGCCCCAGGGACAGACGTTCACACTCTCGGTCTTCAAGCCCGAGAAGGGGACGGGTAACTCGTCGCTGTTCCTCGGCGCCGTCTTCGGCTTTCTGGCCTTCGCCGGTTTCGAGGGTGCGGCGACCCTCGGCGAGGAGGCGCGGGAGCCCCGCCGCACCATCCCCCGCGCGATCCTCGGCACGGTGCTGATCGGCGGGGTCTTCTACGTCTTCACCAGCGCCGTCGAGGTGATGGGCTTCGGCACCGGACGCACCGGCCTGGAGCGCTTCCACGCCAGCAACTCCCTGCTCGGCGACCTGGGGAGCGCCTATCTCGCCTCGTGGGTCGGTGATCTGGTCACGGTCGGGACCATGGTGTCGGCCTTCGGCGGCGCGCTGGGCTGCATCGTCGGTGCGTCCCGGCTGCTGTTCTCGCTCTCCAAAGCCACGACCACGAGGCCGACCTTCCTCACCAACGTGTCTCCGCGCTTCGGCACACCCATCGGGACCGTCGCGGCCGTCTCCTCGGTCATGGTCGCTTCGGTACTCGTCTTCGGCTGGGTGGTACCCCAGCCGATCCTGTCGGTCTGGGGATGGATCGGTACCACCGGCACGCTGATCGTGCTTGTCGTCTACCTGCTCGCCACCGTCGGCGCCGCGCGGATGCTGTCCCACGCCCGGCACGTCTCCCGCTGGGAGATCGTCATCCCCATAGCGGCCATCACGGTCCTGGGCTACACGCTCTATCGGAACGTCATGCCATACCCCACCGGCGCCGCGCGCTGGCTACCGATCGCGGCGGGCGTCTGGATCGCCATCGCCCTGGTCGCGGTCATCTGCTCACCCTCCCTCGTCCGCCGGATCGGCGAACGCCTCACGGCCGAAGAAGGGCTCAGTGCCAAGTCCGCGCCGGCTACCTCCGGGAAAGACCCCGCCCCCGTCGACTAGCGCGGCTCCGCGCCGTTTCGCATAGGGCGGCGCGGACCACGGTCGGCGGGTAGTCAGACAAGACACTAAGATGTCAGACAAGACCCGGTGTTCAGGCGCTGACGTATGGCGCCGCGCACCACAACCTCACCGACGGTGTCCCCGTGCACCGGCTCGGCCATCACAGGAAGCACGCACATGCTCAACTTCGATGAAGAGCGGTTCGTCCGCATCCAGTCAGGCGCGGTGGCGCTCTCCGAGGACATCCGCGGTGCGGTGGCCGAAAGCCTGGAGAAGGGGGCGAAGAACCTCTTCTTCCTCGGCTCCGGCGGCGCCGGCATCCTCATGCTGCCGGCCGCGCGGCTGCTGCAGACCCGTTCCACCTTCCCGGTGTACGTGGAGATGCCGGCGGAGCTCGTGGTGACCGGCTCGGCGCACCTTGGCCCGCAGTCCATCGTGGTCATCCCCTCCCTGTCCGGCACCACCAAGGAGAGCGTCGAGGCGCTCGCCTACTGCAAGGCCAAGGGCGCGATCGTCATCACCCTGACGGGACACGCGGACACCGCCCTTGCGGAGGCCGCCGACCACAACTTCACCAACTTCGCCGAGGACGACACCTCCTCCGAGTCGTTCTACCTCCAGTCCCTGATCCTTGCCCTCGCGCTCATGCAGGAGCGCGGCGAGATCTCGGACTACGCCGACATCGTGGGCGAGATCGAGTTGTTGCCGAAGCTGCTGCTGGAGGTCAAGCGCGGGTTCGAGGAGCGGGCGGAGCAGTTCGCGTCGCAGATCCAGGACGAGCCCTACCACATCATCACCGGCGCGGGCTCCACCTGGCCGGAGGCCTTCTACTACGGGATGTGCATCCTGGAGGAGATGCAGTGGATCCGGACCAGGCCAGTCCACGCGTCCGACTTCTTCCACGGCACGCTGGAGCTGGTCGAGCAGGGCGTGAGCGTCATCCTGTTCAAGGGTGAGGACGAGACCCGCGCCCTCGCCGAGCGGGTCGAGAGCTTCGCCCCCACCTACACCGACAAGCTGTCGGTCTTCGACACGGCCGAGCTCGCGCTCCCCGGCGTCTCCGCGCAGGTGCGGGCCCTCATCTCGCCGGTGCTGCTCGCCACCGTCTTCGAGCGCGTGAGCGCCCACCTCGAGGTCAAGCGGGACCACCCGCTCACCACACGGCGCTACTACAAGCGCGTGTCCTACTGAGCGGACCGGGAGACCAGTGTGATGTCGTCGGTCATGACGCCGTGCGATGACGACAGGAGCTCATCGTGAAGCCGCTGCTCTTCGGCACCGTCGGTGACAACACCATCGACGAGTACGTCGGGGTCGAGAGCAAGAGCTTCGTCGGTGGCAACGCTCTCAACGTGGCCGTCCAGCTGAGGCTGCTGGGCCACGCCTGCCGCTATGCCGGCGCGATCGGCGCCGATCCGACCGGCGAGCGGGTACGGGTGAGCCTGGAGTCGAACGGCGTCCTGACCGACGGCCTGGTCACACTGCCCGGCCACACCTCCGTGTCCCGGATCCGGGTCGACGCGACCGGAGACCGATCCTTCGAGTTCGAGGACTTCGCGGTCTGCGCCGACTACCGGCCGGACGACGCCGAGCTGGACGAGCTCGCCCGCTGTGCCGCCGTGCACATAGGGATGGTGCCCGGCGCAACCGAGCTGCGCGAGCGGCTGTCCGGCCGAGGGGTCCTGCTCAGCCAGGACTGCGCGGTGAGCTCCGGATACCGCCACCTCGACATCGCCTTCTGCTCGGCCGGCGAGGACGACGGGTACGCCCGGGACCTCGCCCACGAGGCCGTCGACGGCGGGGCCCGGCTGGCCGTAGTGACCTGCGGCGCGGCGGGGAGCCTGGCGTTCGACGGTGACTCGTGGTGGCGGGCCGGAGCCGCTCCGGTCGAGGTCGTCGACACCACCGGCGCCGGTGACAGCTATATCGCCGGCTTCCTCGCCGCGCGCGCCGCCGGCTCCGACGTCCCGCAGGCGATGCGGGCCGGTGCCCGTACGGCCGCTCGTACGTGCGAGCACCTGGGCGCATGGCCGCAGGACGCCCTCCCGCTCGGCTGAGCGGCCGGGTGACGCGGTGCACCTAGACTTTGGATGCCATTGCCCGGGGCCGCACGACGCTTGACGAACAGGAAGCACCCGCATGCCGGATAAACGACCTATGTCGGTACAGGTGCGCGATCGCCTTGTCGAACTCTTCGAGGCGCGTGGGCTGCTTCCCGGGGACCGGTTGCCGAGCGAGGCCGAGATAGCTGAGTTGTGCGACGTCGGCCGGAGCACCGCACGTGAGGCGCTGAAGCTCCTCGAACAGGACGGCCTGGTCGTGGTCGAGCGCGGGCGGGGCCGCTTCCTCTCGTCGCTCAGCACACTGAACGTGGAACGCCCGATCACCCGGTTCGAGTCCATCACCACCATGCTCGAGGCGCTGGGTCATGAGTTCCGCAGCGTCGTCCTGTCCGTGGCCGAGGCCGAACCGACCACGACCGAACGCGACGCCCTCGAGCTCGTTGAGGGCGAGACGGTCATCCGACTGGAGAGGCTCCGCTTCGCGGGGGACGATCCGCTCATCTACAGCGTGGACGCCGTGCCCAGTGAATGCATACCTGGGCCGCCCAAGCACGTGGACTGGACCGGTTCGCTCACCAGCCTGCTGGCCGCCCAGGGGCACCTGCCTGTGTCCTCGGCCGCCCGGCTCAAGGCGGTCGAGCTACCGGACGACGTATTGGAGAAATACTCCCTGGCCGGGGTCGGTCCCTGGCTGCTCATCTCCGAGACGGCCATCACCAAGTCGGGCCGCCATGTCCTCTACGCCCAGGACTACCACCGCGGCGACACCTTCGCCTTCAACGTCCTCCGCCGCTAGCCCGGACCAGGCGGCTCTCAACGTGAAGGATCCTGGCGCTCATGGCGACCAGGATCCTTCACGTCAACTGCGCGCGTGCCGCCGTCAGCGGCTCACGCTCTTGCGGCGCAGGTTCTGCAGGTGCTCGGCGGCCACGGCCGCGAGGATCAGCACCCCGGTGAGGATCTGCAGCCAGAACGGGTCGATGCCCAGCAGCGTGCCGCCGTTGTCGAGCATGCCCACGATGAGCGCTCCGACCAGTGCGCCGAGTGCCGTGCCCCGCGCGCCGAACAGGCTCGCGCCGCCGATGACGCAGGCCGCGATCGCCTGGAGCTCATAGCCGGTGCCCGCCGACGGAACGCCGTTGCCCAGCCGGGAGGCCAGCAGCAGCCCGGCCAGCGCGGCGAGCAGACCGCTCACCGTGTAGGCGCTGATCTGCACCGCCCGTACGGGCACGCCGGTGAGCCGGGCCGACTCGGCGTTCGAGCCGACCGCGTACAGGTAGCGGCCCCACACCGTACGGCGCAGCAGGAAGGCCATCACGGCGGTGACGATCAGCATGAGCCAGGTCAGGTTGGCCACGCCGAAGACCGAGCCGGCGGCGAGTGCGGAGAACCCGTCCGGTAGCGGCTGCACGGTCCGGCCACCCGTGGTGAGCAGGGTGGCCCCGCGGGCGATGCCCATCATGCCGAGCGTGACGATGAACGGTGGCAGCCGGACGACGGCGACGAGCACACCGTTGATCAGCCCGGCCAGCGCGCCCACTGCGAGCGCCAGCAGCACGGCCCACACGATCGGCAGCCCGCCGCTGGTGTCGAACACCGCCTTGGCGGCGACGACTCCGGCGATGCCGACCACCGAACCGACCGACAGGTCGATGCCAGCGGTGAGGATGACCAGGAGCTGGCCGACGCCGAGGATCGCGTAAATCGACACCTGGCGGCCGAGGTTGTCCAGGTTGGTGCCGGTGAGGAACACATCAGAAGCGAGGCTCAGCGCGAACCCGAGCACCAGCAGGATCGGGATCCCGCCCAGCCCTCTGCGGAAGACCTGCCCGAGCCGCAGGATCTCAGCGTCCTCGGGCTCACGGCGGGTCTTTCCGCCGCGCGCCTTGCTCGGCGGCGCGCTCGTGACATCGGTCATTGAGATTCTCCAGGATCAGGTTCGTGCGCCCCGGACGCCGCACCGCCGGTGGGGCTGGCCAGGCGGAGCACCTCCTCTTCGGTGGCCTCGGCAGAGCTGATGTCGGCCACGAGCCGCCGCTCCTTGACCACGACCACGCGGTCGCACAGGCCGAGGAGCTCGGGCAGGTAGGACGAGACCACGACGATGGCCATGCCGGACGCGGCCAGGTCGGCCACGATCTGGTAGATGTCGGCCTTCGCGCCGACGTCCACGCCCTTGGTGGGCTCGTCCAGCAGCAGGACTTTCGCGTCCAGCGCCCGCCAGCGTGCGATGAGCACCTTCTGCTGGTTGCCTCCGGACAGCGACGACACCGGCTCGGACCAGTCGCCGAAGCGCAGCCGCAGGCCATCGGTGGCGGCCTCGACATGCCGGCGCAGCCGGCCACGCCGGACGAGGCCACGAGACGATGCCCTCCGCCAGCTCGCGACCGCGATGTTCTCCTCGATGCTGAGCTCCGGGAGCAGCCCGGACTCCTTGCGGTCCTCGGTCAGCAGGCCGATGCCCCGCCGTGCGGCGGCGCGGGTCGAGCCGGCCGGCACCGCGGCGCCGTCCACCAGCACCTGCCCGCCGGTGACCGGGTCGGCGCCGAAGACGGCGCGGAGGAGTTCGCTGCGGCCGGAGCCGAGGAGCCCTGCCAGGCCGACGATCTCGCCGCCGCGCACCGTCAGGTCCGCGGGTTCGGGGAAGCCCAGCGGCCGCAGGCCCCGAACCTCCAGCCGGGCCTGCCCGGGCCGGCTCCGCACTCCCGGGTAGAGGTTGGAGATCGTACGGCCGACCATCGCCGCGATGAGCGAGTCCTCGTCGAAGTCGGAGATCGGTTGGGTGAGGACATGGGCCCCATCGCGCAGCACGGTCACCGTGTCGCCGATGGCGAACATCTCCTCGAGGCGGTGCGAGATGTACAACACCGCCACACCGTCTGCGCGCAGCGCGGTGATCCTGGCGAGCAGCGCGTCGGCCTCCTCGGCCGAGAGTGCCGTGGTGGGTTCGTCGAAGATGACGACCTTGGCCTCGCGAGCGAGCACCCTGGCGATCTCCACGAGCTGCCGTGTCGCCGTGGGGAGCTCGCCGACGGTCAGATCCAGGTCCAGGCCGGCGAGGCCGACCCGGTCCAGCATGGCGCGTGCCGAGTCCCGCTGTCCGCGCCGGTCGACGACCCCGGCATGGGAGGGGAAGGCCCCCATACAGAGGTTGTCGGCCACGGTCAGCTCGGGCAGCAGGCTGAGCTCCTGGTAGACGACACCGACCCCGGCGGTCCGCGCCTCCGTGGGCGTCAGGCCCCGGCGCAGCTGCCGCTCCTCGATGGCATAGTCCCCGCCGTCACGCTGTACGGCGCCGGTGAGGATCTTGATCAACGTGGACTTGCCCGCGCCGTTCTCCCCGGCCAGGCAGTGCACCGAACCTGGGTACAGGTCCAGATTCACGCCGTCGAGGGCGCGGACCGGCCCGTACTCCTTGCTGATCCCACGCAGGCTCAGCACCGGTGCCGCGTCGCCCGGGGAGGCCTCTCGCGCGGCCGTTTCGGTTGTCGGCATGGATCAGCCCTTGGTCTTGGGCGGGTTGAGCAGCTGCGAGAACTCGGGCTTGTCGACCATCGACTTGTCGATGACGACCGCGCCGGGGTCGAGATTCACCGGCGGAGTGCTGCCGCGCACCGCCATGAAAGCCTCGGCCACGCCCTGGTAGCCGAAGAAATAGGGGTTCTGCACGATGATGGCGCTCAGCGTGCCACTGCGGACCCCGTCCACCTCGGCCGGGTCGGAGTCGAAGGCCACAGCGGCGACCCGGCCGCCGGCGTTCTTCTCCTTGATCGCGCGTGCCGCTCCGGTGCCCGAGGTGTTGTTGTCCGCGAACACGCCGACGACGTCGGGCCGGCTGCTCAGCACGTTGCCGACCTGGCCGACGGCCTTGTTGATGTCGTTGTCGTTGACCAGGGACTGGACGATCTCGGCCTTGGGGCAGTCCTTGGCCAGTCCCTCCTTGAACCCGGTGAAACGGTCCACGAGCACCTGCTGGCCGGAGACCGAGCTCTCGTGGATGATCTTGCCGTCGGCTTTGCCGTTGCCCTCGATCAGCGAGCACATGCGCTCGCCCGCCTGCTGCCCGGCCTTGATGTTGTCGGTTCCGATGAACCCCTCGGCCTGGGTGGTGATGGCGTTGTCCACCGTTATCACCTTGATCCCCTGAGCCCTGGCCCGCTTCACGACCCCGTTCAGCGCGCTGGAGGAGTTGGAGGCCAGCACGATTGCGTCCGCGCCCCGCGAAATCGAGTTCTCGACCAGCTTGACCTGACCGTCGATGTCGGTCTCGGACGTCGGACCGGACAGGATCAGCCGGACGCCGAAGTCCTGGCCGGCCTTCTTGGAGCCGGCCAGCATCGACTGCCAGAACTCCGAGTCGGTCGCCTTCGTGATGACGTCGATCTTGGGTCCGGTGCCGGCGCGCGAGGCGCCGCCGGAGCCGGAGTCACCGCCGCCGAAGGCGGCCTTACCTGCGGTGAGCCCGGCCACGACCGCGATGACGGCGATGGCGATGGCTACCCCGGTGGAGACATAACGGATACGGGCCATAGGGGGTCCTTGAGACGGTGAGTGTGGGCTGGGTCGGCTAGCTGCCGCCGAGTGAAGATACTGTCGCCCTGTAATGACAGGATGTCAAGAGGGGGTCGGTCATCCCCGACGGTACTTCCACCGGGGCACCGCCCACGGGTGAGGGAGAGCCGGGCCACGGCGGCGCCCGCCGGCCCTTGACCCTGAATCGAATTGGATTCTATTGTCCGACGCATCGCTCGCCCCGCCTCTGACGAGGAGATTCGCGCTGATGCACCTCGGATCGGTAGCAGCCGAGCATCCCGACAGGCCTGCCGTGATCATGGCCGGCTCCGGCAAGGTCGTCACGTACGCGGAGCTGGACGCGGCCTCCAACCGGCTGGCACAGGTGCTCTGCGCGGCTGGCCTGCGACCTGGTGACCACATCGCCTTCATGCTGGAGAACCGCTGGGAGTTCCTGGCCGTCGCTTGGGCGGCTCAGCGCTCCGGCCTCTACTACACGCCCGTGGGCACCCGCCTGGGTGCGGCCGAGGCGGCCTACATCGTGGACAACTGCGAGGCCAAGGCGTTCATCGCCTCGGCCGCCGTGTCGGCCGTCGCGGAAAAGGTCGCCGCCGACACGCCAGGAGTGCCCCTCCGGCTGATGCTCGACGCGGCCGTTCCCGGGTTCTCCTCCTACGAGGAGGCCGTGGCCTCGGTCGACGCCGCTCCCCTCCCGGAGCAGGTCGAGGGCATGGACATGCTCTATTCATCGGGCACGACGGGACGGCCCAAGGGGGTCAAGCCACCGCTGCCGCTGTCGCCGATCGGGACCCCCGGCGGGCTGTACACCCTGATCAGCATGCTGTTCGACCCGGGCGACAGCCCGGTCTACCTGTCTCCAGCGCCGCTCTACCACGCCGCGCCGCTCCGTTACTCGATGGTCTTCCAGCGCCTCGGCGGCGCCGTCGTGGTGATGGAGCGGTTCGATCCAGAGGCGGCGCTCGCGGCGATCCAGGAGCACCGGGTGACCCACAGCCAGTGGGTGCCGACGATGTTCATCCGGATGCTGCGGCTGCCGGAGCAGACCCGTACCGCCTATGACCTGTCCAGCCTGCGCTTCGCGGTCCACGCCGCGGCGCCGTGCCCGGTGCCGGTCAAGGAGCAGATGATCGACTGGTGGGGGCCGATCCTGCACGAGTACTACGCCGGCACCGAGGGCAACTGTTTCGTCTACACCGACAGCGCCGCCTGGCTCGGCCACAAGGGCACGGTGGGCCGCCCGTTGCTGGGACAGGTCCACGTATGCGACGACAGCGGCGACGAGCTTCCCGCCGGCCAGATCGGCATCCTCTACTTCGGCGGCGGCTCCGAGTTCGAATACCACGGCGACCCGGCGAAGACGGCGGCCTCCCGGGACCCGCGCGGGCGTGGCTGGAGCACCCTCGGCGACATCGGCTACGTGGACGACGAGGGCTTCATCTACCTGACCGACCGCAGGTCCCACATGATCATCTCTGGCGGCGTGAACATCTACCCCCAGGAGGTCGAGAACCTCCTGGCGGTCCACCCCAAGGTCGCCGATGTCGCGGTGATCGGCGTGCCGGACGAGGAGATGGGCGAGCAGGTCAAGGCCGTCGTGCAGCCGGCCTCGATGGCCGACGCCGGCGACGCGCTGGCCGCCGAGCTGATCCACTACTGCCGGGAGCGGCTCGCGCACTACAAGTGCCCCCGCACGGTCGACTTCCGCGCCACACTCCCCCGTCACCCCACCGGCAAGCTCTACAAGCGGCTGCTGTCCGCGGAGTACGGCATGGGCCCCACCCAGCCCTGAGCACCGCGCATTGCAGCGTGTATGCCGTTCCGGTTATATTGCCATCACGGCACCTACCGGAAGGACCACCCGTGGATCACGACCCGGCCAACCTCGACACCACCGGCGGACAGCCGGTGCTGCGGCTCGAACGACGGTTCGCCCACTCTCCGGACACGGTCTGGAAGGCGATCACCGAGCCCGCCGAGCTGGCGCACTGGTTTCCGGCCCGCGTCGACACGGCGCTCGAGGTGGGCGCCGCGATGCGGTTCACCTTCGAGGGTGAGGACGAGTCGACGGAGGGCGAGATCCTCGAGTTCGATCCGCCGAAGGTCTTCATGTTCCGCTGGAACGACGACGTGCTGCGGATGGAGATCCTGCCTGAGGACACGGGCTGCCGGCTGGTGTTCTCCCACACCCTGAGCGAGGCCTACGGCGGCCGGCCCGCCGCCGGGCGCAACGCGGCCGGCTGGGACACCTGCCTCGCAGGGCTGATGGCGCGTCTGGACGGCCGTCCGGCGCGGCAGCCGGCGGAGCCGATATTCGAACTGATGGGCTCCTACATCCAGCGGTTCGGGCTGGCCGAGGGCAAGTTCCGCGACCACCCCGACGGCCACCTGTTGCGCTTCGAGCTCGACCTGGTGTGGCGACCGGCCGAGGAGGTCTGGGCCGCGCTGACCGAGGCCGACGGCGCCGAGCCGGTCCTGGCCGCCGTGGGCTCAGCGCCCCCGCCGCGGTTCACCAACGGCTACGTCGCGGCCGGGCCGGCCACCCAGGTGAGCCCGCCCAACCTGCTGGAGTACGACTGGCAGCACGACGGGACACCGGCCGGGCGGGTCCGCTGGGAGGTGGTCGCCGACCCGAAGGCCGGCACCCGGGTCGTGCTGACCCAGACGGTCCCGGCGCCCCTGGCCGGCCTGCGCGCGACCGCGCTCGCGGCCTGGCAGACACACCTCGAGCTGTTCTTCGCGGCCCTGTTCGGATCCCCGCGGCGCTGGCCGGCCGAGCGCACCGAGGCGCTGACGGAGCTGTACGCCTCGCGCCTGGGCTAACCGGCCCCGAGGGGGCGGTCAGGGTGACGGGCTGCGCGCGTCGTAACGGAGGAACCCGGGCCAGCGGGCCGTCAGCAGGAGCATCGCCCCCACGCAGGCCAGGCCGCCACTGACGGCGGAGAAGGCCGGTGAGGTGAGCTGGGCCACGGACCCGGACTCGAAGTCGCCGAGCCGCGGACCTCCCGCGACCACGACCATGAAGATCCCCTGAAGCCGGCCACGCATGTTGTCGGGCGCCGCGACCTGCATGATCGTGTTTCGGAAGATCATGCTGGCCGTGTCCGCGCAGCCCGCGGCCGCGAGGAGCACAAGCCCGAGCCAGAGGTTCCGTACGAGCCCGAACCCGGCGATGGCCAGCCCCCACGCGAGGACAGAGCACACGACAGCGAATCCGTGCCGGTGCACCTTGCCGACCCATCCGGAGAACAGCGCGCCCGCCAGGGAACCGACGGCCGGTGCGGAGGCGAGCAGTCCGACCGTACGGGCGTCGCCGGCATAGAAGCCCACCGCGATGGCCGGGAAGAGCGCCCGGGGCATACCGAAGATCATGGCCACGAGATCGGCCAGGAAGCTCATCCTCAGGTTCGGCCGATCCCGCAGGAACCGCAGGCCTTGGAGAACCGACGCGCGCCCGCTGCGGTCGGCCTCCGGGCGCATAGCGGGCAGCCGCCACATGGCGTAGATCGTGGCGGTGAAGGCGACCGTGTCCACGAGATACGCGGCCTGGTAGCCCCAGAGCCCGATGAGGACCCCGCCCAGCATCGGCCCGGCGGTCATGCCGAGGCTCATGCTCACGCTCGCGAGCGCGTTGGCCGCGGGCAACTGCCCGGCCGGGACGAGCTTGGGGATCATGGAGGACCGGGCGGGTGAGCTCACCGCGTAGAAGACCGCCTGCAACGCCACCACGCCGTACATCACGGCGACCTGGCGCCAGCCCAGTGTGGCCTGCAGCGCCAGGACGGCGGAGGACACAGCCAGCCCCAGAGAACCCAGGAGGCCGAGTATGCGACGGTCCACGGTGTCGGCGATGGCCCCGCCGTACAGGCCGAACACCACTAGCGGGACCAGGGAGAACAGGCCCACCAAGCCGGTGGCGAAGGTCGATCGGGTGAGGTCGTAGACCTGCACCGAGACCGCGATGGCGGTCATCTGCTGGCCGATGGAGGAGACGGTGTGGCCGAACCACAGCCGCCGGTACGCCGGGCTCGTGCGCAAGGGAGTGATGTCGGCGAGGGACGCCCGGGCGACCCGTCGCAGCCTCCCCGGAACCGGGGGCGGATCAGTGGCCGGGAGTGCGGAGTCGCGTTTCTGGTAGTCCTTTCCCAATGCCACGCAGACACGGTATATGAGTGGTTCATCGCCAGATCGACGACGATGGTGGAGGCAACGTGAAGATGACGAAGGGCACGGTGGCCGTGCTCGGCCCCGGCGGCGTCGGGGGACTGCTGGCCGGCCTGCTGGCCCGGGCCGGGCACCGGGTGGTGATCCTGGCCCGGCCACAGACGGCTGAGGCCCTGCGGGACAGCGGGATCACGGTCCGCAGCCGGAAGTACGGTGACTTCACCGTGCCGGTGGAGGCGCGGACCCAGCTGAGCGAGCCC
The DNA here is from genome assembly GCA_025964715.1 of Streptosporangiaceae bacterium. Classification (GTDB taxonomy): domain Bacteria; phylum Actinomycetota; class Actinomycetes; order Streptosporangiales; family Streptosporangiaceae; genus Actinomadura_C. The sequence continues at coordinate 8,581 of JAOPYH010000014.1, read as the reverse complement.
GTGGACGCGTGCCTGATCGCGGTCAAGCAGACCACGCTCGGCGCTGCCCTCGATCGGGTGCCGCCGGACGTGCTCGGCGAGGGCCTGGTGGTCCCGCTGCTCAACGGAGTCGACCACATGACCGCACTGCGCGCGCGCTATCCCGTGCCGCAGGTGGTCGCCGCCACGATCCGCGTGGAGTCGGCTCGGGTGGCGCCGGGCCAGATCGAGCACGCCAGCCCGTTCGCGGCCATCGAGCTCGCCAGCCGCACCGCGCCGCACCAACGCCTGGACGTGCTCGCCGAATGGCTCGGGCAGGCCGGCCTGGAGGTGGCGGTGCGCCGCAACGAGACAGCGATCCTCTGGGACAAACTCTCGTTCCTGGCTCCGCTGGCGTTGCTCACCACGCACGCGGGAGGGCCTGTCGGGACCGTCCGCGGCGATCGGCACGAGGACATGCTGGCCGTGGTCCGTGAGACCGTCGCAGTGGCCCGGGCCTGCGGCGCGACCATCGAGGCCGAGGCCATCTTGGGGTCCTTCGAACGGCTCGACGCGGGGATGAAGTCCTCAATGCTGCGCGATGCCGAAGCGGGCCGGGCCCTGGAACTGGACGCGATCGGCGGCGCGGTCCTGCGGGCGGCCGAGCGGCAGGGCCTCGACGTCCCGGTCACGGCCCGGCTGGTCGCCGACCTGCGCAGCCGCGGACCCCGACGCCCTGCCAACGGGTCCAGCGTTTCACCCGGGCCCGGGGACTGATCCGTCCCGCGTCGGATCGAGGGGCCGGGGACCCCGGACGGTAGAGTCACCGCGTGCGACGGCATCCCGGCGCCGGGTCACCCGAGGACCTCGTGGCCGCGGCCAGGAGCTCAGGCGTGACCGACGACCGGGTGCTCGAGGTGATCCGGCGGACGTCTCGCGCGGCCTTCGTCCCCGAGGATCAGGTCGCGGCGGCCTACATAGACGAGCCGGTACCGATCCCGCACGGCCAGGTGACCACTCAGCCGTCGCTGTCGGCCACCATGGTGGCGGCCCTGGGGCTGTCCGGCGTCGAGCGGGTTCTGGAGGTGGGCACCGGCCACGGCTATCAGACGGCTCTGCTCGCCGGCCTCGCCGCCGAGGTCGTCAGCGTCGAGCTGTGGGCGGACCTGGCCGACCAGGCCCGGCGGAATCTGACGGCACAGGGGCTGCGGAACGTGACCGTGCTGGTGGGCGACGGGACCGAAGGGGCGCCGGCCCACGCTCCCTATGACGCCGTGCTCGTGTCCGCCGCGTTCCCGCAGGTGCCCCCGCCCCTGATCGAGCAGCTGCGCGTCGGAGGCCGCCTGGTCCAGCCCATCGGGCCGGGCGGGCAGGAGGAAGTGGTGCTGCATGAGCGCCGGCGGGAGGGCCTGCGGCAGCTCCGCCTGCTGTCCCTGGCGCACTTCGTCCGGCTGTACGGCCGCTACGGCTTCCCGCCGACGGGGACCTGAGCCCGGAACGCCCAGTCGAGCCGCGGTTCGACGACCCACCGGAAGGCCCACCGGACCGGCCTGCTCGCGGTCACCAGCGCGAGGAGGACACCCAGCACAGTGAGGACGCCTAGCCCACCCAGCGTGCCGAGCCGGTTCACCCAGGTGTACCAGCCCGCGTAGAGGGCGCCCAGGACCACGAAACCATGCAGCAGATACACGTACATCGAGGCGGTGCCGAGCATGGTGAACCAGGTCCGGCGGGTGGGAACCAGGGACAGGAACGCGGCGGTCATCGCGAATCCGCAGAGCAGCACGGCGCAGCGCGCCGCGAGCAGGACAGGCGGTGACACGCCGAACTGCGCGTCGGGATAGCGGTAGTGGATCCACTCCGGACTCACGTGCGGCTCCGCAAGGACCGCGGCGACCGCCGCCGCGACGGCGACGAGCACGGCCGCGAGCCGTACGGGCCGGGTCCGGAGCAGCCGGAAGTGGTCCTCGGTCAGCAGCAGCCCCACCACGAAGAAGGGCAGGAACCCCAGCGTACGGGTCACGACCGGGTCGGGCAGCTGCACGGCACCGGAGGCCAGCGAGATCACCACGGCCACCAGGAGCGGCCGGCGCAGCTGCTGCCACAGCGGCGTGGAGAGGCGCCAGACCAGCAGCGCCAGAAGGAACCAGGTCAGGTAGTACGGCGACAGCGGGCTCCAGACGAAACCCTTGCCGCCGAGCAGGCTGACGTAGAGCGGATAGGCCGCCTCGAAAATGAGGTACGGCACCGCGAGCCCGACGACCAGCCGTCGCACCTTGCCGGGGGTGGTCGCGAAGCGCCGGGAGAAATAGCCGGCGATCACGATGAAGACAGGCATGTGGAAGCTGTAGACGAACAGGTGCGCGATGTCCACGAGCCACACTCCCTGGAGCGGCCCCCAGGCGTGCCCGACCACTACCAGGACCACCGCGAGGAACTTGGCGTTGTCGAAGTAGGGGTCACGTGCCCGTCGCTCCGGCGGCGCCGCGGGGATGGCGGCCGCGGGACCGGGCGCGCTCGGATGGCCTTCGACAGGTACCGGCATCTCGGCAATCAGGTTGCTGACATATCGGACTTACGCAACATAATCCGGCGAGAAGGAGTGGAGTCGAGGGCTTGATGAACACCGAGGGAACGGCGGGGAGCCGTCCCTCCCGCCTGACACCGCACCGCCGTACGCGCAGCGGCTCTCGTCAGCCCTCGGCGGCGATCGCGGGGCGCCACTCAACGGGGCTGGACAGCACCAACATGCTGGACGGCTGCCCGTAGTCCGACAGGCGATCGATGAGGGTCTCGAACTCTGCCATCGTCGACACGGCCACCATCAGGACGCAGCAGGCCGCGCCCGTGACCCTGTGCAGTTGAAGGACCTCCGGCCAGTCCACCACGCGAGGGTCCCGCAGGATGCAGCGCGGCCCGTAGCACTGCACCTGGACCAGGGCCGTGACCGGCCGGCCGATCCGGGCCAGGTCCACGTGCGCGTGGTAGCCGGCGATCACACCGTCGCTCTCCATGCGCCGGACCCGCTCGGCCACCGCCGGGGAGGACAGTTTCACCCGGCGCGAGAGCTCGTTGTAGGACAGCCGGGCGTCGCCTTGCAGCTCCTCGAGGAGCCGCCGATCCACGGCGTCCACACGACCTCCCGAATTCAACCTGGATACGGATATCGCCTTCCATATGCTAAGCCGAATCCGTTGATCCGGGTGCGACGGCTATTCCTCGGAGGGATGAGGCGCAGCAGAATGGAGTGATCAGCGGTACGAACACGGGGGCTCTGTGATGGCGTACGCCTGGCACACCACGATCACGCCGACCGGGACGGGCGAACCGAGGCGGACGTTCGGACCCGAGGCCACCCCGTACGAGGAGTACGCGCACATCGACGCGCTCCACCGGCTCCAGAGCCCACGCAGTGACGTGCCGGCCGAGCTGTCGTTCATCGTGGCGACGCAGGTCATGGAGCTGCTCTTCGGGCTGCTCGCACACGAGTGGAACCAGGCGCGGGACGCCGTGCGCCGCGACGACCTCGGCGCGGCGATGGCGGCACTCCGGCGCGGGCTCCACGTCCAGGACGTCCTCATCGCCTCCTGGGACCTGCTCGCCACGCTGACCCCGACGGAGTTCAACGGCTTCCGGGATCAGCTCGGCCAGGCCACCGGGTTCCAGTCCTCGGCCTACCGGCGGCTGGAGTTCCTGATCGGCAACAAGTCCGAGGCCATGCTGCGGCCGCACTCCGGCACCGGCGAGCCACGGGCCGATCTGGAGGCCGCGCTCCGCTCCCCCAGCCTCTATGACGAGGTGCTCGCGCTCCTGCACCGGCGCGGCCTGCCGATCCCCCACACGCACCAAGAACGCGACTGGGCCTCCCCGTACACGCCACATGGCGACGTGGAGAAGGCGTGGCACTTGATCTACACCTCCGATGACGATCACCGGGACCTCGCCGAACTCGCCGAACTCCTGGTCGACGTGGCCGAGCGGGTCACCCGGTGGCGGCAACGGCACTACGCCGCCGTGAAGCGTGCGATGGGAGCGAAATCCGGTACTGGTGGGTCCAGCGGCCTTGTCTGGCTGCGCAGAGCAGCCGGCCAAGAGGTGTTCCCGGAGCTGTGGTCTGCTCGTACCTCTCTGTGATCACGACCCCTGCGGGCTCAGCGTGCACAAAGAGGTCCTGGATTCCGCTAGAGTTAGCGCACCGGGGCAAGCCCCCGGCACAACATGCGGACGTGGCTCAGCTGGTAGAGCATCACCTTGCCAAGGTGAGGGTCGCGGGTTCGAATCCCGTCGTCCGCTCGAGGAGGCCGAGCAGTGCGGCCTCGCACTGGTGGAGTGGCCGAGAGGCGAGGCAACGGCCTGCAAAGCCGTGTACACGGGTTCAAATCCCGTCTCCACCTCTACGTGTGTGAGTCTCGGGCGATTAGCTCAGTGGGAGAGCGCTACCTTGACACGGTAGAGGTCACTGGTTCAATCCCAGTATCGCCCACCACTGTATGTGCAGGTCAGAGGCCCTGTCCCCCATGGCGGGGATGGGGTCTCATGCCGTTTCTGGAGATATCTTGGAGATCATCTTCGGTTGAGCGCTACCGCCCGCCTCCACCCTGCCCGTTTCCCGGTCACGCTCCGTGATGCCGCCACGGAGTGGCAGGGACGATGGCGAGAAGCTTCGCCCGTTCACTGCTGGTCAGCTGGGCGATGGATGTCTCCCAGCGGGCCTGCAGCACCTTCACCGTACGCTGCTTCATCTCCGGTGTGAGGTCTTCGTAGACGTCGGCCATCCCCGGCAGCTTGTGACCGAGGCGGGCGGCGCGGCCGATGTCGGAGATGCCGTCGTCGGACAACCAGGTGCGGTGCGTGTGGCGGCCTTCGTGGAAGGTGAACCCCGCCAGCACGGGCGGGGTTCGTTTCTGCGGATCGGTGTTGTCGGGGTCGCCGTCCCAGGCTGGCCGCCAGAACCGGCGGGTGACGTTGCCCCGGCGTAACACCGCCCCGCGCGCACCGGCGAACACCCGGGCACGCGGGCAGTCCTCCAGCAGCGCCTCATACAGCACCGCCAGGAACGGCGGCAGCTGGATCCACCGCCTACCGGCCGGGCTCTTGGGCCGGGGCGCCTCCTCGATCTGCCCACGCGCTTCGCGGATCGGCCGCCGTATCGGGATCTGATAATTGACCTGGTCGTAGTGCCCAGGTTTCTGGGAGATCAGCTCCGACCAGGGAGCCCCGGTGTAGCCGTTCATCAGCGTCAGCACGAACCCGCGATAGCCCATCAGGTCATACATCCGCAGTGCGGCCCGCAGAAACTCCACCGGCTTGGCGACCTGAGGCTCAACCTCGTAATCACCGGTCGTGACCCGGATGCCGTGGCAGGGACTGACGTCCAAATCCGCAGGGGGAACCGTAACCGCTGAGCTCCCCAGCGATCGGAGACCACGAGCATAGGCGCAACGCGCCTGGTCAGAGCCTGCTTTCCGTTGAGGATTCCCTAGCCGGCGGAACACGGCTACTCCTGCTCGTCCGCGGAACTCGGTAGCGACGACAAGGCTTGTTTGGCCAGATAGCAGTTGGCGGCATTCGCATCGATGCCGATGGAACTGCGTCCGAGCGCCCGCGCAGCCAGGCCCGTGGTGCGAACACCGGTGAAGGGATCCAAGACAATGCCGTCGGGCCGGCACCCGGCAGAGATGCACCGCAACGGCACCTCTATCGGCCATGCCGGCCGGGCGGCAATCGACCAGACATCGCCGGGATTCGTGCCGCCGCATTGCCGGTCCTCGTGCCGGTCGGTGCACCGATTGCCAGGGCGGCGGCGGGCGCTGGTACCGGTACCACCTCCGCGCGCTCGAGACTGACGACGTACCCCGCAGCACGCACGTTCCGGTGCGCGCATAGGAAGCGGAAGCTCTCCCAGACCGACGGGGCGGTGTTCTGGCGATCTAAGGATCGATGAACTTCTCATTGAGCAACCACGCCAGCCCTGCGGCGTCAAGGTCATCGAAAGTCGCGATGCCGCCGACGTACCCAGCGCGATCGGGATCGCGGCCGGCACCAATCATGCTGTCGCGACGAGCGGCGTCTTTGTTGAAGGGGAAGGGACTGAGCTGGGCCGGTCGGGGTGCCTCACACAGTGTCGGCTTGGTGCCCGCAGCGCTGAGGTTGGCCCGGCGGCCGACGGAATCCCCGCCACGCTATGCGTGGCAGCGGGCGCCGGTGATGGTGCTCCACTTGGTCCCGCAGAGGCATGTCGCAGCCGATGAGAGTAAGGGCAACACTGGCACCAACCACGAAACGCAAGACGCTCCTGCCTGCCACGTGACTCGCGTCCATCATCCCCGGCACGGCGAGTGATCATAGCTGTGCCCGCCCCGTCGAGTCTCCCCGGACAGGAAACTCCTACCTGCGGGCAAATTGTGACCAACACCGTCCCTCACAAGACCGCGCGTCGAGCGTCACCATACGTTCGTCACGCACCGTGACGCCCGGTCGGCGGCATGAGCGGGCGCGGGAGTTGTCCGCGGTTCGGTCGTGTGGTCAGGTGCCGCCGCGCCTCGCGGATTCCTTCGTCGTGCCCGTCCATCCGGTGTCGAGCAAGGCGAAGATCCGGTCGAGTGCGGACTCGGCGTCGTCTCGCCCTCGGACGAGGGTGACGGCTTCGAGGGCGAAGTGGGCCAGCGCCTGGCAGCCGGCGTCGCCTTCGGGCAGTCCGGTGTCGGCGGCGATCACCGCGGCCAAAGCGTTCTCGTGGCGCAGCCACATGCGGCGAAAGTACTCACGCAGGGCGGGAGTGGTGTCGATCAGGCGGAGGAAGTCAGCGAGGCGCGGGTCGGTGCGGGCCTGCCGGGAGCGCTCGTCGCGCAGCAGCTGGCGCAGCGCCTGAGGGATGGATTGTCCGGTGGGGCGCTCGCGGACAGCGGTGACGAGCGCGGTCTCGCGGTCGGCGTCCTGGTCGAAGACCAGTGCTTCCTTGCCGTCGGGGAAGTGCTTGAACAGGGTGGCCACCGAGACGTCTGCGGTGTCGGCGATCTCCCGCACGCCGACCGCGTCATAGCCCCGCTCCAGGAACAGTTCCAGTGCGGCGTCGGCCAAGGCTTGGCGGGTGGCTGCCTTCTTGCGCTCGCGGCGTCCTGTCTCGGTCACGTCTCCACCCTAGCGCTCATGTTGAACAGATCAGAAAATAGAACTGTTCGACTTTTTGAGCGGTTTCATCTACGTTGGGAGGTCGGGCCGTCCGGCCCGCACCCATCGGCGACGAACACACCGCCGCATCCCGCGTGGGAAGGATTCACCCCCATGACGATCCCACCCCGCATCGCCATCGTCGGCGGAGGCCCCGCCGGCTTGATGTGCGCTCGTGTCCTGCAGGGGCACGGCATTCAGCCGGTGGTGTACGACGAGGACGCCACCGTGGACTCCCGTGACCCGGGAGGGACGCTCGACCTGCACGCCGACTCCGGCCAGATCGCGTTGGAGGACGCCGGGCTGATGGACGCCTTCCGTGCGTTGGCCCGGGTCGAGGGCCAGGCCAAGAGTCGTCGGGACCACCACGGCACCGTCCTGGCCGAGTTCGCCCCCGCCGAGGGCGACGAGGCTGCTCCCGAGATCGACCGCGGCCAACTGCGGACCATGCTCCACGAGCACCTGAGACCCGACACCGTCCACTGGGGACACAAACTCCGCCACATCACCCCGCTCGGAGGCGGGGTGCACCGACTGGAGTTCGCCAACGGCGCCAGCGCGGAAGCCGACCTCGTCATCGGCGCCGATGGCGCGTGGTCGCCGGTTCGCCGACTGCTCACCGACGCGGTGCCGCAGTACCTCGGCGTCCACTTCCTCGACGCCCGATTCGACGACGTGGACACCAGGCACCCCGAAGTCGCCGCGATCGTGGGCGAGGGCCACATGTTCTCCACCGACGGCGACGGCCGCGCGGTGATCGTCCAGCGCAACAGCAACGGTGTGGTCCGCGGCTACGTGGCCTTCCGCGCCGAGCTCGACTGGCACGTCACGGCCAGCGTGGACGTCACCGACCGCGAGGCGGTCCGGTCCTACCTGCTGCGGGAGTTCAGCGAATGGTCTGCGGTCATGCGCCCGCTGATCACCGACAACGACGGCGACTACGTGCAGCGCAGCTTCTGGGCCCTGCCCGCTCCGCTGACCTGGGACCACGTCCCCGGTGTCACCCTGATCGGCGACGCGGCCCACCTGATGGCGCCCTTCGGCGGCCACGGCACGAATCTCGCCTTGCTCGATGGCGCGGAACTCGCGCACGCCATCAAGAAGGAGAGCAGTCTCGACGACGCGGTCACACGCTACGAGGCAGCGATGTTCCCGCGATCCGGGGAACTCGCCGTGAACTCGAACACCGCGCTCACGCGGTTCTTCGCCACGACGTCCCCGGACGCGCCGCACCTTCCCCCGGACCACACGCGGGAACATCAGAACTACCAGACCAGGGCGGCGGAATACCGACGCCAGCGAGCCGAAGACGAGCGGTAGAAGACATGCGCCGCAAGCCGTAGCCACGCCCCGGCGAGGAACCGGGCTTCGGCTGCGTGCCATGAACAAGCCAACCAAACGCCCGAACATCGGCAGACCAGGGCGTTTCAGCAGGGGTGCTGCCCGCTCAGGT
>JAOPYH010000038.1 GCA_025964715.1 Streptosporangiaceae bacterium | reverse complement strand
GAACACTCCGCCGAGCACGGTCACCGTGCCTTGTACTCTGTGCTCGACCTGATCTACTCCAACGGAGAATAAATCGGGAAGCTCGGGGTAAATGCCGCTGTGAAGTCAACCCTGCTGCGGAACCACGAGGGCCTGCTCACCCCCGAGGGCGGCTCCGTGACGCTCAGTCCGTCGTCGGCGGCCGTCGGCTACCTGCCACAGGAGCCGGAGCGGCGCGGCGGCGAGACGGTGATCGGCTTCCTTTCCCGGCGTACCGGGGTGGCGCAGGCTCAGCGGGAGCTGGACACCGCGACCGAGGGCCTGGTCGGTGGGCGTAAGGGCGCCGATGACGAATACTCATCCGCCCTGGAGCGATGGCTGGCCCTGGGAGGCGCCGACCTTGAGGACCGGGCCGGGGACGTGGCCGCCGAGCTCGGGCTGGCGGCCGGCCTCGATCAGCCGATGACCTTGTTGTCCGGCGGGCAGGCGGCCCGCGCGGGGATGGCGTCGCTGCTGCTCAGCCGCTATGACATCTTTCTCCTCGACGAGCCCACCAACGATCTGGATCTAGACGGGCTGGAGCGGCTGGAGCGGTTCGTCACGAGCCTGCGGGCCGGCACGGTGCTGGTCAGCCATGACCGCGAGTTCCTGGACCGCACGGTCACCCGGGTGGTGGAGCTTGACCTGGCCCAGCAGCAGGTGAACATCTACGGCGGCGGTTACGCCGCGTACCTGGCCGAGCGTGAGGTCGCCCGCAGGCACGCCCGCGCCGACTACGAGGGGTACGCGGATAAGGTCGCCACGCTCGAGGAGCGCGGCCGGACACAACGGGACTGGGCCGCCAAGGGCGTCAGGAACGCAAGGAAGAAGGCCCGGGGCGCCAACGGGGGAGACAACGACAAGGTGGGCCGGAACTTCCGCGCCGACGCAAGCGAGAAGCAGGCCTCCAAGGTCCGCCAGACCGAGCGCGCGCTCGAACGCCTCGACGTGATCGAGGAGCCCCGCAAGGAGTGGGAACTGCGGATGGAGATCGCCGTCGCGCCACGCGCCGGTGCCGTGGTGGCGACCCTGCGCTCCGCGGTGCTGCGGCTCGGAGACTTCACTCTGGGCCCCGTCGACCTGCAGATCGGCTGGGCCGAACGGGTCGCGATCACCGGAGCCAACGGAGCGGGCAAGTCGACACTTCTGTCGGCGCTGCTGGGCCGGGCAGTTCTCACCGAAGGCCACGCCGCGCTCGGCCCGGGCGTGGTCATCGGCGAGGTCGACCAGGCGCGGGCCCTGTTCCTCGGCGAGGTCGCCCTCCTGGATGCCTTCGGCGCGGAGGTTCCCGAGCTGCCGCCGGCCGAAATCCGTACCCTGCTGGCGAAGTTCGGCCTACGCGCTGCGCATGTGACCCGCCCCGCGGCGACACTGTCCCCTGGTGAGCGCACCCGGGCGGCCCTCGCGTTGCTGCAGGCGCGAGGCGTCAACCTGCTCGTTCTCGACGAGCCGACCAACCATCTCGATCTGGCGGGGATCGAACAGCTGGAGTCCGCGCTGGACTCCTATCCCGGCACCCTGCTGCTGGTGACCCACGATCGCCGGATGATCGACGCGGTGCACACCACTCGCCGTCTGCACCTCACAGACGGCCGCGTCACAGAGACAGACCCGGGCTGACAAGGACGGGCCCTGCACCGCCGAGCGCTCGACCTCGCGGAGGAAGTGATCGCCCAGGTCCCGCGCGAACGGCTGGGCGATCCCACCCCCTGCTCACCGTGGATTGTGCGGGATCTGCTGAAGCACATGGTGAGCGCGAACCTGCGCTTCGCCGCCGCTGCACGGGGCGATGATCCGGACGCGGCCTGCGCACCGGACGAGGCCGAGCTCGGGGACGATCCGGTCACGTCATTCCGCGGATCGGAGAACGTGGTGACCGAGGCGTTCGGCGTACCGGACCTCGCGGACCGGCGGCTGGTCCTGGAGGAGCTTCCCGGCCCGATGCCGGCCCCGGTAGCGGTCGGGATCCACGTCACCGACGTGTTCGTGCACGGCTGGGACGTCGCCGTCGCCACCGGCGTTCCCTTCACGCCGCCCGAGGACCTCACCGCGGCGGTGCTCGACCGCGCCTCCCGCATCCCGGACGTGGCGCGCGGTCCGGGCGGGCCATTCGGCCCGGTAGCCGAGATCCGCTCCGGCGACACGGAGCTCACGCGACTGCTCGGCCTGGTCGGCCGTGATCCGGGCTGGACTTGTCCCGGTGGCGATAGCGATCAGCACCCGAGCGGGCGGCACGGGGCGACCTCGGAGCCACCTGGCCCTCACCGTAGAACCCTTTTGCCGTCCGTTCCGTCTATGCGGTGAGGAGGTACACATGATCCGAACGACCCGGGACCGTGAGTTCTCGGATTTCGTCGGGGCGACTCGGGTGAGGCTGCTCCGCACCGCCTGCATGTTGACGGCGGGTGACAGGTTTCTTGCCGAGGATGTCGTCCAAACGGCGCTGGCGAAGGTGTATGTCGCCTGGCCCCGGATCCGGGAGAGCGCCAGCACCGAGGCCTACACCCGCAGGGCCATCATCTCGGCGTTCCTGGACGAGACCCGGCGCCCGTGGTGGCGACGAGAA
>JAOPYH010000182.1 GCA_025964715.1 Streptosporangiaceae bacterium | reverse complement strand
CTCAGCAGCTGGCCAAGAACGTCTTCCTCTGGCCGGACCAGGACCCGGTCCGGAAGGCCGTCGAGGCCTGGCTGGCCACCGGGATGAGTTACGAGCTGTCCGACCAACGGGAGCTCGAGCTGTACGTCAACTACGCGCAGTTCGGCCCCCATCTCTACGGCATCTGCGCGGCCAGCTGGTATTACTTCGGCCAGCCGCCGTCGGCCATGACGCTGTACCAGGCCGCCCAACTCATGGGGGTGCTGCCCGATCCGGACCGGGTGCGCCGGGCACCCGGCGGGGGCATCGACCTGGGCCCGACAGCCGATCCGCAGGCGGTCGACCTCGTCAACGGCGCCGCCAACGTGCACCTGCCGCGGGAGCTGGCCGGGATGGGCGGCTGGCAGGCCGCCGTGGAGACTGTCGGCATCCACGACACGGCCGCCGCGCACGCGGCGACGGCCAGCGCCGCCGATGGCTGCTCCACGATGCCCACGGCGGTCGCGGCGCTCCTGGCCGGCGGCTGACTTCCCGACGCGGACGCGGCCACGCCGTGCACGACGGCGGACCCGGGCCGGCGAAGAGCCGACGAAGAGTACGTGAAGCAGCACCAGGAAGTGACGAGCTCAACCGGTTGGTTACCGCGCCACCTATTACTAGGGCGTCCTTCCATGAGGAGCGAATCAAGCCCCCATGCGGCATCCATCGTGGGCAAATTTGCTCACTCGACGAGGCGCGCGAGTTCGCCAGCATCCTTCGGATTTCGACCTCTCGGTCGCGCGGATGTCGACCTTTCGGTCGCGCCGGACGGAATCACGCTCGTCGCTGGTCGCCAGGACGCGGCTCGAGCGATGAGCCTCTCCGTGTGGAGACCACCTTGTTACACCGCAGCGGCGGCCCGAGTCTTCTCGGTGAGCACTCGCCGGGAGGCGGCGGCTCGCTCAGAGGTCCACGAGCGCGCAGGTATCGCGGCGGCAGCTTGTGGTGCCACGCTGCCGCGTCCTTCTCGTTCGGAGCTGCGTCGCTCTCAGAGGTGTCGTTGACCGATTGAGGACGCGGTTGTTCCTGATGGGGGCTGCCATGCCACTCGACGACGATTCAATCTCGCGGTTCGCCCAGTCCTTCGGGGGCCAGGTGCTGCAGCCCACCGATCCCGAGTTCGCCCACGCGCGAACCGAGGCCATCTGGAACGGCGCCATCACTCGCCAGCCGGCGCTCATCGTGCGGCCTGTCTCGGCCGAGGACGTGGCGACGGCGCTGGCGTTCATCCGTGCGTCCGGGGTCGATGCGACAGTGCGCGGTGGTGGGCACAACGGCGCCGGGAACGCCGTCGCCGAAGGTGCGGTGATGATCGACCTATCTCGGATGAACGGTGTCCGGGTCGACGCGGCGGCGCGACGTGCCTACGTGGGCGGCGGCGCCTCCTGGGCCTCGCTCGACGCCGCGACGGCTCCGCATGGCCTTGCCGTGGTCGGCGGAACCGTGAGCCACACCGGGGTCGCCGGCCTCTCGCTGAGCGGGGGCATGGGCTGGCTGTTGTCCCTGCAGGGGCTGGCCTGCGACAACCTAGTCGGGGCCACCCTCGTCACCGCGGCCGGACGGGTCGTGGCTGTGTCCGACGAAACCGAACCTGACCTCATGTGGGCGCTGCGCGGGGCCGGCACCAACTTCGGGGTGGTGACCGAGCTGGTGTTCGCCCTGCACGAGGTCAGTCCGATGGCGAATCTCGGGCTGGTTTTCTGGGGGCTGGAGGACGCCGCGGCGGCGCTGGCGTTTGCCCGGGAGTATCTGTTCGAGCTGCCCACCGACATGGGTGCGGCCATCGTGGGGCTGTCCGCGCCGCCCGCGCCGTTCGTGCCGGAGCAGCACCGCGGCCTGCCCGGCGTCGCCGTGATCGTGACAAGCTGGGGAGACGCCGAGGACCACGCCGCCGCGCTGGCGCCCTTGCGGGAGCTGAATCCACTCTTTGAAGTGATTTCGCCCATCCCGCACGTCGCGCTTCAGCAGCTGCTCGATGACGCCAATCCGTGGGGTGGTCTCGCCTACGACAAGGGCCTGAACCTCGACGAGCTGTCCGACGGCGCGATCGACGTTTTCCTCACGTGGATCGCTCAGAAGCGGTCGCCGCTGTCCTACGTGCCGATCTTCGCGCTCAAGGGCCGGTACCGGGAGATCCCAGACGAGGCCACGGCCTTCGGTAGTCCCCGCAGCGCCCGGTGGGGGGTCGGCATCGTGGCTCTGGCCACCGACGAGGAGACTTTCGCGGCTGACCGTGCATGGGTCAGGGGCTTCTGGGAGGCGCTACACCCGTACACGCCCAACGACGCCGTCTACGTCAACTTCGAGGCCGACCTCGACCAGCAGCGGATGCTCGCGTCCTACGGCGAGCAGAAGTACCGCCGCTTGGCAGCCCTCAAGGCGGTGTGGGACCCGGAGAACATGTTCCGGCACAACCCGAACATCCCGCCGGCAGCAGCCGGCATCCCGAGCCCCCGCGCGGCGGCAGCTCGCGCCGAACAACCCGCCAGCTGATCTGGCGCTCGGGTTGACCGGGCCGGCGACGAGGTCCCGGGCCTGGCACCCGGACTCGTCACGGGCTCGACCATGCCCGAACCAACTACTCCCGGTTTCGCACGCGCTCAGGCCCCGGGGACCTACCGTTCTCACGATGAGTCGAGGGAGGGTGCCGTCGTGCCGCAGTTTGCCATGCGGGGTCGAGGGTGCGGGCGAGGCGTGACCGGCGGTGGGCAGCTACCCGGCGCGGTCCTGGTCGAAGCGCACGACGAATGGCAGGTCTCTTACCGCCGCTACCTCTCCGAAGGCTCCATGACCCAGCTCGACCGACTCACCCCGGCGAAGGAGGTGGCGCAGCCGGCCCTGATCGCGTCATAGTCACACCACCGCTGACCAACACGGTGAGAACTACATCCACCACTCAGCGGGACGTCACCGCACCGCAATGGCCGACAGGATGACGACCGATGGCCGCAGACGTCGGCCTAGCGCAGGCCGACGCACCTCGGCCGTCCTTGTCGGTAAGCCGGGACGCGCACCCCTTAGCTGGCCTAACGGCCCTTCCTGAGTGGTTGCAGTTGTCGGCGTTCGTGGTTGTCCGCTCAAGTTCACCGTCGTTTACCGCGCAGGTCAGATGGTTTACTGAACCGCGGCGAACCGCTGTGAATGCGATCAAGATCAACTGGCAGTGTGGGGGTCAGGGGTTCGAGTCCCCACAGCTCCACCCGTCTGAGCAGGCCCTTTCCCATCTTGGGAAGCGGTTACTGGTTTCTGTGGTAGAGGCGGACTCGTCCGTCGCCCCCGCACTGTCCTGCCGACGGACCGCTGGAGCTTGCCGGCGATGGAAGCGCTAGAGAGAGAACCGCTCATCGGGACCCCCCCAGGCTTCCGGCCGCCAGGACCCGCCGGCCAGGAGGCACACGGCGAGGGCGCCAGCCGCCAAGAGCAGCACGCCCGGCTGCCCGGCCGATCGGTAGGCCATGGTGCCGATGCCGGTGACTAGCGTGCCACCCAGGGAGCCTGCTGCGATCAGCGGTGCCAGCACTCGCGCGTCCTTCGCCCCGGGGGCGGTCGCGAGCACTAGCGGGTAGACCGGGCCCGCGCCTGCAAGCGCAACGAACAGCGCCACCGCTCGCGGCACGCCGTCAGTCGCGGCCGCGATGGCGAGCGCCGCGATGGCGAGCACGAGGGTCGCGGCGAGCAGCCGCCGCGCGGGCATTGCGGCCAGGAGGAGCTGGGACGCGACCCGGCGCCCCGCCGCGATGGCGACCCAGAACGCCGCGGTGGCCGCGACCGCGGGACCGACGCCGAGGCGCAGCGACGTCCCTGCGATGCGGGTGAACCAGGCGATCAGCAGCGTCTCGCCACCGACGTAGGCGGCGACCATCAGGTGGTGCTTGCGCGGCCGGGCCGCTCGCCGCCAGCTCGTCGGGGGCGCGGGCGGAACGGACTCCCCGTCGTCGAGCGCCACCGCGATCAGCAGGTGCAGCGCGGCCGCCGCGACGAAGAGCGGCCGCCAGTAGCCGACCGCCACCAGCAGTCCGAGCAGTACCGGCGTCAGCGCGGCGGTGAGCGCGACCAAGCTCGTGCGGCGGGTCAGGTCAAGGCCGGTGACCGCCTCGAGACCGCGGACGACGGCGGTCGCGGACAACTCGGTGATCCCGAAGCCCACGCCGAGCACGACGGCGCCGCCGACGACCTCCTGGGGCCCCGCGTCCTGCGCCATCAGCAGGAGCCCGCCCGCCTGCAGCCACGCTCCGGCCCTCAGCATCCGCACCGGCGGAATCGCGGCCCAGGCCAGCGCGGCCGCGGTCACTCCAAGGAAGAGCCCCGCGAACACACCGGATACGACGAGGCTCGCCGCTTCCGGCGAGAGCCCGGTCTGCCGGGCGAGGACCGGCAGGATTGCCGACGGCAGCGCGCCGCTGAGTCCCATCCCGACGAAGGCCCCGGACAGCGCGAGCGACGCCGCGCCCGGCGAGGCGCGGCCCTCGCGGCGGCCCATCAGGCCGCTGCGTCCGGACCGGCCCGGACCCACCAGGGGGCGTCGAGGTCGTGGGCCAGTGGCCCCGCGGAGGCGACGGCGGCCAGCGCGCCCGCGGCGGCAACCCCCTCCTCGGGCTCGAGCATGCACCCGAGAAGCAGCCCCAGCCCCGTTTCGTCCGCGGCGGCCACGATGTCGCGGGCGATGTGCAGGCCGCCGCACTTGAGCAGCTTGAGGTTCACCATGTCGGCGGCCTCCGCGTCGGCGACCCGTCGTACGTCGTCGGCGGTGAAGACGCTCTCGT
>JAOPYH010000178.1 GCA_025964715.1 Streptosporangiaceae bacterium | reverse complement strand
AACTGCCGCCGCCAGTGGCCGCCTTGAACGCGACGATCAACTGCTGCCGGGCAGGCATCAGACCGGTCCACGAACATGACGTGGCCACCGCGCCGGCCGCGCCCGCCGTCAACTCGGCGTAGAAGGTGTTGATCTGCTTGTTGGTGCTGGGCGCCGCGTTTGACGTCAGTTGGTTGGTGAACGAGTGCGTCCTCGTCGGCCCGGTCTGGGCGACACGAGCCCCCGCGAAGTCCGCCAAACCCGCCACGGCGATGACGAGGTCACCGGCGGCGGTCGTCGTGATGGACGTCGACGTGGTGGTGGTGCCATCAACGCCAGCGTTGGCCGACGTGTTGGAGACGTCGATCGGGGACGCCGTCAGACCGGAGTATTCGCAGCACGTCGCGGCGATGTTGGTCGACCCGTTCGTCGGGACCGTGACCGTGGATTCGGCGCCGGCCGCGATCTTGTAGAACAGGTAGACGGCGTTGTCGTCGACCACGTTCGGCCCGAGCGTGTACCCGGACGGCGTGGAGACCGTGACGTCACAGTTGATCGTCACGACGATCAGGTTCCCGGCGGTCGGGGTCGACCATCCGTCGCCGGACGCGAACGAGATGGTCGCCGCCGCCGTCGCGGCCTTCTGGACCCGCTGGACGGCTACGGGAGCCACGCGCTACACCAGGTCGAACGTGAGGCCGTTGAGCTGCTGCTGGTTGGTGATCGGCCCGTTCGGCGCCGGCACCGCCGCCAGCTGCGCCACCGTGCCAGTGAAACCGTTGGTCGGCACCGACACCGTGCGCAGGACAGCCCCTGCGGCGTCACGTACGACGACCTTCTGCGACTTTCCGCTGAGGTTGTCCACGATCAGCGCGCCGGTCTTCGAGCCCAGCGACGTGACGTAGGTGCCGTCACGCAGCGCGCCCGTCGCCGGGGTCCAAAACCAGGTAGCCACGATGTACGGCTGACCCTGGGCGTTGGTGAGGGTCATGATGATCTGCCCGTTGAGCGCGGGCATGACTAGGACAGCCCGACCGAGATCGCACCGACGGCGATCTGGAAAATCTGCCCGTTCGTGACGGTGATCGGCTGGCCGGTGAAGTTGCCGTACCAGACCCGCACGCCGGCGTTGTCGGTCAGCTCCACGCTGACGATGGACCAGGAGCCGCCGGAGCCGTTCGTCCACGACAGCGCCGAACCGGCCGGGAGTGTGACAGCACTTCCCGCCGTCGACGCCGTCGACGCCGTACCGAGAGCGGTCCCACCGGTCGTGTACCCGGTGCCGGTCAGCTCCGTACCCGACGCTGATGCGCTCGACGCCGTGGAGGTCAGCTTGACCTTCATCGCACTAGTGGACAGTGCGGTTCCGAACGTGCCGGGAATACCGGCGGCCCCGGTCGGCGTGGTCTGATTCAGGATCTTCGAGACCATGGCCTGGTCGATTGCTGCCACAGCTACTGCTCCTCTCCGATATGAGCGACCATCTCGAGCGCGATGCCCGGGCCGGAGTCGACGACGGTCCCGTCCGGGTCCAGTACCCGCCAGCCGGGCTCATCGATGGTCTGCGGCTCGTCGTCCGCGACATCGTTGGACATGGGTCTCCTTATCCGATCCGGACCAGGCCGGCGCGCCGGCCGTACTGCTTGCGCAGAGCCGCTTTCAGGTGCGGGGAGGCCTCCATCTTGGAGGCCATGGCGTCGTAGGCGGCGGTGTAGTCGTCGATGCGGGTCTGCGTGGTTCCGTCGGGGTTGGCGTACACCCCGGAGGCCAGCGACAGGCACGCCTGCCGGGCCAGTTGCAGCTCCTGAGCACCGGTGGCGTAGCCGTGGGTGCAGACCACAGCAATGGACGCCGGCTCCTGGTACGGGTACCCGGACACCACCGACGGCGGCGGGTAGCCGCCCCACTTCGAGTAGGCGAGGTCGAAGGGCCAGCCGTAGTTGGTCTGCCAGCCGAACTTGCGCCACAGCCGATTACCAAACCGCTTGTAGTCCGTTCCCGCCGTCAGGACGGTGCCGTCCTGACTCACCGACGTCACCGCGGTGACGGGGATCTGCGGCAGGTCCAACCAGTTGTCCGTCGTGCCGAGGATCGTTATGGAGTCCCCGACGACCTGAACGATGCGCTGCCCGCCGGCCGCCTGTTGCACGACCGACGTGGCCAGCTCGATGAGCAGCGTCGCCGTAGCGGCGTCCAGATCGGCCTGGAGCAGAGAGGCGAGGTCCGCCGGCGTCGCCAGTTGGTCAGCCATCAGACCTCACCCCTCTCTCTTCGTCAGCTGTCGGATCAGGTGAGGACGACGTACGGGGCGAAGTTCTTCACCGTCGGCGTCGCGATCGTCGCCGGCGCCGTTGCCGTCAGGGCGGACCCGGACGACTGCGACAGCCGCCGCTCGCCGGTGACGATCGGCGGAACACCGATCGAGCCGAGCAGCGTCGGCACCGTGGTCGCAGCCATCGCGACGGCCACCCAGTACACGTCGGTCTTAGTGACCGTCTGCGCGGTCGCCAGGGCCAGAGTCTTGGTCGTGAACGCCCCCCAGGCCGTGGAGGTCTGGTCGGCGGTCTGCGCCAACAGCACCGGCGTGGACGCGTTGGAGTACAGCCCGAACCAGTAGTTCGTCGGCGTACCCGCGGCGGTCGCGCCGGAGGTGAACGAGATGTTCGTGATGACGTCGCCCGCCGCCAGGAACACCGGCACGCTGGTCATCACGCCGCTGGCGAGAGCTGGGCTGCCGGCGTCGCTGGCCGAGTCGTACAGCCCGATGCGCGGCTGGTTGGCCCGGTAGAACTGGGTCGGGTTCGGGGGGACGGTCGTCGCGTAGCACGCGAGAGCGTCCCGCACGACCCCACTGAACAGGCCGAGGGTGGTCACTTGCTGTCCTCCTTGGCGTAGCGCGCGATCAGGTCGTCGCGGCTGAGGCCATCGGCCTCTTCCTGGCTCATGCCGTACTTCACGGCGAACGCCCGCCACGCGTCAGCGGAGGCGGACTTCTTCGGCAGGGTCTCGGACACCCCGTCGCCGTTGACGTCGACAATGACGTCGGGTTCCTGCGCCTCGAGGGCCGCCAGCTCGGCGCGCAGCGCGGCGATCCGCTCCGCGGGCGAGGGCTCGGCGACCTCTTCGACGCCGTAGCCGGCCTGTCGGAAGTAGTACAGGGCCGCCGCGTCGGCGTCGGCCTCGCACTCGGCGGCACCGTCGGCGAAGTTGACGGTTCCGATCTGCCCGGTCCACCCGGGTTCGGGTGTGGTGATGCGGTAACGCATGGCTCCCCTTACTGGACCTGGATGCCGCGCAGCACGGCCGCGGACTTGGTGTTCTTGAGAGTCATGGCCACCGGGCCGAGTTGCGCCTCGCCGGACTTCACAGCACCCGAGGTGGTGAAGTCGGGCAGCCAGGTGCGCATCAGTTGCGTGTTGGCCTTGGAGGCGCCGTGGAAGGCGTCCAGACCGAACGTCACCGCGTACAGGTCGGTGAGTCCACCGGAGGTGATGGGGATGATCGGGCTCGAGCCGTCCTCGCGGTCACCGAGATCGACCAGCACCCAGTCTCCGTACATGTCGATCTGCCGGCCGAGGTCGTCCTTCGTGGACTCGAACATCGCCGCCCACCGGGCGAGCGCGCGCATCCGGGCGATCGACTTGGTGTTGCCGAGGAGGGCCTTCACCCCGGGCGGGACGGCGCCGGGAACACCCTGGTCACCGGAGCCGGTGTGCGAGGGGACGATCAGCGACAGCCAGTCGTCGACCTCATCGAGGCGCTGCTGCGCCAAGGCCTGCGTGTTGACGGTGACCGGACGCCAGTCCCCCATCCCCGCCGCGGTGTAGCCGGCAGACTTCTCCGTGCTGGTGCCGACCAGGGACTTGGACAGGCCGTCGAAACCGGTCGCGTCCACCGCCGTGTCGCCGATGATCACCTCGCGGCCGAACCGGACGCGGATCGACGTCAGAAGCTGCTGCATCTGGAACGTCATCTCGTTCGTCGCCGCTGAACCGAGGTCCGAGAGGTCACGGTCGAGGGTGAACGCACCACCGAGCGGCTTGAGGTCCACGGTGAACCGCTGGCGCTGCGCCTGACCCGGCACGAACTCCGAGTTGTACTGCCGGAAACCGGCCGGCGCCGCGGCGGTGAGCCGGGTGTAGCCGTAGGTCAGGGTCGCGCCGCCGGTGCCCGGGTTGACCACGTCATCGAACGTGATCTGGTCGAGCAGCCACGAGTAGCGGCGCAAGTTGTCGATGACGGCGTAGTCAACGGCGTTCTGCACGTTGACCTGCGCCTGGGCAAGCGTTACAGCCATAATGCTCTCCAGGTTGCGAGGCTTTAGCGCTTGGCGGCGATCTGCTGTCGGACCGCTTCACCAAGGGCCTGGCCGAGTGATGTGGGTTTCCCGGTCGCGGGTTCGCCCCGTGCTCCCTGGGATGGATCTGGTTTCAGCCCCGGCCTGGGCGTCGCGCCCTTACCGAGGTGAGGCTTGTTCTTGAGGACCTCGGCGAGGTCCTTCGCGATCGCCTCGGAGTCGACGTCGCCATCGGCGGTGACGTACTTGGACAGGTCGTCGAGGTAGCGCGGAGCGTCGGACGGATCCGCCCAGTCACCGGCGGCCGCCTTCATCTCGGCCTTGACCGCCCGATTGGAGGCGGCGACGGCCTTCTCCTCCGCGGCTGCCTGCCTGGCCTGCGCCTGCTCGAGCTCCGACTTGCCGGCCAACACCCGGTCCTCATCGGCCTTACGGAACTTGGCGAGTTCCTTCTCCGCAGCCTTACGTGCTTCACGTTCGGCCTGCAGCGCCTTCTCGCCACCCTCACCCAACGGCTTGTCGTCGACGGGCTCCGGCGGATCCCCTGCAGGCGGATCCGCGGGCGGCTTCGGTTCGGTGGTCGGTTCTACTGGTGCGGTCATCGCGACCTTCTGGTGAGCTGGCCGGCATCGCGCCGGTCAGAGGATGTAACCGAAGCGCTTGAGCTGACGGACGATCTCGTCGCGAGACCACCCGAGCCGCTCGGCCTCGAGATATAGCTGCTCCGGCATGAGCCGGGGGATCTGGGCCCGCCGGTAGCGGGAGCCGGCCGTCTTCTTGCCGGTCTCCTTCGCCCCCAGTCGCACACCTGCGACACCGCGGGTCGTGCTGGCTTCAGTCGTGGCGAAGACGTCGCGACCGTTGACGCGGATGGTGTCGAGGCGGCCACGCTGGCGACCGCCGCGCAGCATCGTGCGCTCTTCGGCGGTGAGCCGGCCTGCGGCGTACCCGATACCGGTCGCGCCGCGGCGAGCGTTGACGACCTGGCCGATGTCGGCGCCGTCTCTGATGGCCTTGGCGCCGGCGATCGTGAATACCCGGTCCTGTTCGGGCTCATCGAGAGAGTCGAAGTATGCCTTCGGGTCGGTGGCCAGGTCGGGGATGTGCTCGGCCGCCGGGATATGCACACAATCATCGAATGGATGCCTATCGAACCCTGCATTGACGGCGTAGAACTTCCCTGCGAGGACCACGCACCGGCTACAACTGGGCGGGGTGAGCATCCGGATCCAGCCGCGTATAGACCGGTCGTTGACCTGCGCTACCCCGGTTGGCACCCGGGCCGCGTCCGCGACCTGCGTAGCGACGATGCGGTCAAGGTGCCGCTGCCCGATCGTCTTCGCTTGGCGCTGATCCATGCCCTGGTCGACGAACGCCTGCGCCTCGAGGGCCGGCTGCTCCAACAGGGTGTCGAGCGGCCGCCCGTCGCTCGCGGTCTGGGCGAACGTCCACTCCGCTACCTGCCCGGCCGGATCCGGGTCGGCACCCCACATCCGCACCGCGGCGGACACGTAGTCCTGACTGCCCCGCGACGCCTCGAGCAGCGCCGCGACGATCAGCTGGAGTATCCGCGGCGCGATCGACGACCATGAGCCCGCCGGGTCGTTCTGGTCGAGAAGTCCCCACAGGCGCGCGGTCTGCTGGGTAGCGGCCATAGCCAACTGCTGCTGCCGGACCCGATGCGCCTGCGCCAGCGCCCGAAGGTCAGGCGGCAGCTGGGTTGACGTCGCCACCGGTCACCGCCGGCTTCGTCGGCGGCACCTGATCGGCCGCGGTCGGCAGCTTGAACAGCTGCGCCCGCTGAGCGGCCATTTCGCCGTTCATCCGCTTGATCTGGGCGTCGGTGTAGCCGGAGTCTTCCTGCGCCTGCCGGGTGGAGATGATCCCCTCGGCATGCTTCTTCACGCTGGCGTCGGCGACCTGCGCCACCGTCGGCGTGGAGGCGTCGCGCCAGATCGTCTCCAGCCTGCGCAGCTTCGGATCCCAGTCGCCCTCCTGCAGTCGACGCACGATCCGCATGGCCTGCTCGTGGGCGCCGCCGAACGCGCGCTGCTTGCGCTCGGCCCGCTTTACCAGCCGGATCTCGTTGGATCTGATCGCGTCCGCGCTCGCCGGGTTGTCGGTGGTGAACCCGAGGTAGTGCGGCGGAAGGGCGGCGATCGAGGAGACCAACTTCGCCAGCGCATCGATGGTCTGGTGGAAGTTGGACAGGTTCGCCGACGTGAACTCGAACATCTTGGTGTTCTCGTCGGCGTTGGGTACCAGCAGCAGCCGGCCGAGGAGCGCCTGCAGCGCGGTCATCTTGTTGCCGCCGGCGTCCTCGAGGTCTTCCGGGCCGAGGCCCATGATGCCCCGAAGAGGCAGCGCCACGAACTCGGCCGCGACCATCATGTCCGTGGCTATCTTGTTCGCCGCGTGAGCCAGCGGCAGGATCGGGTCCAGCTCCGAGCGACCCCGCCAGTCCGCCAGCCGCGCCCGGTTGACCATCGGCACGATCGGCGGTAGCCCCAGGTTGTGCTGGTCGCGGTCGATCTCGTTGTACTGGCCGGCGACCCCGGTCCGCTCATAGAAGACCGTCTGGTTTGGCAGGTACAGCGTCGCGTAGTGCTCCTGCTCGCGGGCATACGACCCGCCGTAGGAGGAGTACCGGCGAAGGGCCGCCCGGACCCGACGGGTCCGGGGGTCGATGTCGCCGTACACCTCGAGCGGCGACTCGAACGTCATCCGCGGCGTGTCGGCGTCGTCCTCGTTGGTGCCGATGGCGATGTAGGCCCGCTTCATCGTCAGCGCGTCCACGTGAGCCAACTGGGACTCTTCGTCTGCGGAGTTCTCCTGCCACACCCGCCACAGGTCGTCGTCGGCGGAGCCCGCCGACGGCAGCCGGAACCCTTCGACGTCGAGGCGCTCCTCGAGGGAGTCCACGACCATCATCGGCCAGGCGATTACTACCTGCTGTAGCCGGTCGCCGATCTCCCGGAAGATCTCCGGGTGCATGTACGCCTTGACCGACTTCAGTTCGTACTCGTCGTTTAGGGCCTTGAGTTCTCGGACTTCCTGGTCGTGGATCTGAGCGAGGTAGGTGACCCAGTCCTGCTCAGAGGTAGGAAGAGCCAAGGCTTGGCCTCCTCACCTCATGACGACGAGCTTTCGGGTCTTCTTCTGCCAGCCGCCCTTGGCGATGGCGTCGAGGCGGGCCTGCCAGGACAGGCATCCGGCCATGTCAAGGTCGATGTATTTCGTGGAGTCCGGCTTCGGCTTGTAGATCGTCCACAGCGGCGTCTCGTCGTCGTCGCGGACTTTCAGGTCGCCCTTGCGGGCGTTGGCGATGTGCCGGGCGTACATCTCGTTGCCGTCATGGGTCAGCTCACCGGAGCGCTGGCCGGTCACGTAGGCGCGCATCGCCTGGCCGATCTGGCGGGGCCGGTTGGTGTACCACTCGGCCACCCGCTTCTCGCCGTACTTTCCCGACCATTTCGCCACGTTGGATTCGAACCGCGGCGGGTCGGCGTACACCAGCACGACCTTGTACAGCTCCATGGCCTCAGCTAGGGCGGCGTCGACCTGCTCGTCGGTGACTTCCCACAACCGCTCAGCGTCGTCGTCCGCCCGGTCGGGAGTGCCCTCTGGCTTCTCCCAGGCAGCAAGGACCCATTGGAAGCCGGTCTCGATGTGCGTGGCGATGAACCCGGCCGCGTCGCGCCAGCGGGCGCCGTCGAACCCGATGACGATCGGCTCGCCCTTGTCGATACGGACGTCCGGGTGGGCCAGGTCCTTGTTCCAGCGCTTCGTGTCGAACGCGAACCGCGAGGCGGTCACCCGCCGGTTGAGCCACACCCGCTCGAAGTAGGACCGGTCGGTACCCGGCCGGTTGTACAGGGATGCGATCGAGTCGACCTGGCCCTCGAAGTCCTCCCACTGCGCCAGCGCCGGCCCGGACGCCTCCCGGATCGCCGCGCGCAGCTGGTCGCCATCCTCGAGGTCTTCTTCGTCGCGGGCCGCGGCCTCGCGGTGGAAGAAGAAGATGGTCGCGTCCTTGACCTTGCCCTGAGCCACCATCTCGGCGTACTCGTGGGTGTCCTGGGCGACCGACTGCTCGCCCTCGGCGTAGGTGGTGGTGGTCTCCAACTCCCAGGCGTCGGCCATGACGCGCTTGGGGAGGTTGTTCTTCATCGTCTCGCGGGCGTCCTTGAGCCTCGGCAAGACCATGCGGTGCGTCTCGTCGAAGTGCTGGCAGGTCGTACGCGCACCGTCGGCGGCGTTCGGGCTCGAGGCGAGCGCCAGGGCCTTGCCGTCGCCGTAGATGCGGGTGATCTGCTCCTTGCCCGCGTCGAACAGGTCCGCGTCCGGGCCCTCGGAGCACATGAACAGCAGCGCCCCGTAGGCCAGTTCTTCGGTCTGCTCTTCGGTGTAGGCGATCATCGGGATGTACGGGTCGGTCACCGGCCGGCCAACCGGCTGCCACAGCCCGTTGTCGTCCTGGCGCCACCCGTCGGTACGCACCGGACCTTCGGGGTGCAGCTCGGCGAACATCACCCACGCCGCGAGTTCGGTCTTCGCCGAGCCCTTACGTAAGCTGATCGCGACCTGCTTGAACCGGCGCTTACCTGCCCGGCGATGCCCCCGCGGGTACACCTGGTAGGCCCGGTGGATCAGCGCCTTCTTCTCGGCGTCGATCTTCGCGGGCTTGCCGCGCAGGTCGCCCGGGCCGTGGACGCACCGCTCCTCGATGAGCTGACACACCTGCGGGCCGAGCGTCGGCCACGGCTGCCCGTCGATGAGGTCGCCCTCGAGCGACGGAACAACGAACGTCGCCATCAGAGCGCACGCAGCGCGGCGAGCGGATCCTCACCGCCCGACTGCCCAACCGGCTCAGGCGCCGACTGCGCCCGCTCGTTACGTTCGTTGCGCTTCTCCGCGAGTTCGTCGACCGCCACGACCCAGCGCAGGCGCAGCATCGCCAGCGGCGTCAAGCCCAGCCGGTCAGACCACTGTCGCGCTTCCTTGGCCGCGTCCATGTCGCCCAGCTCGGCGAGCACCTTGTGTCGCACGTACTGGGCGACGTCGCGGGTCCACTTCAGCCGGTACCACTGCACGGCCTGCGGCAACCGCCACAGATCCCGCCACAGCTCCGTCTCGAGCCGGCGCTGCGCCTTCAACTGCGCCTCGAGGATGTACATCTGCTCGAGCGCCGCATCCAACCGGCGTTCCACGGCGGTGATGGACTTGCCCTCGGCCTGAAGCTCCTCGCGGTCCAGCGTCAGCCGCTCGACCTTCTTCGCCGCCAGGTCCCGGCGGACCGTCATCACCACGTCCGGGGCGAGCGGCCAGTTCGGCGCCCGCTTCGGACCGCGACCCTCGGCCGGCAGCTGCGTCATGGAGAACGTGGCGTTGCGCCGCTGGCGCGCGTTCGTCGACTTCGGCGGTGGTCCCATTCCAGGCATCGGTGCTCACCTCTCGCGGCATCGCGCCACGGTCGGATCGGTGGTTACATCGCGTAACCGCCGTCATGTTTCAGAGATCCCCAGACCCGTACACAGGGGAATCAGCCTCCCCAGCGGTACTGAGGGAATGTCCGGTTTGGGGTACTCCCCCACCCCTTGCCCGACCATCGACCCATGTCACGCTCGGTCACTGTTGACCATGCCATCCACCGGGTGACGTCGCCGCGGTGTGCTTGTCATGGCATGCCTTGCACAACGGTCGCAGTCGATGGTCAGCATCAGGATCACGCACGCCCTGACGTACCAGCTCGCGTCTCGTCGTGGGGTGATGGTCAGCCACCGTGCTCGGTGCCATGCACTGGACACCATGGCCATGGCCGGTGTCAGTGCACACGCACCACAAGTTCTTGCGCAGGAACCGTGGTCGGATCCGGGTCTGCCAACGGTGGTCGTACCCGCGCTCCGCTGCCGTACCCCGTGCCCTGTCCGCCGCCTTCTTGCAGGTATCGCAGCGGCCAGACGGTACGAGTTCCGGACACTTCGGAGTGGAGCAGACCTTCAGCGCCCTCATCGGTGGGTCCAGAGACGCAGAGAGGGCGACCGCATCGACACCTCCAGCGCCGATGGATCACCCATCCTGACCTAGAGGGTGAGACAAGAGGATCTCTTTGTCAAGCTTGGTTGACGGACAGCGGCGTGTCGGGGCACGGGGATCGGTTGCTCGCGTTGTCCGCAGTCCGCGCGGTTGATCGTGCAGGGCGACAAGTCGCCGAGCTTCGCGAGGATGATCGGGCCGCACTCCGGTCCGTGGATGTCGTCGACGACGCCACGGCAGATCGGGCAGCGAGGCACGCAGCCAGGCGTCGGGCAGGTGAGCACCCATCTCGGTTCGGGATCGCCCAGTGTCGTGATCTCGATGCCCGTATTTTCGAATTCGGCGCCGCACCACGCGCAGGCGGTCACGGTCGCCACTCCTCGCGGTAGCCGGGACGGTCGGAGTAGAGCCACTCCACCAGATCATCCACGGGGTACCACGTCCCATTCCCGGTAGCAGAACTTGCACATGATCAGCGTCGGTTCCCGCCGGCCCAGGACCACGCCGCCCGCGCGGTCAGTGGCCGCGGTTTGGATCATCAGGTCATGGCCAAGCGTGCCGCATACCTTCTCGGCAGCCTCCCGTCGAATGATCTGCCGCGCCTCTTCTAGGGTGTACCGCTTCATGTCGTCGGTCATGCAGCTGCCCTTCTCCCTGGTCCCCACATCTTCACCGCGCACGCCACCAGCTGGTCAAGCTGATACTGCGCCCGGTTCTTGTCGTCCCGGATCGGCCGCCGGTAGCAGCCGCCGCACTCCTTCTTCGTGCAGTCCTCGAGGTGCCGGCCCGGTATCGGCTCGACCTCGGTCACCGCAGCCACGCCGGTCGTCTTCGTACGCAGGCCCCACTTGCGCACCAGTGCCGGATCCACCGGCCTACGCCACTTCACACTCAGGTGCGCGGCGCCGGCGTAGGCGTCCACGATCCCGCCCGCCTCGCCCGTGATCTTCAACTGCCACCACTCCACCGTCTCCGCCTTGTCGCAGCCCCGGCAGGTCACCAAGACTTCGTCCGGTAGCTGGTAGAGCCTCGAGCCGCAGATCTCTCGGGAGCCGTCCTCGGTCGGCTTGGCCAATGGGCACTCGCCGATGTACAGCCGATCACTCGCTGAGGGGTAGGCCAGGCGCCAGGTCCTCGAGTCCGTGGCCAGGTCGCGGAGGTCCCTCGCGTGCTCGTCGGCCGCTTGATGGGCGGCGAGCCAGTCGGTGTGCTTCTCCACCATCCTGGCCAGGGCAGGTAGCGACGTGTCGTAGAAGCGGTGCCGGATCCGGTTCGGCGGCCCGATGAACCCGAACGGCAACCTCTCCACCCAGCCCACCCAGCCCCACGGCAGGCTCACCCCGCGCTCCTCCGAGATCAGCCGCACCAGCGATACCAGGGTCGCCCGGATCGCGCTCCTCGCCTCCACCGCCGCCGTGTTCAGCTCCGTACCCGCACCCTTGCCGCCCGACGTCTTCTCGCCCTGCCGGCCGCCGCCGGTCAGGGACAGCTCGAGCGCCTCGTACAGCTCAGCCGCCCGCTCGGCGTCCTCGGCCAGCAGCCACCGACACCGAGGGCACAGATACAGGCCATCCGCCGCCCGGGCCGGAAGGCAGCCACGGCAGCACCCGTCGCAGCGGTCGGACTCGCACTCCTCCACGTGTCCGTCGCAGCCGTCGAGGTGCTTGCCCGGCAGGCCACAGTGCGGCGCGACGCAGAGCTGATTGATCACGCTTCCCCCCGTTCCCTGTGGTTGACCAGACCCGCGATAGAGATCCACGATTCGGCCAACCTCCCGAAGTGCTCCATCAGCTGACGGTCGGTCTCCTGCCCGTCGCTACCGCTGGATCGTCCTAGGACATCTATCTCTGGAGTCAGGTCCACGGTCACTCCCCTCCCGACTGGGTCGTCGCCTCGCGCAGCGTTTCCGAGGTCAAGCCCCAGCCCTCGCCCTCGCTCATCAGGTAGTAGGTCTCCTCGGCGATGGTCATCTCCCTGCCGTTCGGGGCGACGTAGTTCCGGGGCGGCTGGACGTCCTTGATCGCCTCGGCGAAGCAGCCGAAGCAGTAAGGGCCACGACCCGTCTCCACCCAGGTGGCCATGCACTCGTTGTAGTCAGCGTGGACCAGCTTGCGGCAGACGATGCAGGCGACGGCCTCTTGTGCCAGCGGGTGACCCTCGGGTAGCTCGTCGGTGATGTGCGACCAGATGCGCGGTTCTAGTTCAGGGGTCAGGTCCACGGTGGTCTCTCCTCATCGGTCGGGCCGTTGATCACGTACCTGCGCACTCCCTCGTAGACAGCTACGGGAGTGGTCTCAGGACTGGGTGCTCTGCTGCGGCGGTGGTAGATATCCGGCTCTGCTGAGCTGCGTACGGGCTGGGTCTCAGGCGGCTTCCGAGGAGGGGT
>JAOPYH010000515.1 GCA_025964715.1 Streptosporangiaceae bacterium | reverse complement strand
AGCTGTTCCTCGGAGAACACGTTCCGAGTCGCCACCCACCCACCGCCTCAACATCGACGACCGGGCGGCCCTCGGAGCAGTGAGCGCGAGCGGCGCCAAACCGAGTTCGTATATCACCGCGCTTGGCTTCTGATATGCCGCCTACGCCGCGGCGCTGGAGCGGGCGCCGCTGGACGGCGACACTCGCCGCGCCTACGACTCCCGGGTGCGGACCTTCCTCGCCTGGCTGGAAGGGAGTGGCCTGGACGGCGACCCGCTCACCGACGCCCACGATCGCGACTTCGCCGTCCGCGACTACAAGACCCACATGAAGACCGTCCTGCACCCCGCGGCCAACACCGTCAACGCCCACCTCACCGCCCTGGACCACCTCTTCGCCCAGCTCGGGCTCGGCCCCGCGGTCGTCCGCCGCGACGACGCCCCCAAACTCGCGCCCCGCGCCCTGGACGCCCGCCAGCAGAAGCGGTACCTGCCCGCCGTCGAACGACGGCCCCTTACCCGCGACCGCGCCATCGGCCGGCTGCTGTTCTACTCCGGGCTGCGGATCGCCGAACTCGTCGCCCTGGACGACAAGGACGTCCCCTTGTCCGCGCGGAAGGGGAAGGTCATCGTCCGGTCCGGCAAGGGCGAGTCCTCCCGCGAGGTCCCCCTGCTGGACGGCACCGCCCGGACCTCCGTCACCGAATGGCGGACCGAACGCGCCTCCTGGCCCGGCGCCGGCGCCCCGGCCCTGTTCCTCAACCGCCGCGGCGGACGGCTCACCACCCGGGCCGTCGACCAACTCATGGACGAACTCGCCATCAACCTGCTCCGCGCCGGTGTCCACATCGTCGTCGTGGCCGAGCTACTCGGCCACGACCGCCTCGACACCACCCGGCGGTACACCCTCCCCACCCACGCCGACCTCGAAGACGCCGTCAGCCACCTTCCCACCGACCAGTAGGGCACCGTTGAGCTGGGCGTACTCAATCGCGTGTACCTGGTGACACGGCTCTTACCGACACCCCGAGTACGGGGGTCGCAACGACCAGCACGGCCGTTATGACGCTCAGCAGCACGAAGTGCGCGAGCCGGCGCCGGTGCGGACGGGCGAAAAGTCCGATGCGCCGCAGCGTGGCTCTGGAGAAGGGCCGCTGTTCCTGGTGCGCGTGCATCGCCGTGTACAGCGACGTCCACGCGGTCCCTTCCATATCCATCAGGCACCGCCGGTGTCTCGGGGGAGTGGTCACGGTCGTACGGGCGGCCCTGAGCATCGGGGGATCAGGCCGACGCCCGCGCCGCGCCAAGCATCTGACCTCAATGTGGGTTGAGGTCAAGCCGGATGGTGCCGTGGATCTGATTCCCGCGCTTACGTCACTGCATCGAACGAACTTTACTGCGTAAAGGCGAGTGGCGTATTTAAAAAACACTCACTGGAAAAACGACATCAAAAACCCTCAACAAGCGGAGCCGTTCGCCTAGCCGATCAGCATGCTGAGGGGGACACCCGCCAGAGCCCGGACGTCACGGGCGAGGTGCGCCTGGTCGGCGTAGCCCGCCTCGTCCGCCACGGCTGCGAAGGGCATCCCGGCTCGCGCCATGGCCAGCGCCCTGTTCATGCGGAGGATGCGGCCGAGGACCTTCGGGCCGTATCCAAAGGCGGTCAGGCAGCGCCGGTGTAACTGCCGTTCGCTCACGCCGGCGTCCGCGGCGATGGCGGCCACCGGGAGCTGGGCGCGTAGCCGGGTGACGATTTGGGTGATCGATCGGTCAGGTGACCGGTCCTGTCGGAGCCGCCTGTCCGCGATCACTTCTAGCGCGGCCGCGCGGTCGCCTGCCGTGCAGACATAGTCCGTGAGTTCTCGGACCTGTGGTGCGGGCCAGAGGTCCGAGAGCGGAGCACGCTCGTCACGCAGCTCATAGGCCGGGACTCCGAACAGCGCGGGTCCCGTGCCAGGTGCGAAGCGGATCCCCGCGTAGGACAAGCCCGAAGGACCCGTGGTGACGTACGCGGCCGTGTCCGGCCCCGCGACCATCAGCTCATCGCCCGCGCAGATCAGGTCCATGCAACCGTCCGGAAGCACGCGGAGACGGGCGTCGGAGGCCAGAACCGTGCGCTGCCACACCACCGCACCGGCTATACGGGACACTCTCTCTCGGTACACGCCTGCAGTATCCCCGCGCCGGGGCTGGGGGAGTGGCCGGACGAGGTGAGCACACGGGGCTCGCCGGCCGGGGAGTCAGCGGTCGCCCAGGACCCACGGACGTAGGGCCAGTGCGCCGAACCCCATGGCTAGTGCGATGCCGGCGAGCAGCCCGAACGCCCACCGCAGGCTGAGCAGGTCGGCCACCATACCGACGGCGCCCGGACCACTGAGCAGGCCGAGGTAGGCGATGCCCGCGACCCCGGCGATCGTACTTCCCCGTGCAGAGGCCGGTACGCGCCGGCCGGCGAACCCGTACAGGGTCGGGGCCGCCACCGAGATCCCCATTCCGGCCAGGACGAGGCCGGCCAAAGCCATGGCCGGGCGCCCGGCCATGGCCACCAGGAGCGTGCCTGGTGCGGCGACGAGGCCGGCGCAGAGCAGGATCGGGACATCGGTGAGCACCCGGCCGAGCACATGCCCAGCGAGCCGTCCGGCCGCAGCCGCACCGGCGAACGCGGCCGGGCCCAAGCTCGAGATCCCGGGGGTGGCCCTGAGGACGTCTTCGAGGAACACGGCGCTCCACTGCTGCAGGCCGCTTTCTACGAGCAGCGCGAACACTCCGAGGGTTCCGGCCACCCAGACCAGCGGGCGGCACCAGGCCTGCCGGGCCGATCGGCCCGGGGGATCCGGCACGGTCTCGCGCGCGCCCAGGCCCAGCCAGGCGGGGATCGCTCCGGCGAGCAGCAGGAAGCCGAGCACGAGCAGCGGCAAACCGGGCGGCGAACCGGCAACCCGTGCCGCCCCGAGGATCAGGCTGCCGGCGAGCAGTCCCAGCGAAAAGGTCGCATGCGCCCGGTTGAGCAGGCGCCGCGCAGTGGTGGCTTCGGCTTCGACCGCGGCGTGGTTGATCGCGACGTCGAGCGCGCCGGAGCAACCGCCCAAGGCGAGGAGCGCGACGACGAGCGCCGGGCCCGAGGTGACGAACGCGGGGATCGGCGCGGCAATGGCGAACAGTGCAAGCACGGTCACGAACGCCCGTCGGCCGAACCGGTCGAGTAGCCGCCCGGCAAGGAGCATCGTCGGCAGGGCAGCGAGCCCTCCGGCCGACAGGGCCAGCCCCAAGAAGCCGTCCGATACGGCGGTCGCAGCCCTGATCGCCGGGATCGCGGCCGCGTACATGCCCCATGTCAGGCCGAAGCTCCCGAAGGCCGAGAGGATGACTGTCTCGGCGCGCCGCACCGCCGCTGTCGCGTGTCCTGCCGCCTCGGTGCCCCCGGCCGGTTCGATCGTCACCGTGAGATCACTACCCGCGCCGCCTGTCCTTCCTCGCGTTCCGGACCTGCCGGCTCGCTCCGACGTAGGCCGCACAGCGTGCGGTTAACCGGAATGAGGTGACATAGCACCGGGGGAGAAGCGCACACGAACACAGGCCCGGCGGTCGTGCGATACTGCCGCGATGACCACTGCTTTCGGGATGCATGTCCGGTTCACGGCGGTACCCGGTCAGGGGGACGCGCTCGCAGCCATGCTGTTGGAGGCCGCCGACGGGCTGACCGGGCTGGAGGCCTGCCGACTTTATCTCGTCAGCCGCTCACCGGCTCGAGATGACACCATCTGGGTCACCGAGGCCTGGACCAGCAAGGAGGCGCACGCCGCTTCGCTGGAGGGCGAGCGTGCCAAGGAGATGATCAAGCGTGCGAAGCCCCTGCTCGCCGCGCCTCCCGAGGCCACCCAGCTGCGGCCTGCCGGCGGCAAAGGGCTGTAGGTTCACGACCTTGTGTTCATGACCGGGTGACGGCCCAGCGTTCGTCTACTTAACATAATGTACATTATCGACCATCGGGATAGGCCTGGCCGGAAGGGGTTCTGGGCGCCGTTCATGTCTTCGTGTACGCGCCAGGATGCACGGTTCAACCGGGCGGACGGCGTACGTCAAAGATCAGTGGACCGCTGAGGCGACCCGCCGGCCATGCGGCACACCCTCGGATGATCACGTTGCCGGATGATCTTCTTTGTGTCGGATGGACCCGGCCGTGGCCTGTACGCAGGCCATGGCCGGGTCGAGTTCGGGCATGTCACGCGTCACCGGCGTCAGCCTCGGACCGGTGAAGCAAACGCAGGACTTCAAGCATGTAGGCACAGCTTGTAGAGACAGCGTCCTAAACCCGACAGTATGCACCTACTGTCTGGTATCCGCCTTGATGTCTGAATTCGGAGACACAGCGGTCTGTACTGATAGTCCGGCTCCACCCACCAAGGCGGGATGAAGATGGCGAAGTACACCGCGCGCGCTGGGCCGTCGCGGGAGGCCATCCGGGATGCCACCTCGCCGTCTGTGATCTTGTCGGAGCCCCTCGGTACGGTGTGGCAGTGCGCCCTGTCGATCTTCAACGTCTGACTGTTCAAGACGCCGCCGACCGTTACGCGGACATGGTGCTGGCCAAGACGGCGACCGGGGCCCTCTCCCCCGGCACGGCCGAGGTCTATATCCGTGATGTCTCCACTTTTGCCGTGCTGGCCGGCGTCGACCGGGTCCTGGACGATCTCGCGGGTGAGGACGTAGACGAGGTTCTCCTGGCCTTCGCGCACAAGCCGGACGGGCGTCGGCCGCGAGGCGGTCCGGCGCGGCCGACGTCGTCGGGGCCCGCACAGAGCATGGCGTCGCAGGTTCGGTTCCGCCGTTCGGTTTCGGCGTTCTTCCAGCACGCGGCCATCGCGGGCTGGGTTCAGCTCAACCCGATGCGGGCGGTCACCGTCGTTGCGAGACAGCGCGGCGGGCTGCCGGCGCAGCGTCGTTCGCTGACCCTGGAGCAGGCCGAGGGGCTGCTCGGTGCGGCGCGGCGGCTCGCGCTGGCAGATCCCGATGAGAAGAAGCGGGCAGATCAGCGTACGGGTCTGCGGGACGCGCTGATCGTGCTGCTGCTCGCGACCGTGGGTCCCCGGGTGTCGGAGCTCGTCCGCGCCGATGTGGAGCATTTCTACGTCAACGCCGGGGTCCGCTACTGGCGCATATTCGGCAAGGGCGGTAAGACCCGGGACGTGCCTATCCCGCGTGAGGTCGCGCAGGTGCTCGACGCCCACATTGCCGAGCGGCAGAGGTCCGCTCCCCCGGGCGAGAAGGCGCTCCTGCTGTCGTGGCGCGGCAAACGCCTCGCGCGTGGTGACGCGCAGGCCGTCATCGACCGGGTCCTGGCCCGGGTGGACCCGGGACGGCGCCGCGCGGTCACGCCGCATGGGTTGCGGCACACCACGGCCACGCATCTGCTCGCGGCCGCGACCGATATGGACGCGGTGCGCCGGGTTCTCGGGCATTCGGACCTGTCGACCCTCGGCCGTTATCGCGACGAACTGCCGGGCGAGCTGGAGGCGGCGATGCGATCGCACCCGCTCCTGCGGGAGCGCGGCGATGGGGGGAAGGATCCGCGGGAGCAAGCCTGAGATGTTCTGTCGGACCTCGCTGCCAGGCTGTGGCCATGGGACCGAATGCAACCTCCTCAGACCGGACTTTGGCAGGCCGGATCGCGCTGGTCGCCGGGGCGACGCGCGGCGCCGGCCGCGGGATCGCGGTGCAGCTCGGCGCGGCCGGGGCCACTGTGTACGTGACCGGACGCAGCACGCGGGAGCGGCGGTCGGAGATGGACCGGCCCGAGACCATCGAGGAGACAGCCGAGCTGGTGACCGCGGCCGGGGGCAGGGGCATCGCCGTGCAGGTCGACCATCTGGACCCGGAGCAGGTCCGGTCACTGGTGGAGCGCATTGACCAGGAGCAGGGTCGGCTCGATGTCCTGGTGAACGCGATCTGGGGCGCCGAGCTGCTGTTCAGCTGGGACAAGAAGCTGTGGGAGCACTCCCTCGAGACAGGGCTGCGGATCCTGCGGCTGGCCATCGACACGCACATCGTCACCGCGCACTTCGCGCTGCCGCTGATGCTCAGGACGCCGGGCGGCCTGGTGGTCGGGCTGACCGATGGCACGGCTGACTACAACGCGGAGAACTATCGCATTTCGTTCTTCTATGACCTGGCGAAGACCTCGGTCAACCGCATGGGCTTTGCCCTGGGGCGGGAGCTGGGCCCGCTCGGGGTGACCGCGGTGTCGCTCACACCGGGGTGGTTGCGGTCGGAGATCATGCTGGAGGTGTTCGGCGTCACGGAGGCGACCTGGCGGGACGCGCTCGCCAAGCAGCCGCACTTTGCCATCTCGGAGTCACCGGCCTATGTCGGGCGCGCGGTTGTCGCCCTCGCCGCGGATCCGGAGGCTGGGCGGTGGAACGGCCGGTCTCTGTCCAGCGGCGAGCTCGCGCGGGTGTACGGCTTCACCGATGAGGACGGCAGCCGTCCGGACGCGTGGCGGTACGTCGTGGAGGTTCAGGACGCGGGCCGGCGCGCGGACACCACCGGCTACCGCTGAGGTAGTACGGCCGGGCCATGGCCTGGTCAGGCGTAGGTGCGGGCGTGCCGGGCGACACCTGCGGCGAGTGCGGCGCCGAGGTCGTAGGCGGGTGAGCGGTCCAGCGACTCACGGGCCCGGTCGTAGCGGCGGGTGGTGCGCGGGTCTGCGTGTCCGAGGAAGTCCTGGACGACGTGCAGCGGATGTCCCCTGTCCAGCAGCATGGTCGCGACGCTGTGCCGTAGCGAGTGCGGCGACAGCTTGTCGGCGTCAGCGATGGCAGCGGCCGCGGCGACCCGGCGGACCAGCCGGAACACATACGGCTGGTCGATGGGCTTGCCGGTGCGGGTCGCGAACAGCGGGCCGTCGCCGCCGGCCCGTTCGGCGAGGTAGCGGTCGACGGCGTCGGTGGCGAAGGGCGGCAGCACGAAGCGTTTGGTGTTGCCGCCTTTGACCGGCAGGTCGATGACGGCGTGTCCGCGGTCGCGGCCCATGCTCGCCAGGGTGGTCCTGGTCACCGAGGACACCCGGCAGCCCGTCGCGACCATGAGCGCCAGCAGCGCGTGGGTGCGGGCCGACTCGCGTGCGCCGGTGTAGGCCAGCATCCGCTCGAGTTCGTCCTCGGACAGGCCGCGGGTCTCGGAGGTCTGCGGGACCGACGGGCGTTCCATCCCCTCACCGAACGGGTTGCGGGCCGCCAGGCGGGACCGGGTCAGGTAGGCATACCAGGACGACACCGCCGACAGCCGCCGCGCCCGGGTGGAGTCGGCCAGACCCGCCGCCCGCAGCGCCGCGGCGTACAGGTCCGCCTCGGCCGGGTCGACGTCGGCCAGGTCCAGCCCCCGCCCGGCCGCATACGACAGCCACCACGACACATCGCGGATGTAGCCGGCCTGCGTGGCGGCGGACTGCCGCCGCTCCCCCGACAGCCACGCCGCGGTCTTCTCCAGCGCGGCCGCCGGCACGCCGTGGTCGCGCATCAGCTCGGCCAGCGCGCGCGGGGTGCGGGCCGGAGCCGGTCCGGTGAGCGGGCATGGCCCCGGCACCTGGACGGCCCCGGCCGGCTCGAGGGCGGTTCCGGCCCGGCCGGACGGAATGCCGGCCAGGGGCGCGTCGTCGGCCGGCATGGCGAGCATCATCACCACTACATGATAACGGACATTGTCATGTAGTGAGCATTTGGCCGAAAAACGTCACGGATCCGACACGTCCGGACACGGAGAGCACCGAGCGGGCCGAGGCCTCGATTCAGGCGGGTGCGGGGAAGCTGACCGGGCTGCGGTGTCCGCTGCGGTCCACCGCCCGTACACCGAAGAAGACGTTGTCCTTGGACAGGTCGATCTTCACCTGAGTGACGTCGCCGACCGGGATCACGTGGGTCCAGTCGGGACTGGTGGTCTCACGCCACACCACCTCGTATCCGGCGAGGTCGGGTTCGGCGCCACGGGTCCAGACCAGGTCGGTGTCGTTGGTGAGCTGGTCGGTGCGGACCTTGAGGTTCTTGGGGGTGCCGGGCCCCTGGGCCAATGACCAGAGCGTGGCGGTGTTCGCCCGCGCGACGCGGGCGATGTAGGCGAAGTCGCAGAACTGCGGGAGATCACCGAACTGCTTGCCGTTCTCGACGCGGACGTCCTGGTGCTGGTGGTCGAAGTTCTCGTTCGGCTCGGTGAACCGCGCCGCCGGATAGCCCTGCTCGAGGAAGCCGATGTGGTCTCCCCCGCGCAGGTAGCGGTCCCGGCGGTAGATCACACGCACGGTCATGCCGGTCTCGCGGTTGTCGGCGACGTCGCCTACGAACCTGGCGAGCTGCCGCGAAGGCGAGTCGTTCTCGCCGCCGACCGATCGCCGTACGTTCGCCTGTTCGGGTGTCTCGGAGGTCGGGACGCCTTCGGCGAACAGCCGGACGGTACGGGGGTCACGGGCGCCGTCGTCGGCGGTGCTGCTCCCGATGATGTCGTTGGTGAACATCGCCTGCACGTCCGCGCCGGCCTTCTTGTACTGCTCGGCCATGTGCCGTGCGCCGTACAGGCCCTGCTCCTCCCCCGCCACGGCGGTGAAGACGATGGTCGACTTGGGCGTGCGGGTCGCCATGATCCTGGACATCTCCAGGGCGACGGCGACGCCGGAGGCGTCGTCGTTGGCGCCGGGCGCGTCGGCGGTGGCGTTCATTACGTCGGTGACGCGGGAGTCATAGTGGCCGGAGACGACGTAGACGCGTTCGGGCGTGGTCGACCCGCGCAGGGTCGCGACGACGTTGGTGATCCGGGTCGCCGTGGGGATGCGGCTGGCGGGCTGCTGGATGTAGGACTGCAGTTCGACCTTCATCCGGCCGCCGGACGCGGCGGCGTAACGCTGCATCTCGGCGAAGATCCAGTCGCGTGCGGCGCCGATGCCGCGGGACGGGTCGTCCTGGGTCGACAGGGTGTGCCGGGTGCCGAAGCTCACCAGCTTGCGCACGGTGGCCTCGATGCGGCGCTGGTCGAGCTCGCGCAGCAGCGCGCGGAGCTCGGCGTCGGGGGCCTGCTTGGCGACCGGGCGGCCTGGACCGCCGGGATGGCCCGAGGCGTCGGCTGCGGCCGGGCGCGGGTCCAGCGCCACTCCCGCGGCCACGGCCGCGGCGGAGACCGAGAGGAAGGCGCGCCGGCTGGCGGTTGTCCGCTGGGGGTCTGTGTTGTCCACACAGTGGGTTTATAGGTCTATGTAAGGATCTGTCCAGTCCTTGGCCTGGCTTGGACTCCTTTCCGCCCAGGCTTCCGGCGCCCATGGACATGATCGGTGGGCGGGTGGGGCGGTGGTCCTTCAGCCCGGGGGCATGGTCCGGCTGAACGGCACTGCTCTGGCGTTCTGGCGGCGTTGCCACCCGATCTCAACCCACTCCTGCACGAGGGCAGGGTCGGCACCCGCCTCCAGGAGCAGGCTGGCGGCTATGCGATTGTGCTCGTGCATGGCGTCGCCCGGGGGTGAATAGCCCTGCAGCAGCCCGGCGACCTGCGCGAGCAGGTCCGCCCGGCCGCCGGCGATGCCACGCAGCTCGGCGATCGCCGCCGCCCTCGCCGGCCCGGTCGGGGCCTTCCAGCCGGCATGACGAGATGCCGCCCCATGGAGCGCGGCGACGATCAGATCGTGCGGTTCGGGGAGGTAACGCTTCATATCTCCCAGTCTAGAACGAATGTTCGAAATATCCCCGCACGGGTGGTCTGGGTAGAACGTGCTAATGAACAGGCAAACTTGCAAGTTTGCCTGTTTAACCTCAAAATCGGGATATGACGGACAACAGTGCCGAGGATCTGGGTGCGGTGGCCGCGGATCTGCGGCTGCTCGTGGGCCAGCTGAACCGCCGGCTACGTACGGCCTCCGCGGGACACGACCTGACCTGGTCGCAAGTGGCCGCGATGAGCAGGCTGGACTCCGACGGCCCCTCCACGACCGTGGCACTTGCGCGCGCTGAGTCGGTCCGGCCGCAGTCGATGGGCGCGACCCTCTCCGTCCTGTCCGAGCGGGGCCTGGTGGAGCGGAGCCCGGATCCGGCCGACGGACGTCAGGTGCTCGTGTCGCTGACCAGGCGCGGCGCCGCGGTGCTGTCCGGGGCCCGCTCTGCCAAGCAGGCCTGGCTGGCCGAGGCGATCGCGGCAGAGCTCGATCCGGCCGAACGACGGACCCTCGTCGCCGCGATGGAGCTGCTGAAGCGGCTGGTGCGGCCTTGACCGATCGGACGGCTCCGGCCGCGGCGCAGGCCGGCGACGCGGGCGGGTCCACGGCGTCACAGGCGGGAACTTTCGGGTTCCGGCTGATCGCGCCGCTGGTCATAGGGTCACTGCTGAACCCCATCAACTCGACGATGATCTCCACGGCGCTGGTGCCGATCGGGCGGGACTTTCACGCCGGAGTGATGGACACCGTCTGGCTGATCGCGTCCCTGTACCTCACGAGTGCCGTGGCGCAGCCGGTGATGGGCCGGATCGCCGGTGTCCTCGGTGCGCGCCGGGTCTACCTCGCCGGTCTCGTGATCGTGGGACTGGCGGGGATCGCCGGGATCGCGGCGCCCTCGCTGGCCTTCCTCATAGGGGTTCGGGCCGTGCTCGGCATCGGAACCTCGGCCGCCTACCCGGCGGCGTTGACGATCCTGCGGGCGCACTCCCGCCGCATCGGCCGCGAGACCCCTCGTACCGTCCTCGGGGTCCTTTCTCTGGCCGCGCTGGCCAGCGCGGCCGTCGGCCCGACCCTGGGCGGGTTGCTGACCGACCTCGCGGGCTGGCATGCGATCTTCGTGGTGAACGCGCCGCTGGCGGTCATCGGTGTCGTCCTCACGCTGCTGTGGCTGCCGCGCGACCCGCCGCGCGCCGGGAGGTCCATGCCCGGGGTCCGGCTCGACGTCGTGGGCATCGGCTTGTTCACGGCCACGCTCGTCGTCGTCCTGTTGTTCCTCATGGACCTGCGGCACCCGCGGTGGTGGCTGCTCCCGGTGATCGCCGTGGCCGGGGCCGCGCTGGGCGCGCATTCGTGGCGCCGTGCCGAGGCGTTCTTCGACCTGCGGATGATGGCCCGCAACAAGGCGCTGACCAGGAGCTATCTGCGCACCTGCGTGGCCTGGGTGCTGATGTACTGCGTGATGTACGGCTTCGCGCAGTGGCTTGAGGACGGTCACGGGTTCAGCCCCTCCCATGCCGGCATGATCACTCTGCCGATGTCCGTGGTGGCCGGGGTGTGCTCTCTGCTGGGTGCCCGCACCAAGGGGATCCGCGGGCCGCTGGTGCTCGGCGCGGTGCTGATGCTGGCCGGCTGCTCGGTATTGCTCCTGCTCGGCTCCGGTACCCCGGCGCTCCTGCTGGTGGCGGCCGCCATGATCTTCGGCGTTCCGCAGGGACTGAACTCCACCGGCAACCAGGCCGCCGTCTATGCCCAGGCCCCCGTCGACGACGTGGGCACTGCCGCCGGGCTCCAGCGGACCTTTCAATACATCGGAGCGATCACGTCCTCGAGCCTCATCGGGCTGTTCTACGGCAACCGGGCCTCCGATGGGGGGCTGCATGCGATGGCCATGGCGATGATCGTGCTGAGCGCGCTGCTGCTGGTGGGGACGCTCGCCGACCGTACGCTCGGCCGCCGTTCCTGACGCGGCGGGCCATCAGACGGCGGGCTTGGCCGCGCGCTCGCGCAGCAGTTGCTGGATGCCGTCCAGCAACCGGTGCAGGCCGAATTCGAAATCGTCGATGGGGTCGTGGAACACGCCGGTGTCGTGGAACCGGCGCATCGTCGGGTAGCGGGCCGGGTCGATCAACGTCTCCAGCAGCGGGGCCCTGGAGGCGTACCACTGCTCGTCGGTCAGGCCGGTCCGCTGCTCGACCTGGGCTGCGTCCACGGACCTGCGGGCCACGCCGCGCACGTACCCGTCCATGACGTTGATGACCGCGACGATCTCGCGGTCGGTGAGGCCGGTGCCGGAGAGCGAGCGCAGCGCGGCGTCGCCCCAGGCGACCTCGTTCGGGCCCATCGGGGGATG
Organism: Streptosporangiaceae bacterium; assembly: GCA_025964715.1. Lineage (GTDB taxonomy): Bacteria > Actinomycetota > Actinomycetes > Streptosporangiales > Streptosporangiaceae > Actinomadura_C. The sequence continues at coordinate 1,216 of JAOPYH010000515.1, read as the reverse complement.
GACGGTGGCGACCTGCAGGACCCATGGGTGGCGGCGATGCGAGGCCAGGCTCTCGCGGGCCCACTGCTCCAGCCGGGCCCGCCAGTCGCCGCTCAGGCCCTCCAGCAGCGGTGCCTCCCCGGCCACCGCGTCCAGCATGAGGTCGATCAGCTCCGCCTTCCCGGGCACGTAGGTGTAGAGCGACATGGCTGACACGCTGAGCCGGTCGCCGACCCGGCGCATGGACAGCGCGGCGAGGCCTTCGGCGTCGGCGAGCTCGACGGCGGCACGAGTCACCATCTCGACCGTCAGCCGGGGTTTGGGGCCTCGCCGGGGACGCTCCTGACGGCCCCAAAGCAGTTCGAGGCTGCGCGAGGGGTCCCCCCTGCCGCTGTACTCGGTGGTCACGCTCTTCATTCTGCCCAGAAAAACTCCATACGGTGTACGGCGAATGCGCCTCGACGCCAGGTAGCCTCGGCGGCGAGTGCTATACACCGTACGAGGTCGCAGACGGCGCCTCCCCTGCGCGCGACCTGGGGATACGATGCCGGGCCGGCCCGTGCACCCGCGGGTCGGGCAGCGGTGGGGCGGCTGGAGTGCCGGGGATGCGGGAATGGCCGGATGGAAGCAGGTCGGTATGACGAGCGGCTCGCGTGAACGGGGAGCGGGGCTTGCTGGCTGCGCCGTGGTGTTCGAGGCGGCGGATCCGCCGCGGGCGGGATCCATGGCCTTCTGGAATCCCGACGGGGACGGTGCGCCCGAGGGTCCAGGTGAGCCCGGCGAGCTCACCGTCGTCGTCGGCGGCGATGACGAGGTCCGTACGCGCACGGTCGCGACGCTGCGGATGCCGGTCCGGGAGGCGGTGCCCCTGCTGAGCCGGGCGCGCGCCGACGCACACGCCCATCCCGCCGCGGCGTTCTGGGGCGCGGCCACCCTCGTGGCGCTGCAGCTGGTCGCCCGAGGGCGGCTGCTGCCCGGGATCTCCGCGGGAGAGATCGACGCCTGGCGGGTCGGTCCGCTGGACCCGCAGGACGCCGACCGGATCCGGGAGCTGGCGGCCGCGATGCCGGCACAGGCCCGTGCGGTACCGCTGCCGGGGTCTTCGCCGCTGGAGCTGCCGGACGCGGACGGGCTGGTCCGGGCGTTCCTGGACGCGGTCGGCGACGGAATGCCGCGAACGCCCGCGGCGGCGCGCGCCGCCGGCGGCCCGCTGTTCGCGGCGGTCGGGGCCCAGCCG
>JAOPYH010000507.1 GCA_025964715.1 Streptosporangiaceae bacterium | reverse complement strand
GGCCGGCCGCCCGGGGCCGGCCACGACCCCAGAGGGTCAGGCGCGTGCGTCCAGGACGTCGACGGCGAGCTCGCGCACCACCGTCTCGTCCACCTCGACGCCCAGCCCGGGCCCGTCGGGCACCTGGGCGACGCCGTTCTCGATCCGTACGGTCGGCCCCGCGTAGGGCGACTCGATGAACTGACGGCCGTTGAGGTCCACGGGCGTGTCGATCCCGTACGCAGCGAACAGGTGCAGCGAGGCGGCCAGCCCCAGGTCGGAATCGGTGAGGCCGGACCCCATGAGCTGCACGCCGCTGTCCTCGGCCAGCGCGCACAGCCGCCGTGACAGTGTCAGCCCGCCGCTGCGCTGGACCTTCGCGATGGCGACGTCGACCGCCTCCAGCCGTACGAACGTCGCCAGGTCGCTGGGATGGCGCAGGCTCTCGTCCAGCGCGACCGGGATGGGGGAGGCGTCGCGGAGCCTGCGCAGCCCCGCGATGTCGTTGGCGGGCAGGGGCTGTTCGAAGGCCGTGACCCCGAGCTCCTCCATCCGCCGGGCCATGCGCAGCGCGGCGGGCACCGTGTAGCCCTGGTTGGCGTCGACCCAGAGCGGCGCGCGCGGCGCGTGCTCGCGGACCGCGGCCACCACGGCGATGTCGGTCTCCTCGTCGTGCAGGCCGATCTTCACCTTGAACGCGCGGTAGCCGAGCCCGCGCCCCTCCGCGACACTGTCGCCGGCCTCGCCCGGAGACTGGCCGGACACGATCCAGCCGAGCTCGATCTCCTCCGTGCGCCGCTGCCCCCACAGGACGCCGACCGGCACTCCGGCGGCGCGGCCGAGGAGGTCGTGCAGCGCGACGTCCACCGCGCTCTTCGCCAGTGGCGCTCCGATGGTGAAGCCCCGGTTGATGGCCCGGTCGAACGCGGCGTCTACAGCGTCGAGATTCCAGGCCGGCCGGCCGATGATGGCCGGCGCGAGGTAGCGGTCGATCGTCGTGACGATCGACTCGGCCGTCTCGTACGTCCAGGCCGGGATCGGGGTCGCCTCGCCCCAGCCGTGCATGCCGTCGGCGCTCACCTTCACCAGCACGCGCAGGCTCGGCCGGCCGGCCACGGCCACGGCGCCGCCGGAGACGCCGAAGGACCTGCGGGTGGGCAGTGCGACGGCGAAGGTCTCGACCCGGTCGATGGTGAGGTCGGTCAGCGAGGTGGGCATGCGCCGGGCCTCCGGGGGTGTCGGGGGGTTACGGTCTCGGACGGGGCTCAGGCCGGGTCACGGCGGCGCGGTGCTGGCGCGCAGCACGACATCGCCGCCGAGGCGCTCCACCCTGGAGCGCCGGGTGCGCGGTTCGCGCAGCGCGAGGGACATGACGGCCTCGCCCATCCGCCTGAGCGGCAGCGCGACCGTGGTGAGCGGCGGGGTCAGATCGCGGACGATCGGTATGTCGTCGAAGCCGGCCAGGGACACGTCCTCGGGTACGCGCAGGCCGCGGTCGCGCAGGGCCGCGAGTGCCCCGATCGCCATCACGTCGGTGACGGCGAAGACGCACGAGGCCTTGAGCCCCCGCCCGAGCAGTTCGGCGCACGCGCGGTAACCGCCGTCGCGGCTGAACGTGCCCTCCACGACCTGGCCGGCCGGGAGCCGGACGCCGGCCTCGGCGAGCCCGTCCCGGAAGCCGCCCAGCCGGTCGGACACGGTCGTGAGCGAGCTCGGCCCGGTGAGCACCGCGAAGTCACGGTGGCCGAGGGCCAGCATGGCGCGGGCCAGGGCCGCGCCGCCGGCCCGGTTCGCCGGCAGGACCGTGTCGACCCGGAGAAAGCGGTGGCGGCTCACGACGGCGACCCGGCCGCCGCCGCGCAGATAGGGGTCGAGTTCGGCGCTCATCGCCCGTTCCCACGCCCGGTCCTCGAAGCCGGAGCCGATGAGGAGGATGGCCAGGGCTCGCTGGGCCCGCAGCGTGGAGACGTAGGCGATCTCACGGGCCGGGTCGCGGAAGGTGCTGGCCAGCATCATCAGCAGGTTCTGGTCGGTGGCCGCGCGCATCACGCCGGAGGCGATGGCCGCGAAATAGGGGTCACTGACGTCATGGCAGACGACGCCGACGACCCGGCTGGAGGCGCTGGCGAGGGCCTGCGCGTGGGCGTTGGGGATGTAGCCGAGCCGGTCGGCCTCGGCGAGCACGCGGGTCCGCAGGTCGTCGCGGACCTTCGAGGTTCCGTTCAGCACCCGCGACGCCGTGGCGGGGGAGACGCCGGCCGAGCTGGCCACGACGGCCAGGGTCACATGGGACTGTGCTGCCCGCTCGCTCACGGAGCGCCCCCGTTCAGGCGGTGTCACGCTTTCGAGACCATCGGGCCTACCTATTGACCGGGGCCCGATCTGATCTTTACGGTATCAGAAAGCGCTTTCAGAATGCGCTTTCCGGCAGTGGTTCACAGCCGGCGGACACGACTACAGGGCCGGAGCGCCTCGTACGTCAGAGGAGTGAACGTGGGGCAGGGCAGCACAGCCGTGACGCCGGCCGCGGTGGCCGGAGTGGCCGAGCGGGACCGGCCCGGCATGGGGGAGCGGCTCACAGAGGCGCTGGAAAGATCGTGGCGGCCGGTCGTCCTCCTCGTGGCCTGTTTCGCCGCGTGGTGGGTCGTCTCGGCCGCTCACCTCGTCGAGCCCTACCTCGTGCCCTCGCCCGGGACGACCCTGCGGGTGATGGGGGACAAGGCCGGCTATATCTGGCACCACAGCTGGGTGACGACCTACGAGACGCTGCTGGGCTTCGTGATAGCCGTCGTGGTGGGGATCTTCGCTGCTGTGATCATGGTCTACTCGGCCACCGTGGAACGGACCCTCTATCCCGTTCTGCTGTTCGCGCAGGTGGTGCCCAAGATCGCGATAGCACCGCTGTTCGTTGTGTGGCTCGGCTTCGGTATCACGCCGAAGATCGTTGTCGCCGTGCTGATCGCCTTCTTCCCCGTGGTGATCTCCATGGTCACCGGGCTGAAGGCGGTCGATCCCGAGATGATCCAGCTGTCGGCGACGATGGGCGCGAAGCCGTTGCAGACGTTCGCCAAGATCCGTTTCCCGGCGTCGCTGCCGCACCTGTTCTCGGGTCTCAAGGTCGCGGTCACGCTGGCCGTGACCGGAGCGGTGGTCGGCGAGTTCGTCGGCGCCAACCAGGGCCTCGGCTACGTGATCCTGCAGGCCAACGGCAACCTCGACACACCGATGCTGTTCGCGGGGCTGCTCATCATGTCGCTGATCGGCGTGGTCCTCTTCGTACTCGTGGAGATCGCCGAGAAGCTCCTGCTGCCCTGGCACGCCAGCCGCCGCGGCGAAGCCGTCACCACGTCCTACTGACCTCGATTCCCCCTGACCGCCACCCCCGTTCGAAGAGGGCCACATCATGAAACTCCGCAGACTCGTCGTCGGCTTCGTTCCCTTGCTCCTGCTCACCGCGGCATGCGGGGGCGGCGGCACGGAGAAGAGCAAGAGCGCGTCGGGCAAGGAGCTCGACAAGGTCACGCTCACGCTCAACTGGTATCCCTACGGTGAGCACGCGCCGTTCTACTACGGCAAGAAGCAGGGGATCTACGAAAAGCACGGCATCGACCTGCAGATCCAGGCCGGCCAGGGCTCGCAGAAGACCGTGCAGGCCACCGGCGCCGGGCAGACCCAGTTCGGCTGGGCCGACACCCCTGCGCTGCTCGCCGGAGTGGGACAGGGCATCCCGGTGAAGAGCCTCGGCGTGTTCCTGCAGACCACGCCGGCGTCGGTGCAGTTCTTCTCGGCCAAGGGGATCAAGACGCCGAGCGATCTCAAGGGCAAGAAGATCGCGGGTACGGCCGGCGACGCGCTGTCCAAGACCTTCCCGGCCTTCCTGCAGAAGAACGGGCTCAAGGAGTCCGACGTCTCGGTCCAGAACACCGACCCGGCCGGCAAGATCGCCGCGGTGGTGTCGGGACGGGCGGACGCGCTGCTCGGCTACGCCAGCGACCAGGGCCCGACGATGCAGAACAAGGCCGGCAAGCCGGTGTCCTACCTGCGGTTCTCCGAGCTCGGCCTGAACTTTTACTCCAACGGCCTGATCGCCGGTAACCGGATCCTGAAGAGCGATCCCGCGCTGGTCAAGCGGATGGTCGACGCCACGAGTGAGACGTGGGCGGCCGCCGAGCAGAACCCGCAGGCCGCCGTCGCCAGCATGCAGGGCGCCTCGGCGCAGTTGCCGCCGGCGCAGGTGCTGTCGGACCAGTTCAAGACCACGCTCACGCTGCTGCACACCGGCGCCACCAAGGGCAAGGCCCCCGGCGTCAACACCGAGGCGGACTGGAAGCAGACCATCGACGTCTTCCACCAGGCCGGCATGGTGACCGCCCCGAAGCCGCTGGCGGACTACTGGGACAGCGCGGCGCTGAAGGGATGACCATGGCAGAGGACACCCTGAAGGAGGGGGCCGCGGTCCAGGACGGCGCGGCCGGTGCGGCAGTGGATCTGGACCACGTGGCCGTCCGCTTCCGCTCCAAGAAGAAGGACGTCACGGCGCTGCAGGACGTCTCGCTCAGCGTGCCGATGGGACAGTTCGTCTCCATCGTGGGGCCGTCGGGCTGCGGCAAGTCGACGCTGCTCAAGCTCGTCGCCGGACTGCTCAAGCCCTCCAGCGGGCACGTACGGCTCCACGGCGACGCGGTGGCCGGGCCGCGGAACGACATCGGCTACGTCTTCCAGCGGGCGGCGCTGCTGGAGTGGCGCAGCGCCCGGCGCAACATCCTGCTGCAGGCCGAGATGCGGCACATGCCCGGCGCGCAGGCGCGCGAGCGGGCCGACGAGCTCATCGACATGACCGGGCTCCGGGGGTTCGAGGACTCCTACCCCCACGAGCTGTCCGGCGGCATGCAGCAGCGGGTGGCGCTGTGCCGGGCGCTGCTGCACAGGCCACCGGTGCTGCTCATGGACGAGCCGTTCGGCGCGCTGGACGCGCTCACTCGCGAGCAGATGAACATCGAGCTCCACCGGATCTGGCGGGAGACGGGCACCACCGTGCTGCTGGTGACCCACTCGATCTCCGAGGCGGTCTACCTCTCGGATCGCGTCGTCGTGATGAGCGCCCGTCCCGGCACCGTGACCGAGATCATCGACGTCGCCTTGCCGCCCGAGCGGGACTACGCCGAGACGGTGCGCCGGCCCGAGTTCACCGACGCGACCGCGCACATCCGGCACCTGCTCGGTGCCGCGTCGGATCTGGAGTGACGAACTCTCTGCTGGACGGATCTCGGGGAGGCGGCCGCAGCCGGCGCCTCCCCGAGATCCGGGCTCTAGGCCCTCAGCCGAGGCCGTTGCGGACCGCGGTGATCAGCTCACCTCCGGCGGTGTCGCCGCTCAGCTCCCAGAAGAACGCGCCGGCCAGGCCCTGGCTCTTGGCGTAGCCCATCTTCGAGCCGATGGTGGCCGGGGTGTCGTAGCTCCACCACTGACCGCCGCAGTAGGCGTAGGCCGTGCCCCCTACGGTCCCTGTGGCAGGGCACTTGGTCTTCAGGACCTTGTAGTCCTCGATCCCGGCCTCATAGGTGCCGGGCGCCGCGCCGGTCGCCGAGCCACCGGGAGCGCTCTGGGTGACACCGGTCCAGCCGCGGCCGTAGAACCCGATGCCGAGCAGCAGCTTGCCGGCGGGGACTCCCTTGGCCTTGAGCTTCTGGATCGTCGCATCGGAGTAGAACCCCGCCTTCGGGATCCCCGGGTAGGACGTCAGCGCCGAATGCGGCGCCGTCGGCCCGGCGGCGTCCCAGGCGCCGAAGAAGTCGTAGGTCATGGGGTTGTACCAGTCGACGTACTGCGCCGCTCCGGCGTAGTCGGCGGCGTCGATCTTGCCGCCCGCCGTGGCATCGGCCGTGATGGCCGCGGTCACGAGGTTGCTGGAGCCGAACCGGCCGCGCAACGCCGACATCAGGTTCTTGACGGACGAGAACCCGGTGGTGTCGCAGGACAGCCCACAGGCGTTGGGGTACTCCCAGTCGATGTCGATGCCGTCGAAGACGTCCGCCCAGCGTGGGTCCTCGACCAGCTTGTAACAGGAGTCGGCGAAGGCGGCCGGGTTCGCGGCGGCCTGGGTGAAGCCGCCCGACCAGGTCCAGCCACCGAACGACCAGATCACCTTGAGGCCCGGGTACTTCTTCTTCAGCTTGCGGAGCTGGTTGAAGCTGCCGCGGAGCGCGCCGGCGTCCCAGGTGTCGGCGACCCCGTCGACGCTCTCCGCCGCGCTGTAGGCGCGGTCGTAGTCGGCGTAGCTGTCGCCGATCGTGCACTGGCCGATCTGCACGATTCCGAAGGCGTAGTTGATGAGGGTCAGCTTGGCCGCCGAGCCGCTCGTGTCGATGTTCTTCACGTGATAGGCGCGCTGGTAGACGCCCCACTCGGCGAAGTAGCCGATGACCTTGTTGCCGCCCCCGCCGCCGCCGCTTGCGGCGTCGGTGGTCACGCCCACGGCGTTCGAGGACGCCGAGGTGTTCCCCGCCGCGTCGCGGGCCTTCACGGTGAAGCTGTAGGCCGTGCTCGCCGACAGGCCTGCGACGGTCGCGGTGGTCCCGGTGACGGTGTCGGCCTTGGTCGTGCCCTGGTAGATGTCATAGCCGGTCACGCCCACGTTGTCCGTCGCGGCGTTCCAGGCGAGGGACACACTGCTCGAGGTCTTTCCCGTGGAGCGCAGGCTCGCCGGGGTCGTGGGGGCCTGGGCGTCGCCGCCACCCCCGCCGCCCGAGCCGTCACAGGCGGCGCCGTTGACCAGGCAGCCCGAGACCCAGCCGCCACCGGTGCCGTTGAAGCCGAAGGACGCCGTCCCACCCGGATTGACCGCGCCGTTCCAGGACGCGTTGGTGAAGGTGTGGTGATCGCCCGAGGTGGTCCGCGTCGCGTCCCAGGACGACCCGATCGTGGTGCCGGACGGCAGGTCGAACTCGACCTTCCAGCCGGCGATGGCCGAGCCAGTCCCGTTGGTGATCGTGCACTTGCCCTCGAAGCCGGTGCCCCAGTCCGAGGTCTTCACGCACGAGGCGCTGACCGCGGCGGCCGCGGCCGGCGGCGCCGCGACCACCGTGCCGATGAGAGGGAGGACCAGTGCGCCGAGCAGCGCGATCCGTCGTCTTCTCCGCGGGTTCGTCCTGCCCGCTGTCCCGCTCTTGCGCAGCCTCACCATCGTTCTCCCATGACTCGTTCCCCCGAACCAATAGGAAACTTTCCTTAAAATAAGCGAAACGCCCGCCGCTGCCTAGGTCCCCTGCGAAACCGGTCAGTTGCGGGGGATCGGCAGGAGCGGCGTCCTCCTCTACGGTGATCTCGTGACGGACGCGGATGAACTGGCGCGGCGCTGCGCGGCGGCGATGTACGAACGGGATCGGGCATCGCGGCACCTCGGCATCGAGATAAGCCAGGTCGGACCTGGTCGAGCCCACGCCCGGATGCGGGTGACCCCGGCGATGGTGAACGGCCATGACATCGTCCATGGGGGCTATGTCTTCCTGCTCGCCGACAACGCTTTCGCCTTCGCCTGCAACACCTATGACCAGGTCACGGTCGCCGCGGCGGCCGAGGTGGTCTTCGTGGCACCGGGCCGGCTCGGAGACGAGCTGACGGCGGACGCGGTGGAGCGCACCCGGTACGGACGTAGCGGAATCTACGACGTCACCGTCCGGCGCGGCGGCGACGACGCGGTCATCGCGGAGTTCCGCGGACACAGCCGCGGCCTGGCCGAACGGCTGCTGCGCGACGATTCGTGAGCCGCATCCCGTTCGAACCGTGGCCTTGCGGCATCACGGACTGGCTCACGGCTCTGCCGATGGTCCGGTGCGGATGCTGGTGGCCTACCGAGTCCGTGCGGGGCTCATCGACAAGGTGCACATCCTCGCCTAGAGCTCCGCGGCGCCGGTCACGAATCGGAGCGGCCGTTCAGGCGGCTCGTAGTGGTGGGTCTCCGGGTGGGTGGTTTTCGTGGAGGGTGCGGGTGTCGGGTCCGGTGGCGGTGGTGGTGCCGTCGGGGTTGAGGTTGATCTGCCAGCCCCAGGTGTGGACGGTGATGAGG
>JAOPYH010000479.1 GCA_025964715.1 Streptosporangiaceae bacterium | reverse complement strand
CGGCTGGGTGACGCCGCCGTGGGCATCAGGGACAGCAAGAACCCCGGACTCGGTCACCTCACCGTGACGGATGGTTCGTTCGCCGCCCTGGTGGCCGATGCCAAGCGGGGCAGGTTCGACCACTGACCTTGGTCACGACCATGGCTTCGTATGTGGAGGCGTGATGACCGGACCGGATCCGGACGAGCATGCCCGCCGGCTGGCGGCCGAGTCCCTCGCCGTCGATGATCCGACGGGCTGGTTCGAACGCCTGTACGCCGAGGCGGAGACGGGCGAGGCGGTCGTGCCATGGGACCGGGGACAACCCCATCGCCTGCTGGTGGAGTGGGCGGAGGCGGGTGAGCTCGACGGCGGCGGGCGACGCGCCCTCGTCGTCGGTTGTGGTCCCGGTCACGACGCCGCATACGTCGCGGGGCTCGGCTTCGACACCGTCGCCTTCGACGTCGCCGCCACCGCCATCGAGGCCGCCCGGCGGCGGTATCCCCACGCGGGCGTGCGGTTCCACACGGCCGACCTGCTGAACCCGCCCGCCCACTGGCGGGAGGCATTCGACCTCGTGGTCGAGAGCCATACCGTCCAGGCACTCCCCGGGGCGCCTCGGCCGGAGGCCATCGCCAACGTCGCACACCTCGTCGCGCCCGGCGGGACCCTGCTCGTCATCGCGGCGGCCCGCGAAGAAGACGACCGGCACGAGGGACCACCGTGGCCGCTCACCCGCGCTGAGATCGACGCCTTCACGACCGGCGGCCTCCGGGCCGTGCGAGTCGAAGACCTCCGCGACGCCCTCAACCCCTCCGTGCGCCGCTGGCGCGCCGAGTTCCACCGCCCGCGGCCCCGGTAGGCGAGCGGGGGCCGGGACGGTTCTGGGCGGACGCTGCAATCTGCGAAGATCTTGCAATGCGTCCGATGGGAAGCACAGATGTCGATGAGGCCATAGCCGAGATGCTGCGGGTGCTCGGCCCGCACACCTCGTCGGATTGGCAGGTTCGCGCCGGAGGCTTGAGCTGGAGTTGCTGGAAAACAGCCGCGCATATCGCCCATGACCTACTGGCCTATGCGGGACAGGTAACCGGCCGTCCGACCACCGCCTACCTGCCTTATGACCTCACAATCCAGCCCGACGCACTGCCACACCAGGTGCTCCAGGTGGTCGGCGCGTGCGGGAACCTTCTCAGCAGCGCAATCACGACGGCCGATCCAGACGCTCGGGCATGGCATTGGGGGCCCACCGATTCGACAGGCTTTGCCGCGCTCGGCGTCAACGAGACCCTCATGCACACCTACGACATCACCCAGGGCCTCGGGATCTCGTGGCTTCCTCCCGAATCCCTCTGCGCGGCGGTAGTACACCGCCTATTCCCCGACGCTCCCGCAGGTGACCCCGTCCAGGTTCTTCTGTGGTCTACCGGGCGAGCAGAGCTCCAGGGCCACCGTCGCCGGAGCCCGAACTGGGCCGTGAAAGCCGCGACTGATCAACGCCCATCTAGCTGATCAGGCCGCTTGGAGCGGTGGGTCTCCTGGCGGCTCGTGTTCGTGGAGGAGCCGGCCGTCGGGTCCGGTCGCGGTGGTGGAGCCGTCCGGGTTGAGGCCTACCTCGCAGCCCCATGTGTACGGCGATCAGATGGTGCATCGAGCAGAGCGAGCCCGCCAGGCGATGGGCGCCCAGCCATTCATCGGTCACCGCTGCTTGGAGCCTGGCAGGCCCCTCAGGGTCGCGCCGGCATCCCGGGCTGCGGGCGAGGGCGCTAGCCCTCGGGTGCCGTGGGTGTCGGCTCGGGGCCCCGGGTCGACCCGACGCAGGCGACGATGACGCACCCGATCGCCGCCCACTCCCGTACGGACAGCACCTCGCCGAGGATCACCAGGCCCACCAGGGCGGCCACGGCGGGCTCCAGGCTCATGAGGATGCCGAAGACCCGGGCCGGGACGCGGCGGAGCGCCTCCAGCTCAAGCGAGTAGGGGATCACCGAGGACAGCAGCCCCACGCTCGCGCCGATGAGCAGCAGCTCCGGGCTGAGCAGGGCGGCCCCGCCGGAGGAGATGCCCACGGGCAGCATCGCGGCGGTGCCCACGATGCTGGCCATGGCGAGCCCGCTGGATCCGGTGAAACGCTTCCCGGTCGCGGTGCTGAGCAGGATGTAGCCGGCCCAGCACACTCCCGCCAGCAGCGCGAAGGCCACACCCGCCGCGCTGACCGCTCCGCCGCCACGGGCGAGCATCAGCACCCCGCCGAGGGCGAGGGCCGCCCATACCAGGTCGAGCCTGCGCCGCGAGGCGACGATGGCCACGACCAGAGGCCCGAGGAATTCGACCGTCACCGCGATGCCGAGGGGGATCCGGGCCATCGACTGGTAGATGGAGAAGTTCATGAGCGCCAGCGTCAGCCCGAAGCCGCCCGCGACGCAGAGGTCACGCCATGAGTGGTCGCGTAGCCCGGTGCGCAGGACCCGGCGGGAGAGGAAGCCGAGCACCACCGCGGAGGTGAACAGCCGCATGAGCACGACGGCGTCGGGCGGCACGCGGTCGAACAGGTGCTTGGCCAGCCCGGCGCCCACCTGCACCGAGACGATGCCGAGCAGGATCAGCGCGGGCGGCGGCACCGCCCCGAGCGAGAACACCTGCGCGCCACGGGAGAACCGCCCGGGCCGCGCGCATGAGCCCGAGCTGTCGGCGAGTGCCATGCGCCTACTCCCAGCGGAACAAGCGCGCGGCCGCGGGCAGCGCGATGAGCGCCCACACGGCCAGGACGATCAGGTCCCGTACCGGCAGTGCGGCGCCGTGCTGCAGGACCTGCCGGAGCCCGTCGGCCAGCGCCGAGATCGGAAGCAGCTCCAGCACCGACCGCGCGGCGTCGGGGAACTTGGTCAGAGGGAAGATGACTCCGCCGACCGCCAGCAGCAGCACGTACACCAGATTGGCCGCCGCCAAGGTGGCCTCCGCGCGAAGCGTACCGGCCATGAGGAGCCCGAGCCCGCTGAACGCCGCCGTACCGAGGAGCAGCAAAAGGATCACCGACAGCGGGTTGCCGTGCGGGTGCCAGCCGAGTGCCAGCGCGACGACGGCGATCACCACGGCCTGCAGGATCTCCACCGCGATCACGGTCAGCGTCTTGGCGGCGATCAGCCCGGACCGCGACAACGGGGTGGCGCCGAGCCGTTTGAGCACGCCATAGCGGCGCTCGAACCCGGTGCCGATCGCCTGCCCGGTGAAGGCCGTCGACATCACGGCCAGTGCGAGGATGCCCGGGGCCAGGAAGCCGACCCGGTCGGAGGTGCCGAGGTCCAGCAGCGAAGTGGCGCCGAACAGCAGCAGCAGCACGACCGGGATGATCAGTGTCAGGAGCAACTGTTCGCCGTTGCGCAGCAGCGTGCGGATCTCGTAGGCGGTCTGCGCCGTGATGATCCGGCTCTTCGGAGCCGCGCCGGGCGCGGGGGCGAAGGTGCTCATGAACGCAGCTCCCGGCCGGTCAGCTCGAGGAACACGTCCTCGAGGGTGCGTCGCTCGATGCGCAGGTCCTCGGTCATGACGCCGTGCGAGGCGCACCACGCGGTGACGGTGGCGAGCAGCTCCGGCTGCACCTCTCCCTCGATGAGGTAGTGCCCGGCGGGCGACTCCTTGGCGGCGCTGCCCGAGGGGAGTGCGGTGAGGAGCTCCTCCAGCCCGATGCCGGGGCGGGCCCGGAAGCGCAACTGCCGCTCGGCGCCGGTGAGCTCCCGTGGCGTGCCGTTCGCGACGACGCGGCCGCGGTCGATGATGAAGACCTGGTCGGCCAGGCGCTCGGCCTCATCCATGTAATGCGTGGTCAGCACGATGGCGACGCCGGCCGCACGCAACTCCTGGATCAACTCCCAGGTGGCGTGCCGGGCCTGCGGGTCGAGACCGGCGGTCGGCTCGTCGAGGAACACCAGCTCGGGCCGCCCCACGATCGCGGTGGCCAGGGACAGCCGCTGCTGCTGGCCGCCGGACAGCCGGCGGTAGGGCGTGCGTGCGTGGTCGATGAGCCCCAGCCGCTCCAGCAGTACGGACGGTCGCACCGGGTCGGCGTAGAAGGACGCCACCAGACGGAGGAACTCACCGGCCCGGGCCGTGGTGGGGACCCCGCCCGACTGCGGCATCACGCCCACGCGGGGCTTCAGTGCACGGGCATCGGTGACCGGATCGAGGCCGAGGACCCGGACGTTGCCGCCGTCGGCGTCCCGGAAGCCCTCACAGATCTCGATCGTCGTGGTCTTGCCCGCGCCGTTGGGACCGAGGAGCGCGGTGACCTGGCCCCGTTGTGCCGTGAGGGACAGCCCGTCCACGGCGGTGATGTCGCCGTAGCGCTTCACGAGCGCCTCGATCTCGACCGCGGTCACCGTGCGGCTCGCTGGGCGGGGGGTCTCATGCCCCAGAGTGTAGGTCCGGCCGGTTGCGGTCACCGGGCCGACCTACCCGATCACGAGGGCCGTACGGAGAGCGGCTCGGTAAAAGGAGAGGCTGACGTCCGCTAAAAGCGGCAAAACGGTCGATGTGGCCGTGTATAGGGAGGTGTAGCGTCTTGATGTCCGTCAAGCCCCACAGAGCATCAGAAGGGGAAGCGGCGCGATGAGGATCGGTTCACACCTGCTCGTCGGCTTCCAGCCCGACGCGCGCGGACGTGACGCGCTCGCTCTGGCGTCGGCCGTGATCCGCGCCACGGGCGGGGCGGTCACCGTAGCGGCCGTACGGCCGCCGGCGCTGCAGGGCGCCGGCAGCGCCACGGCCGACGCCGAGTGGGAGGCCTACCTCGACGGCCAGGCCCGTGCCGTCCTCGACGGAGCGGCCGAGATCTTCCACGAGGTCGGGCTCCCCGAGACGGCCAAGATCGACTATGTGGTGACGACGAACCGCGGGAGCGGGCGGGGTCTCGCCCGCCTGGTCGGCAAGACGCGGGCGGACCTCATCGTGATCGGCTCGGCCCCCGACGGGCCGCGGAGCGCCATCTCCGTGGGGAGCACCGCTGACCAGTTGCTGCACGGCTCACCGGTGTCCGTGATAGCCGCCCCGCGGGACTACGCGCAGCGGGGAGCGGACACCTTCGACCGGATCACCGTGGCCTATCTGCGCCGCCCCGGGGGCACGGCCGCGGTGGAGTTCGCCGCCCGGGCGGCGGCGGCCTGCGGCGTGCCGCTGCGACTGCTGACCGTGGCCATCGGGGGTGCGCTATGGGGAAAGGCCACCGGGCTCGCCGCCGAGCACCTGCGCCGGATGGTCGACTCCTATGAGGCCGATCTGGCCATGGCGGCGCGGGAGGCGACCAAGCGGAGCCCTCTGACCGACCATGAGGTACGGACCGAGGTGGCCGAGGGGATGGATGTGGCGGCGGCCCTCGGCACGACGGACTGGACCCCCGGTGAGCTCGTCGTGTGCTCCTCGAGCGACGCGGGCCCGCTGCACCGGGTCTTCGTCGGCGATATGTCGCTGAAAATCCTCCGTACCGTGCCCTGCGCGGCGCTGGTGCTCCCCAGAGCGACCAGGTAACCGTGACGCAGGGTTAGGTCAGCCTGTCCTTCGTGAGACACAACACGAGGATTCATTTGTATCGGAGGAAGGAATTAGGCCACACTGATGTTGTGAAAAACGTGAGCCAGCCGACGACGCAGACGAACCCGCGTGCAGCGGGCGCGTCGGCGCCTGCCGTCAGTCACAGCGAGCGGGACACCCGCGCGCGTGTGGCCCGGCTGGTTCTCGAGCAGGGGCCCATCACCGCGTCCGGTTTGGGACAGCGGGTGGGGCTCACCCCGGCCGCCATCCGACGCCACCTCGACGCCTTGCTCGCCGAGGGCATGATCGAGGTCCGGCGAGCCCGTCCCCACGCCCAGCGTGGCCGGGGCCGTCCCGCCAAGCTCTTCGCCATCACCGATGCGGGACGC
Organism: Streptosporangiaceae bacterium; assembly: GCA_025964715.1. Taxonomy (GTDB): domain Bacteria; phylum Actinomycetota; class Actinomycetes; order Streptosporangiales; family Streptosporangiaceae; genus Actinomadura_C. Next base: position 1,039 of record JAOPYH010000479.1, on the reverse strand, counting down.
AACGCGTTCGTGCACGCATACGATGACCTGGCGACGAGCGCCCTGCGGTTCGTGGCCGAGACGTCGGGAAAGCAGGCCGTGGCCGAGTTCGCCCGCCGCCAGATCGCCGACCTCGAACGGCGGCTCCGGCCGGCTCTGCACGCCGTTCCCCCGCACCAGCGGGTACGCGTGCTCGCGGAGGCGCTGTCCGGTGACGGCTACGCCGCCTCCGCCAGCAATGCCCCCCGGCCCGGCGGCGGAGAACAGCTCTGCCAGCACCACTGCCCGGTCGCGCATGTCGCGGCCGAGTTCCCCCAGTTGTGCGAGGCGGAGACCGAGGCGTTCGGCAGGTTGCTCGGCACTCCGGTGCAGCGGCTTGCCACCATCGCACACGGTGACGGCGTGTGCACGACCCACGTCAGCCCGCGGGACCTCACCGAGGTAACCGGGGACGATCAGACGTTCGATAACGAAGAGTCCGGGAGGACCTCCCTATGACTACGGCAGCCCACCCAGAGCTGGAAGGGCTTGGCAACTACAAGTTCGGCTGGGCCGACTCCGATGTGGCCGGCGCCTCCGCGCGCCGCGGCCTGAACCCGGACGTCGTCCGCGATATCTCGGCCAAGAAGTCCGAGCCGGACTGGATGCTCGACCTGCGCCTGAAGGGGCTGCGGCTCTTCGGCAAGAAGCCCATGCCCTCCTGGGGCTCGGACCTGTCGGGCATCGACTTCGAGAACATCAAGTACTTCGTCCGCTCCACCGAGAAGCAGGCGGAGTCCTGGGAAGACCTCCCAGAGGACATCAAGAACACCTACGACAAGCTGGGCATCCCCGAGGCCGAGAAGGCCCGCCTGGTGTCCGGTGTCGCGGCGCAGTACGAGTCCGAGGTCGTCTACCACCAGATCCGTGAGGACCTGGAGGAGCAGGGCGTGATCTTCCTCGACACGGACACCGCGCTCAAGGAGCACCCGGAGCTCTTCCGGGAGTACTTCGGCTCGGTCATCCCGTCCGGGGACAACAAGTTCTCCGCGCTGAACTCGGCCGTGTGGTCGGGCGGCTC
>JAOPYH010000464.1 GCA_025964715.1 Streptosporangiaceae bacterium | reverse complement strand
TACGAGGATGGATCACTTGGACCAGAGTCGCGGCGCTCGTGACGACGCGGAGATCGCCCGCGAGGGCCAGCGCCAGCCAGCCGGTCATGTCACGGTCGCGGAGCACCGCCTTGGCGAGACCTTCGCTGTCCAGCACCAAGGTGCCGGCCGGGACCGCCGATGAGCGCGTCATGCCGCGCCGTCGTCATGCTGCTGTTCGCGGGCCCGCAGCAGGAGATCGCGCTTGACCTGGATCTCCTCATCGGTGATCGGCCCATGTTCGGCCTCGGCAACGGCGATGAGCTCGCGGAGGTTGTCCCGCTCGAGCTGGCGGGCGACGGCCGCCGTGACGTACGACGACAGTCCGGAGGGACCACCCCGAGCCCGAGCCGCCTCGGCGATGTCTCGCGGCAGCGTGATCGAATACTTCTGGGTGGGCTCGCTCATGCCACTTATGCTACCTCGCATACCCCAAATGAATCGTTCTCCTGGTCGTACCCCGGTTCGGCGACACGTCAAGGCTTGCGGCCACGCGTCTACCGAACCGGGGCGATTCCACTCCTCAGGAGGTCGTCCAGGCCTTCCGGTCCCATCGGACCTCCCACGGCACAACCCGTACGGCCGGAACCGGCCTCGAGCCGAGGTCAGTGCATCGGCATGAGCGCGTCGGCCGGCGAGTCGTCCGGCGTACGGCGTGGCAGCAGCAGCGCCGGGATGAACGCCAGGGCGAGTAGCCCCACCGCCCACCAGTAGGTGCTCTGGAACGCGTCCGCCATCAGGCCGGCGATCTTCTGCATCATCTGCGGCGGGACGTTCTGGGTGGCGGAGAGCCCACCGCCCGCCGGGACACCGAGGTTGTCCGCAAGGGTGTTGGCGAGCAGGACGGACAGCAGCGCGGTGCCGACGGAGGCCGACACCTGCTGGATGATGTTAAGCATGGTGCTGGCCCTCGGCACCTCGTCATATGCGAGGGTCTGAATCGCCGCGGCCATGGTGGGCATCATGGTCAGGCCCATGCCAATCCCCATGACGAACAGCACCGCACCGAGCGTCCAGTAGGAGGTGTCAGCCTGCAGGACGGCGGTGAAGGCGGCCATCGAGCCGACCACGACGAGCATGCCCATCAGGACGACCCGGCCGGGGCCCACGCGGTCGGTCAGCCTGCCGCCGATCGGCATCGTGATCATCGCGCCGAGACCCTGCGGGGCGAGCAGCAGACCGGAGGCGAACGCGCTCTCGTGCCGCACGACCTGGTAGTACAGGGGCAGCAAGAGCATGGCGCCCATGAACGCACACATGAACAGCACCATGGTGCCCGAAGCCGCGGCGACCGAGCGGCGCTTGAGCAGCCGCAGGTCGATCAGCGGGGCCTTGGCGGTCAACGCGCGGATCCCGAACAGAACGACCAGCACCGCTCCCGCGATCGTGGTGATGAGAACCTCGGCCGACCCGAAATCGCTCTTCTGCGCCCCCTTGGCCAGGCCGTAGATGAGCGAGGCCAGGCCGGGCGAGAGCAGCACGAGACCGAGGAGGTCGAGACGTTCGCCCGGTCGCGGGATGTCACGGGCCAGGATCCTCCCGGCGAGGAAGAGCGTGACGACGCCGATCGGAAGGTTGATGAAGAAGATCCAGCGCCAGGAGATGTCATCGACCAGCCAGCCGCCCAGGATCGGCCCGCAGATCGGCCCGAGCAGCATCGGGATTCCGACCACGCTCATCACCTGGCCGACCCGCTTCGGGCCGGCGGCCTGGGTGAGGATCGTCATGCCGGCCGGCATGATCATCCCGCCGCCCAGGCCCTGCAGGACCCGGAAGACGATCAGTGACTCGGCCGACCAGGCCAGACCGGCCAGCGCCGATCCGGCCACGAAGAGCCCGATCGAGATCATGTAGAGCCGCTTGGTGCCGTACCTGGCCGAGGCCCAGCCGGTGACCGGGATGACCGTGGCCAGGGCGAGGGTGTAGCCGGTGGCCATCCACTGGATGGTGGACAGCGGAGCCTTGAACTCCACGGAGAGATGGCTGAGGGCGACGTTGACGACGGTCACGTCCAGGATCGACATGATCGAGCCGAGGACCACGACCATGGCGACTGCCAGCACGCCCCGATCAAGCCCTCCCGGCGATCCGGGCGCCTCCGGCGGGTCAGCCGCCACCTGGGGTGGTGAGAGGGCACTCAATGTTGTGTTCCAATCGTTAAAAAACCGCCCAAGTGGGCGGTTATCCGCTGATTTCGGTTTGCTCCGCACATCATGGCTGAAGGCACCGACACTTTGGCAAACGAATAAAGCCTCTGCGGCAAACCCTTGCTGCGATGACCCGTCGATCAGCGGGTGATTCGGCGGGTGAGGATGACGCCGTACGCCCGAGAATGATCTTGATCATCGACAGCCGCTTTGCCCGACCTCGCAACCCGGCCGAGCGCGCGAGGAGGAGATCAGGCGGATCGGTTGAGGTCGGAGCGGATCCCGTCCGCGATCTCGTGGATCTTCTCTTCGGTCTCTCGCAGTCTGGCCTCGGCCCTCGCGGTCCGCTCGGCGGCGCTCCCGCCAGGACTCCTTGCGATTCGTCCGCGCCCTCCACCTCACTCTGCGCTGTGTGGCGTCGCTCCGGGAGCCTCCCAAATACCTACCGGTTCATTCCGGTATGTGTGCCCTCCCGCGAGAAGGCGCGGGGACGGGACGAGCTACCGCAGCTCAACGCAGCAGTCGTCCAGCCGCACCGAGATGCGGTAGGGGGCACAGCCACCGGACCCCGGGACGGCCTGGCCTCGACGACGCGGACAACATCCCAATCGTCCGGGAGCATGAGGACCCGGACCGGCAGCAACGCTGGAACGACGAGGAGGGGCAGAAATGCCTGCAAGCCTGAACCGGATTCGCGAGAGCAGTTCGTCCTCGTTCCCGAACGGAGGACCTCCTTTGCCGGTGGCTAGAGTGCCGGGATGGGCGACATCTTCACCCACCGGATCCGGGTCCGGTATTCGGAGTGCGACGCGCAGGGCGTGGTCTTCAACG
>JAOPYH010000460.1 GCA_025964715.1 Streptosporangiaceae bacterium | reverse complement strand
CGTTGTCGAGGACGACTCCCAGGCCGGCCTCGACCACGTCGACGGCCACCGTGCCCCGATCCAGATCATCAGCCCCTGGGCCCAGCACGGCACTGTCGACAACCGCTACTACTCGCAGATCACGATGATCCGGACCATCGAGCAGATCCTCGGGATCCACCCGATGAACCAGAAGGACAGCGCGGCCACCCCGATGGCCACGGCGTTCACCAGCAAGCCGGACTACACGCCGTTCAAGGCCGTGCCGAACCGCACGTCGCTGACGTTGGGTGTGTCGCCCCAGCCGACCTGTGGTGGGGACACCATCGCGTCGCAGTACGCCGCGGCCCAGCCGTCCACCAAGGTGCCGGCGGCCGAGCAGCAGGTAGCGGCGCAGTGGCAGACCTGGAAGTCGCAGCAGCGGTTCACCGGGCCCCTCGCCAAGGCCGACTCCGCCAACCCCGAGCAGATGAACCACTTCACGTGGTACGAGACGCACGGGTGGACGAAGCCCTACCCCGGTGAGACCAAGGTCTACTCGCCGGACAAGGTGCCCGGCGCCTACATCCCGTCCTCGGACAACGACTGACCTCCGCACAACTCACACGACGGCCCGCCGGGATCCCGGCGGGCCGTCCGCCTATCACCGACTTGTTCACTCCTCGCCGTCGGCAACCTGCGGCATCACACCACCCGGAGCTGCTTGCGGTAGACGGTCTCGGTGCCACCGCCGCCTCCCACCCCGGCCACGTCGCGACGCTCATGGCCGCGAAGTACCTCGCCGCCACCACGGTGGACCTGCTGACCCAGCCGAAGGTGGTCGCCGAGATGAAGGAGGAGTTCGACCGCCGCACCGCGAGGATCAAGTGGAAGAGCCTGCTGCCCGACGACTACGAACTGCCGCTGTACGAGCCGCCGAAGTGGTTCCTCGAGCGGACGGGTCAGGCGTGGCCGCCCCAGGGCGTCAAGTGGCCACCACGGCGCATCGTGTCGACCGAGACGGCCCCCGATCTCGGACCGGCGCTGCCGCCGCAGAACCTGCCCCCGCTGGAATAGCCGCGACCATCGGCATGGCCTGGACCTATAGCTGATCCCACCGCGATGAGCGTGGCCGCGGCGATGCCGACGGCCTCCGGGTACGGCGGATCGCCCGCCGCGTCCGGAGGCCATCGCTGCGAGGGTCAGCGCCGCTCGTACGCCTTCGGCAGCCGCATGCCGCGGTCGGCCATGATCTGCCGGACGCGGTTCGGGTAGTCCGTGATGATGCCGTCGATGCCCATGTCCATCAGGGCGTCGATGGTGGCGGGGTCGTCGCAGGTCCACGGGATGACCTTGAGGCCACGCTCGTGCGCCTCCGACACCATCGCCTTGTCGACATAGAAGCGGAAGCCCGGGTCGCCGATCTTTCCGTTCTGCGGGAAGCCGTACACCGGAGACAGCGCCTTGACGCCCGGGATGGCGGCGGCGGCCTTCACGAAGTCGCCGCCGAAGTCGTCGGCGTCGATCCCGCCGAGCCAGGGCGAGGCGCCCGGCTTGCCGACCTCGAGGAAGTCGTAGTTGGTCAGCGCCACCAGCGGCCAGGTCCGCGCGAGCCGGTGCATCTCCTTCAACGCGCCCCAGTCGAAGGACTGGATGGTGACCTGCTTCTCGATCCCCGAGGCGTGGATCTCCTCGTACACCCGGCGGACGAACAGCTCGCGCGGCGCGGTCTGCTCCGGCGCGCCCGCCTCGACCTTGGTCTCGATGTTGAGCTTGACCTGGTTGCCGTGGTAGCTCTTGACGAGGTTCAACACGTCCTTGAGCTCGACCATCCGGAAGCCCTTGATGAGCTCCTGCTCGGGGAAACCGGGCAGCTGCTGGTATCCGCAGTCCATGGTCTTGATCTGGGCCAGGGTCAGGTCCTTGATGTACTTGCCGACGTACGGGTACGTCGGGTCGCCGGGCGTGACCGGCCCGGTGTCACGGCACTTCTGGGCGCTGATCTGCCGGTCGTGGTTGACGACGACCTTCTGATCCTTGGTGATGTGGCTGTCCAGCTCCAGGGTGCTGACTCCGAGGCGCAGCGCTTTGGCGAAACCCTCCAGCGACTCCTCGGTCGTCATGCCGAGGCCACCGCGGTGGGCCTGCAGGTCGAAGTGGGTCTTCTGGGGGAGCGCCACGCCGGGATTGTGGGCCGTTGAGGCGTAGCCGGCGGTTGGGGGGACGAGCGCGGCGAGCGCGGGGACCAAGGCCAGGCTCGCCAGGACACGACGTACGGACATGGGGGGATGCTCCGTTCGGTTGGCTGTGGCGCGGCGACGTTAGTCCACCGGCCGACCCTGTTGCATGGCCTCGGGCTGATGGGGGCGTGAACGTTCGTCCAACGTGCCGATGCCGACTGTGGCCAATCGAATCTCCGGCTCGACGGCCGTCGGTAGCCTGTCGGCGACACCGTGGCGCGGGCCTGTGCCACCCATCCGCGCGCATGCTCGGAGGTATTCGGAAATGGCCGAACTCACCGCTGACCTGTTCGTCTCGCTCGACGGTTTCGCCTTGGGAGTGGGGGCGGGCCCGTACTTCGGCTACTCCGGCCCGGAACTGGACGGCTGGGTGCGCGACGCCCTCACCCGGCCTCACCTCGTGCTCATGGGGCGCGTCACCTATGAGGCGATGGCCGGCATCTCGGCGTCGGCCACCGACGAGGTGGGCACCGGGATGAACGAGTTGCCGAAGGCGGTCTTCTCCAACACCCTTCAGGAGCCACTGGCCTGGACCAACACCCGGTTGCTCAAGGGTGACCTCGCCGCGGAGATCCGCGAGCTGAAACGGCGGTCCGATGTCCCGCTGCGCACGATCGGCAGCATCACGCTGGTGAAGAGCATGATCCGGCTCGGGCTGGTCGACCGGCTCAGGGTCACGTTCTTCCCCCTCGTCCTGGGCGACGCCGGGAGGGAGCCGATCTTCGAGGGCTATCCGGAGATCCGGCTGGAGCTCGTCCATTCGAAGATCCTCGACTCCAGGCTCCTCATGCTCGAGTACTCGCCCTCCCCCGCCTGACCATCTGTACGGACGCCTCTACACCACCCGCATGCGCGAAGGCGTGAAGCCCATTCCCGTCGGGAAATACCGCGGCACCGGCCACGCCTCGACCTACCGCTGACCCGGACGCACCACTTCGGCAGAGCGCTGACGGCCGGGTCGTTGTAGACGGCAACTTGGGCTGGGACTGGATGCCGTCGGCGACCCTATTTCGCAGGTGGGGTCGAACTGCATCCGTATTGGATCCTATCTAGCATGATCTGTGGCATGGGACGCAAGAAACCCACGCCGTCAGTTTTGGGATCATCCCAATAATACCCATCACTATAGTGAAAGGGGAGATCCTTTCCGCAGCGCGCACTCACGCGGAATGGGGGGCCATTTCGTCTCGAGTCGGTCCCTGCGACAACATATCCTGCTCTCCCCCGCCGATGGCATAACTGATTCGGATCCGAAATGATATCGCACGTTTGAGAGAGCTCACCCCGATTGTGATCGCAGCGGTATCCTCGCTTTTGAGGGCGATTTCCGGATGTGCTAGATACAAGCCGCCATCGAGGCCCGGACTGCTGAGATCGCCCCTGAAGTCCGTCCCTCGTAGCTTATGAGCTTCAACGATCGGAGAACCGGCGCCTCCGCCTGCGCACGCGGGCGATCCCGCCGGTCCGAGCCGGCTCTGGCTCCGCGGGCTGAACATGCGTGTCGATGTCAGCGATCCAGAAGCAGACTTCGAGCGTTTTGAGATTTGCCCAGTGCCGCAACCTCTGGCTCTGCCAGAGTCCGGCCAGCGCTGCCCACAGCAACAGGACGGCTGCGGTGATCGCGGCCTGAGGATGACGCCCTACGACCGCCTCGATGATGGAGACGACGACCGCCAGCAGCATGGGCACGCTGCAGTTACGGATCATCAGGCCGACCGCGCGCAGGCGGCTGATCTCCTGGGCCACCTCTCCCTGCTGACTCTCCGCCGTCGCCTGTAGAAGGCTCAGGTCGGCCCGCACATAGGGCCGTTCCGCCGCGGCCGGCACGCGCCTGGTGAATTCATCGCGCGCGTCGTCGATCGACCGTCGCCAGAGCGGCAACAGATGTCCCAGGTTCGAGCCCATGGGGTAGGTGACGTGACCGGCGAGGTAGCTCGCGATGATGATCGCGGCTATGAGCACGATGCTGGGAGACGTGTTCAGGTCGCCGACGTCCACCCAGCCGAGCCTGGTGGCCACATAGGCCCCGAGGACCAGGTAGAGCGAGCCTGGGATCGCGTAGGTGAAGACGTCAAAAATCCCGAGCGTCAGGCTCATCCACATCTCCGAGATCGGTGCGGCACTCCTGGAACCCCTTTGACCGCTCGCCCACGTCCCAGGTTCCATGAACACCTACCGCTGACGACTCATGGCCGCATGATCGGGGGCCTGCCTCAGTGGTTTCCGAGCAGATCCTTGTGGCGGTACAGGTCTCGGAGGAGGCCGACTTCCGCGGCGTGATGGGCGAGTTCGTCGAGGACATGAAGAGCCAGGCCGGTCGTCGACTGCTGAGCGTAGGGGCCGAAGGCGGGACCGATGGAGCGCCACCACTGTTCTTCGCCGAGCGTCCCGATCCCCTCTCGCCAGTAGTCCCGATAGCT
>JAOPYH010000160.1 GCA_025964715.1 Streptosporangiaceae bacterium | reverse complement strand
AGGGACAGCAGGCTCTCGCACGTGTCGGCCAGCGAGGGGACCGGGACCGCGATGTACTCGAGCAGGGCGGTCGTACCGGACGGCCGTGCCCCGGCGACGGCCGCGTACAGGCCCTTGCGCACATGCCAGAGCCCGGCGCGTACCTTGGCGTCCGAGGTGAGCCGGGTGGGCGCGGCGAGCGGCAGCCCGGCCAGCAGCTTCGCGGCCGCCGCGGTTCGTACGGCCAGGGCCTCGGCCGCGTTCTCCTGGTACTCCACCAGCAGCGCGGCGTGGCCTTCGACCGTCAGCTTCCGCAGCGTCTCGTCGGCCTTCGGGTCCTGCTGGGCGACGCGGAGCGAGGCCGCGTCGAGCAGCTCGACGGTCGCCGGTCCGTCGGCGACCAGGGCAGGGAGCGAACCGGTCGCGGCGCGCAGGTCGGGGAAGACCAGCAGCCCGGTCGCGGCGTGCGGGCGGCCTGGAACGGTCCGGAAGGTGGCTTCGGCGACGAAGGCCAGCGTGCCCTCGCTGCCGACGACCAGGTGGGCGAGGATGTCCACCGGACGGGTGTGGTCCAGGAACGAGTTGACCCCATAACCCATCGTGTTCTTGAGCGCGAACTGCCGTTCGATGATGCGGACCGAGCCGGGATTGTCCCGCACCCGGTCCCGCAGCACTCCGAGTCCCTGGTGCAGCGCCGGCTCCAACGCGCGCAGCCGCTCGTCGGCGTCGGAAGCGCCGGTGTCGATGACGCTGCCGCTCGGCAGCACCAGGACCAGCGACTCCAGCGTGCGGTAGGTGTTGAACTCCGTACCGCAGGCCATGCCGCTGGAGTTGTTGGCGACCATGCCGCCGATGGTGCAGGCCGACTCACTCGCCGGATCCGGGCCGAGCTTGCGCCGGTACGGGGCCAGCCGGGCGTTCACCTGGCGCACCGTCGCGCCGGGCTGCACCCGCACCCGGGCCCCGTCCTCCAGGACCTCCACCTCGCGGAAGTGCCGCCGGGTGTCGACCAGTACCCCGCCGGAGAGGGCCTGGCCGCTGAGGCTGGTGCCGCCGGACCGGAACGTCAGCGGCGTACCCTGCCGGGCCGCCACCCGGAGCAGCTCCGCGAGCTGCTCGGCACCGGCCGGGGCGACGACGGCCTGCGGGACCAGCAGATAGTGCGAGGCGTCATGGGCCATGGCAAGCCGGTCGACGGCGCGGGTACGCACCCCGCCCGGCACGGCCGCTTCGAGCGCGAGGAGCAGCGCGGGATTGGTGGGATTCATCGGCTGGGGGCCACGATCTGCCGCTGGGCGCCGAGAGCGCCGATACCGAGACTGATGACATCGCCGGGCCGCAGGAAGACCGGCGGGTTCATGCCCATGCCGACGCCGGGCGGTGTCCCCGTGTTGATCAGGTCGCCGGGTTCGAGCACCATGAACTGGCTGAGGTAGTGCACCAGGTGGTAGACGTCGAACAGCATGGTGGCGGTGTTGCCGCGCTGCCGTGGCTCGCCGTTGACGTCCAGCCACAGGTCGAGGCTCCGGACGTCGTCGATCTCGTCCGGTGTGATCAGGTACGGGCCGCAAGGGTTGAACGTCTCGCAGGACTTCCCCTTGGACCACTGGCCGCCCCGCTCCAGCTGGAACGCGCGCTCACTGACGTCGTTGCAGACGACGAAACCGGCGATCGTGTCGCGGGCGGCGTCCAGATCGGGCAGGTACCGGCAGCGGCTTCCGATCACGATGCCGAGCTCCACCTCCCAGTCGGACTTGTCGCTGCCGCGGGGCAGCAGTACGGGGTCGTTCGGGCCGATGAGGGTATTGGGCGCCTTGGTGAAGACGATCGGTTCGGCCGGGACGGCCTGGCCGGTCTCTTCGGCGTGGTCGCGGTAGTTGAGGCCGATACACAGGATCTGGTGCGGCCGGGCGATCGGGGCGCCGATCCGCTGGCCGTTCAGCGGCCGGGGTTCGGCGGTCAGCCGGCCGTCGCGGCGCAGGGCCTCGAGGCGGCGGAGACCGCCGGAGGCGAAGAACGCCTCGTTGAAGTCGTCGACATGGTCGGACACGTCGAGGTACGTGTCGTCGTCGATGCGGAGGGCGGGGCGTTCGGCGCCGACGGCGCCGACTCTCATCAAGTACATGGGAGTCCTTCTGGACACGGCTCTTGGGGCTGGGGGTGCAGCGGGGGTTCAGTCGCAGTCGGTCGGTTGCAGGGCGACGACGCCGTCGGGCAGGTCCGCTTCGTCGATGGCGCGCAGGAACGCGCGCACTGCCTGGTCGCGCGAGCGGCGCTGGTTCCAGAACAGTGCGACGTGCCGGTAGGCCGTCGGTGATTCGATCGGCCGGGTGACCAGGCCGTCGGTGCTGGTGGTGGTCAGGGCCAGGGTGTTGATGAGCCCGATACCGAACGCCGAGCGGACCAGGGCGACCAGGGTGGCCGGCTGGTCGGTCAGGTAGGCGATGGTCGCCCGGGCGGCCTCGGCTCCGAGGACGCGCCGCAGATCGAAGCCGCCGCCTTCCTCTTCGGTACCCGAGGGGTTGCCGATCAGCGGGTTGGCCAGCAGGTCCGGCACTGTAACGGCGCGCTGTGCGGACAAGGGGTGATCGGCACGCATGACGGCGACGATGGGTTCGCGCCAGATCGGGCGGGTACACAGGCCCGCCTCGCGGGTCGCGGGCAGCAGCGGCCGGAATCCGACGTCGACGGTGCCGGCCACGAGTGCCGCTTCCAGCGAGGCGGCGGTGCCTTCCATGAGTGTCGCGGTGACGCCAGGGTGGTGTCCGCTGAGGGCTCGAAGGACTGACGGCAGGTAGCTGCAGCTGACGCTGGGGTAGCTGCCGACTACTATCCGGACCGCGGCCAGATCGATCGTGTTCCGGACGGCTTCCACTCCCTGGCGCAGGTGTCCGAGCGCGGCCTCGGCATAGGGGCGGAACAGCTCGCCGGCCGGGGTCAGCGTGGTCGGCCGGGACTTGCGGTCGAACAGTTTCGCGCCCAGGGCGTGTTCCAGTGCGGCGATGTGGGCGCTGACCCGGGATTGCGACAGGTGCAGCGTCATGGTCGCCGCACCGAAGCCGCCCTGTTCCGCCACTACGAGGAAACTGTGCAGCCACGCGGTCTGGATCGATGCGGTCTCGCGCAGCAGCGCATGGCTCAGGTGCTCGCCGGTGGATTCATCAGACATGAGCCCACCTATCCCTTGTCGTCGCCGACGAGGGCGCCGGAGAGCCAGGCGCTGGCAGCGCCGTCGTGAGGACGATTGTATTAGTGCTGGTCAATGGGGTGTTGTCGATCATGGCTCATGCCGCTGTCATGCCGCCGTCGACGATCAGCGCGGCGCCGTTGATGAACCGTCCGGACGGCGAGGCGACGAACGCTATGACGTCGGCGATCTCCTGCGGTGTGCCCATCCGGCCGTCGAGCTGCCGGGCGGCCATTTGCCGACGGGTGGCGTCGGGATCCTGCGCGCCCTCGATGATCTTCTCGATCCATTCCGTCTCCACCGTGCCGGGGCACACGGCCACACAGCGGATCCCCTGAGCGGCGTGGTCGACGGCGATGGCGCGGGTCAGGCCGACCAGCCCGGCCTTGGAGGCGCAGTACGCTGCCCGGCGCTGGATCCCCACGACCGCCGCGGTGGAGGCGACGTTGACGATGACGCCGGCGCCGCGGTCGAGCATCAGCGGCAGCAGTGCCCGGGTCATCAGGAACGCGCCGGTGAGGTTGACGCCGATGATCCGGTCCCAGTCCTCGTCGCTGGTGTCCACCACGCTGGCGGCGACGCCGACGCCCGCGACGTTGGCCAGCACCGCCGGGGTGCCGACGGTCAGGGCGATCTGCCGGGCCACGTCGCCCAGAGCGTGGGCGTCCCGCAGGTCGGCGCGGAAGGTGGTGCCCTTCGCTCCGGTCTCGGCCAGCCGTGCGGAGGCGTCGGCCAGGCCCTGCTCGTCGACGTCGATGAGGACGAGGTGGAAGCCGTCGTGGGCCAGGCGCAGCGCCGTGGCCCGGCCTATGCCGGATGCGGCGCCGGTGACTACGGCGATCGGGGGTGCGGGCGTTGTCACTGGTACCGCCTTCCGGGCAGCGAGCCGTCCATGGAGTAGCCGCCGTCCACGTCCAAGGCGGCGCCGGTGGTGTAGCGGGCCTCGTCCGAGGCCAGGTAGCAGATCGCCGCGG
>JAOPYH010000391.1 GCA_025964715.1 Streptosporangiaceae bacterium | reverse complement strand
CTGCGCTACCTGACGATCCGCCGGCCCGACGAGTCCCTGCGCTCCCAGCTGCTGACGTGGGCGCTGGCCCCGCTGGCGGTCCTGTGGGCCTGGACGGTGCTGCGCGGCGTCCGGTACTGGGCTATGGCCACTTGCCTGCGGGGCCAGCGCCCACGTCAGCAGCTGGGAGCGCAGGGACTCGTCGGGCCGGCGGATCGTCAGGTAGCGCAGGCCCTGGGCGTAGCCGATGAGGATCGGGGCGATGCCGAAGGACCAGGAGGGCATGTGGCCGGCGGACGGCTGCTCGGCGAACAGGTACACGAACACGGCGGTGGCGACGGCCATCTGGATCCAGCGGGCCAGGTGCAGCCAGTAGGCGATCCGGAACGGCGGGAGGTAGCGCAGTCGCCACACGCTCCGGATCGTCGACCCGCGGAGCCAGCGGCAGTACTGGCGGACGGCGTGGTTCACGTTCTCGGGCATGGCCGTGTAGACGATGGCCGTGGGCTGCTGCACCGTCCTACCGCGCAAGATCGCAAAGAGGGTCAGCATCGAATCGTCGGAGAACAGGACGGGCCGGCCGAGGATCGTCTCGTTGAGGTACCCGGCCAGGTTGTCGCGAATGATCTCCGCCCGGTACGCGGCCAGCACCCCCGAGTTGACCAGCACCGAACCGACCGCGGACAGGGACGAGCGGTCGGTGAGCTGCCCGGTGACGTAGTACAGGTCAGTGATCCTCGCCAGCAGGTTCACGCGGTTGTTCGCCGCCAGGACGATCCCGGCCACGGACTGCACCCGCGGGTCGACCAGCGGGATCAGCAGCTGCTCCAGAGCGTGCGGGTCCAGTCGGGCATCGGAGTCGACGGTGACGTACACCTGCGCGTTCGGACTGACGCGGACCCCGGCGCCTTGGGCGTGGCGCTTGCCGGCGTTGGCCTGCCGCTGCCAGGTGACCTCGACGCCGGCCCGGGCGGCGGCTTCCTCGAACCAGGCCCGAACCTCCGCATAGTCCACGGTGGAGCCGTCGTCGACGACGTGGACGGCCTGCGGCAGCCGGGTCTGCTCCAGCAGCGACAGGAGCGTGCCGTGCAGGTAGCCGAGGTCCTCCTCATAGACGGGCACGAGGACCTCGCAGCGCAGCGCGTCCAACTGCCGTGCCTGCCGCGGGGTGCAGCGCTTCGGGCGTTCGCAGTGGTAGAGCGTGGCCTGGAGGGCGAGGAACAGGAACGTCACCCCGTAGACGAGGGTCAGCCGGCCGGTGGGTGCGCCGTGCGCGATCGCCACGGCCTCCACCACGTGGTGCGCCGCCCACAAGGCCACCGCGGTCAGGATCAGCGCACCGACCAGCAGCACGCGCGGTCTGGAACGGACCGTCACCGCGGCGGTCACTGGCCTGCGTCCTTGCGGCGGCGGAACGAGGCGCGGATCAGGATCGCACCGAGGATCACCACGAAGGCGGCCCCGGCGAGGATCCACGGGCCGGCTATCGCCACCCCGCCCACGATGAGGGTGCCGGAGCCGGTCATGGCGAGCTGCTTGCTGGACATCAGAGAGGGTTCCTTGCTCGGTGAGTTGATGGTGCGGAAGGTACTGCGGCATTGGCCCGATTGTTGCGGATGATCCCCATCGGGCCAGAGCAGGCAAGTCAGGCGGTGGGGGCGTCGTCGGGCATGGGGCTGGCGTCGATCATCTGCTGGACGATGTCGCGGGCCGATTCCCAGCCCAGCCCGTTGCGCTGCTTCGGGTCCTCGATCGCGGCCAGGACCTGGCGCAGTGTGCGCAGCCGGTCGGCGTCGATCAGCGGGCCGCTGTTCGCGTCGGACCAGCCGGCCCGCTCGAACGCCGGAAGCCACGCTTGTAGCTCGCGTTCGCACTCGGCGCGCTCGCGGGCGCTGAAGCCGACGTAGTCCGGACATGGCCGCTTGTGAAACCACTCGTAGTCGACTTCGAGGCGGGCGCGGGTCAGTTGCTCGATGCGCGGGTCGGTCATGGGTGGCCTTAGTTCTCGTCGGACGGGTTGTGGGCAGCGCGGCGGACCTCGGCGAGATGGCGGGTGGTGCGACCGGCATTGAGGACCGTCGGCAGCTCCCCCGAACCCCCGCACGGCGGGTTGCCACCACTGCGGGGCCAGCCGTACTTCCAGTGCTGGCGCACGGTGCCGTCCTTCTTCAGCCGCACGTCCCGCTTGCTGCAGCTCGGGCAGGTGCCGTGGTCGGGCTTGCCCTGGCTGGCGTCGGGGATGTCAGCGGATCGCATCCCGGGGCCGACGTCGATGGCGTGGCAGGGGCTGAGGTTGCTGTGGGCGTCCCTGCCGCAGCCGCAGCGGATGCCGGTCGGGCCGTAGGTGATCGCTGCGTCGGCGAGAGTGAACGGGGTGGTGGGTTCGGTCATGTCGGACCTCCTGTCGATGAGAGCGGGCGGGTCAGGCGGTGGTCGCGGTCCGGCCGACGAACTCGACGCCGGACACGAGGCCGGTCTCCGGGGTGGATACGAGCGACGGGGCCCAGCCCTCGGCAATGAACGACGCTGCGGTCGCCGCCGGCACCCAGTTCCGGCCGCGCTCCGGGTCGGACATCCACGTGGCCAGCTCGTCGGCGGTGGCGAAGACGGGGCTCATCGGGGAGCCTTCCGAGACGGTCTCCCACAGTTGCCAGCCTTCACCGGTCGGCGGCTCGGTCTGCTCCCAGGCTTCGGCTTCGGCGCGCTGGCCCGGGTAGGCCTCCGTCGAGCCGTGGCCCTGGCAGGTCGCGCACCGGAGTTCGACGCCTTCGCGTTCGCAGCGGGCCCGGACCACGACCATGGCGTTGATGCCGTCGTGGCCCATGATCCCTACGCGGATGGACCACTCGTTGACCTCGGCGGCCGTCGGACGCACCGGCGGGTCCTTCGGCTGCCAGTCCTTCCCGGGGACCACGGTGTGGGTGAAGTCGTACAGGCGGCCACCGTCGATCAGGGCGTCGGCGTCGTCCTGGGTGATGTGGTGCATCCACATGGCGTTCCACAGGTCGGCGAGCCGTTGCGCCTCGAGGACGGTCGCGATCTCCCCGCCGCCGTAGTAGTCCGGGGCGTTGGAGATGTTCCGCTCGGCGAAGGCGCGCACGGCCGGGGTGCTGTTCGTCAGCCGGGTCGAGCCGGTGTCCTCCGGGTTGAACGGCACGTAGCCGTACCAGAGGTCGTGCAGGTACTGGGCGCGCTCGGAGTAGCCGTTCTTGCAGTCCGGGCACTTGACCTCGTCGAACTTGTCGGGGCTGAGGTAGCCCGGCCAGATCTCGTTCAGCGGGTGGTCGAAGTCGAGCGGTACGCGCTTGATGGTGCGGCCCATGAGGGTTCCTTTCGCGGTAGTTGATCCTGCTTTGCCCCGCCCCCAGCATCCCATCTGACGCATGATCAGATCCGGCGAACCGGGGGAAATGGGCAGGCGAGGCGGGTCAGGCGTAGTAGCGGGCGAAGCCGATGTCGTCGCTGCGCAGTGCGGCGGCGGCCAGCTGCGCCGCGTCCGGGTGGCCGGCGGCGATGGCGCGGAGAACGGTGTCGCGGAGGTTGTCCTCCATGCCGTGGGCTACCTCGTCGTCGTCGGCCTGGGCTGCGATCTGCGCGAGCTGGAAGGCGATGTCTTCGACGGTCAGGGCGAGGGCTGCAACGCGGTCCGGGTCGGACGACTCGCGGAGTTCGATGCTGTTCATGACCGTCTCCCCTGCTGGCTATGGGTTTATGTACCTACGATCGCACTCACTATGCACCCTTGTCAAGCCGCTTCCGGCAGGTGATGCTAGGTTTATGCACCTACAGATTCGAGGAGCCTTCACCATGGCCCGGCCCGCCACCGGCAAGACCAAGCTGCGCAACATCCGCGTCCCCGACGGCCTCTGGGCTGCCGCGAAGGAGAAGGCCGCCGCCGAGGGCTCCACGCTCACCGACGTGATCCTCACTGCTCTGCAACGCTACGTCTCCACCCCACGCAAGCCCCGCTCCCCCGACGGCTGACCAGC
>JAOPYH010000345.1 GCA_025964715.1 Streptosporangiaceae bacterium | reverse complement strand
ACCTACTCGTCCCCGCCCGCGTGCACAGCCGACAATCGATATCGGCAGCCGAATCAACAACCATCCATTGGTCATTGGGGTCGTCGTTGGTTCCTGCGCGCGAAGCGCCGGCTGGCCGGTCTGCGGTCGTCGATGCAGACACGCCACTGAAGAACTACAAGATCAAGGGCCACACACATCTTGCACGCCGGATAGATCGACCAACTACGCCCACGAACACCCAACTACTCGACCTACAACCTTCCAACAAGCCTCTCTTATCGCGCCTATCGACCCCTTCACTTCAAACGGCACGCATGCTACCAATCCGGTAGCCTTGAGAACGCCCTGCAGGGGCGTTCTCGGCTCACCGGGGTGACATTCATGGTCGTTATTGGGTGGCGTTGATAATTGCGCGGTGGGATGAAGATCTACGCCGGGGCGCCGGCGGCTGCGCGGCGCTATCTGGAGGCGGGCCGGGGCCGGGCGGATGACTACTACCTGACGGAGGGGACCGGTCTGGGTCGCCGGTACACCGCGGCCGCCGGGCGGGTGGCGGAACGGACACCGCTGAACGGCGAGAGGTACGAGGCGTGGGTCGCGGGCCGGGACCCGGCGACAGGCAAGCCGCGGGGCCGGCTGCGAACGGATGACCGGGCGGTGCGGTTCGTCGAGGTCATCGTCAACGGGCCGAAGTCCTGGTCCTTGGCGGCTGTACTGCATCCGGACATCGCGGCCGCCTACGACGCGGCGCAGGACCACGCGGCCGAGCAGGTCATTGGCTGGCTGGCGCAGCACGCGACCACCCGGGTGGGACCGCGCGGGGAACAGGTGCAGATCCCTGTCGAGGTGCTGGAGGCGGTGACCATCCAGCACTACACCTCGCGCGGGGGTGATCCGCATCGGCATCTGCACCTGCAGATCAATGCCCGGGTGTTCGCCGCCGGCAAATGGCGCGGCCTGCACACCGTCGGTATTCGTGACTCTCTCGACGCCATCAACGGTATCGGCCACGCCGCGGTTGCTTGTGATCCGCCATTCCGGGCGGCGTTGGCTGCGCACGGCTACACGTTGAAAGATGATGGAGAAATACGCGAACTGGCCGGCTTTCTGGGACCGTTCAGCGCCCGCGCGGCGCAGATTGGACGCAACCGGGATCGCTACGAACGGGAATGGACCCACGCGCACCCCGGCGAACAGGCGGGGCCGGCGCTGCGCCGGTCCTGGGACGCCCGCGCGTGGGCTGAGGACCGCCCGGACAAGGTCACCCCTTTGCCGGGCGTGAACCTGGACGAACGATGGCGGAACGAACTGCTCGCCTTCGGCTACCGGAACCACGACCGACCGGTGCACCTGGACGGCGTATCCCTCGGGGCGCTGGACCGGGACGAGGTTGCGAAGCGGGTGCTGACCCGGCTGGCCGCGCGGCGCTCAGCCTGGAACGCCGCCGACATTCGTGGTGAGGCCGAGCGGCTGATCGCCGCCGCCGGCATCGTCGCGGATGCGTCGGTGCGGCACGAGCTGGCCGAGGACCTCGCCGCCCGCGCACTGGATCGCTGTGTGCCACTGCTTGCCCGCAACGACGTGCCCGAGCACGTCCGGGCCCAGACCTCCCGGCCGGTCCTGGCCGTCGAGGCCGATCTGACGGTGCGCCTCGCCGCCCGCGGCCACGCCGCATCGAGTGACGACCGCGGGCCGCGCGAGGCTGCCCCGCCGGACTGGGTGGCACAGGCGCTGGACCCGGGCCAGCGAGCGGCGGTGCGTGCCCTGGCCGGGACTCGACCGCTGGTCGTGGTCGAGGGAGCGGCCGGCGCCGGCAAGACCACCACGCTCTCCGCCACCCGCCTGCTGCTTCACGGCCAAGATCGCCGGCTGATGGTCGTCACCCCAACGCTGAAGGCGGCCAAGGTGGCCGGCGAGGAGACCGGCGCCGCGGCCGGGTCGGCGGCGTGGCTGGCGTTCCAGCACGGCTGGCGGTGGGACTCCGACGGTGCCTGGAGCCGGCTCACCGTCGGGCAGGCCGGTCCGGTCACCGGCCGTGCCTATGACGGGCCGGCCCCGGCGGCCCGGCTGCAGCCGGGGGATCTGCTGGTGGTCGACGAGGCCGGGATGCTCGACCAGGACACCGCCCGCGCGCTGCTCACCATCGCCGACGAGTGCGGTGCTCGACTGGCGCTGCTCGGCGACCGACACCAGCTCGCCGCGGTCGGCCACGGCGGCATCCTCGACCTGGCCCTCGACCAGCTCGACCCAGCCGCTCACGTAACGCTGGACTCGGTGCACCGCTTCACCCGCACCGACCCCACGGGCCGAACGACCCCGGACGATGCCTACGCCGCCCTGACCCTGGCCATGCGCACCGGCGAGGACCCCGACGCGGTCTTCGACGCACTCCTCGCCCGCGGCCAGATCCGGCTGCACCCCGACCCCGCCGCACTGCAGCAGACGCTCGCGGACAACGCCGCTGCCTGGCACGCCGCCGGAGAACGGGTGGCCGTGGTGGCGGACACCGGAGAGCAGGTAACCGAACTCAACGCCGCCATCCGCGACCGGCTCGTCGACCGCGGGCTGGTCGACGACACGGGTGCGGTCACCACATCGGCAGGGGAGCGGATCGGCCCGGGGGACCGGATCACTACCCGCCGCAACGATCCCCACCTGGGGGTGGCCAACCGGGACACCTAGATCGTCACCGCCGTCGGACGCGACGGCGGACTCCACGTCACCCCTGCTGATAGCCCCGGGCATGCGGCGGGCGCGGCGGGGCCGGGCGGTGCCGACACGCGCGTACTGCCGATCGGCTACGTCACCTCCTATGTGCAACTCGGCTACGCCAGCACCGTGCACGGCGCCCAAGGGGAGACCGTCACCACCTGCCACATCGTCATCGGCGAGCGCACCGGCGCCGCGTCGGCCTACGTCGGCATGACCCGCGGCCGACAGGCCAACACCGCCCACCTTGTCGCGGTCGACGCCGCGGAGGCCCGCGCGCATTGGGTGGGCGTCTTCGCCCGCGACCGCGCCGACCTCGGACCCACCCACGCCGGGCAGATGGCCGACCTCGAGGTCGACCGCTACGGCCCCGCGCCCGCGGTCTCGCCGCTGCAGCTCGAAACGCCAGCCGTCCATCGACCTACCGAGGTGCTGAGGCTGCACGCGAGGCACCACCGGTCTACCCCAGGAGTCCGCAGGTGAGTGAGTGCTGCGGTTCAGAAATGTGCCACCGGGTGTCACCAATCGCCCCGAAATGGCGCCTTCTCCAGCTGCAAGGCCCACCGCAGCCGACCAGTCCCGGAGACCTCCATGACCGCCCAGCCCACCCGGCACGAGCCGACGCCCGACCTGCTCACCATCACCGAGGCGGCCGAACTGCTGCGCGCCCCCGTCGCCACCCTCCGGTACTGGAGACACCTGGGCACCGGGCCCCGCAGCTTTCGCCTCGGCCGTCGCGTCCTGTACCGCCGCGACGATCTGCACGCCTGGATCGACGCGCTGCATCAGCAGGCCAACGCCGGCCGGCCTTGACGCCAGCATTATGTCGGACAATAGTCCCATATCGGAGATTCGGTTCACCCAAGCGGCGCGGAAGCATCGCATCGGCCGGCCCTCCGCACGACACGTCCTGGCCGGCGCCGAACCGACGCTGGTCAGAACCGCCGGTGGCGCCGACGCCTGGCTCTACGTCGGGCCCGACGACCGCGGGCGAGAGCTGGAGATCATCGCCGTCGAGGTCCACCGGCCAGACGCAGCGCCCAATCTCCTGGTCATCCACGTCATGCCCACACAGTTCCGAGGTTGAGGCTCATGGCCAAACGGAAGCCGCCACCCGTCACCGAGACCACCGCGATCGGACCGGACGTCGACCTCGACCAGGAGGACGTCCGGCTCGCCGACGGCACCAGACTGACCGAATCGCGGGCAGCAGAGATCACCGAAGAGGTGCGCCGCCGCAGCGGGCGGCCCTCCCTGACCGGGGAGGCGGTCATCTCGCCGCGCATCGTCTTCCGCGTCACCCCCAGCATCCGGGACGCCGCAGCTGCACTCGCCGCTCGAGAGGGCAAGACCATCTCCCAGCTCGCCCGGGAAGCATTGGAGACGCGGGTGGCGGCCGAACTCGACGGGAGAGCGCGGACATGAGCAGCATCGAGAAGCGCGTCCGCGACGGAAGCACCAGCTGGCGCGCCCACTACCGCACCCCGGACGGCAAGCAGCGCAACAAGACGTTCGCCCGCAAGGGCGACGCCGAACGGTTCCTGACCACCCTCGAGTCAGCGAAGCTCACCGGGTCGTTCGCTGATCCAGCGCTGGCTCGGCTGACCGTCGGGGAGTGGTCCCGCCGTTGGCTGGCCGACCAGACCCACCTCAAGCCCTCGACCCTCGAGCGCTACGCCGGCATCCTCCGCGAACACATCGAGCCGAGGTGGGGGACGGTCCGGCTCGCCCATGTCTCGCACGCCGACGTCCAGTCCTGGGTCGCCGCGCTCGCGGCCGTTCGGTCCCCGGCCACCGTGCGCAAGGTGCACCGCGTCCTCTCGCTGATCCTCGATCTTGCCGTGAAGGACGGACGCCTGGCGCGCAACGCCGCCGCCGGCATCAACCTGCCGCGGGCGATCCGGCAGGAGCGGCAGTACCTGAGCCACGCCGAGGTCGACGCACTGGCCGAGGCGTGCGCCGCGCTCGGCGGCCAACCCCTGAGCAAGCACCGGCGACTCAGCGAGCGCCGCTGCGAGGACTACCGGCTCATCGTGTTGTTCCTCGCCTACACCGGCGTGCGCTTCGGCGAGCTCGCCGCCCTCCGGGTCGGGCGGCTGGACTTCCGCCGCCGCCGGGCGGTCATCGCGGAGTCCGTCACCCTGGTCGGCTCCCGCCAGATCTTCGGCACCCCGAAGAGTCACGAGCGGCGGGAGGTGCCGATCCCGCCGTTCCTCGTCGAGGAGCTCGAGGATCACGTTGCCGGCCGAGGCCCGGATGAGCTGGTCTTCCCCGGCACGCGATCGGGAGGCCCGCTGCGCGCGCCCGTCTTCCGGCGGGCCGCGTTCGCGGCCGCGGCGGTCAGCGTCGGCCGGCCGGCCCTGCATCCCCACGAGCTGCGGCACACCGCGGCCTCGCTGGCGATCGCCTCCGGCGTCGACGTCAAGGTCGTCCAACAGATGCTCGGTCACGCCTCCGCGGCGATGACGCTCGACCAGTACGGCCACCTGTTCGGCGACCGATTGGACGAGGTGGCGGAGCGGATGGCGGCGGCGCGGGAAGCTGCTGTTGCCCGAGTGTTGCCCGAGGCCGAAATCATCGACCTGGACGACGCCCGTCGGAGCGGGTTATCCCCGCTCCGACCAGGCGTTTTACCAAGTGCCCCCGGCAGGATTCGAACCTGCGCACCCGCCTCCGGAGGGCGGTGCTCTATCCCCTGAGCTACGGGGGCTCGTGTCGGTGGGGCAGGGGAGAAGTTACCAGCCGCTGCGGCCGCCCCGGACGGCGCCCGTCAGGGTGCGGGCAGAGGAGCGCCGCCCCGCTCGGAGAGCAGCTGGGCCATGGTCTGCACCTCCGCCGTCTGCGTCTCGGCGATGGACCTCGCGAGCGTCCGT
>JAOPYH010000293.1 GCA_025964715.1 Streptosporangiaceae bacterium | reverse complement strand
GCAGCCGCCTTGGCCTTGACCGGCCAGGACCGGACCGGTGGCGGATCGGACCGCTGCTGGACCGCTGGTGGGCCGCCGGATGGTGCCCCGCCGCGTTGCTGCACGCGATCGATCACCATCCCGACCGGCCTGGTGAGCATCGGGGCGACGCGGTGCGCGGAGCCCGGAGCCCGGAGCGCAGCGAGTCTGCTCGGGTCCCGCCTACGGCCTTGGTGGGGGCGCCACGACGAGCTGCCTGCTCATCTGCACGGTGTGCGGGGGGACTACCAGGACGAGCAGGCCCGCAAACTTGCCGCGCACACCGCCGAGCCCAACGACGCCCGGGACCGGGTCGCGCCCGCCCACACTCCGATCGCGAGCGCGCGGCACCGTGCCGCACTGCGGGTCTTGTGGCGGTACCTCACCGACCCGGTCCCGAGCCGGCGGTTGGGGTGAGCCCAGGGAAACTGTCGGCCACCTCGTCCATTGTCACTTCGTGCCGGCGAACATCGCCGCCCGCAGCGAGCCGTGGACCTCGACCCGCCGACACCGTCCGCGCTTCGTTCCCGTCGACGCGGCGCCGGTGCCGGCAAAGCGCACAGCACCGACCCAGTCATCGCACCGTCGACGGCGAATCACGCCCTGTGGGCGCCTCCCGCGATGACGCTCAACATCTGATCTGCCCTGGCTGCGGGGAGCAGATCCGTTGCAAGCCTCCGCCGAGCACGGGGCTTCCGAGGGACGTCGCGGACCGCGAGTTCGGCCGCGATGGTCGTGGCCGCGGTAACCGGGGTGGGACCTCGCGGCGACCCGCGCCGGACTCGGCCCGCCGATCCACGTGGACCAGCCGAACAGCGGTAGCCGAGAGGTGCTCTGAGCGGTACTAACATATCCGCCGCCCCAGACTCCGGCGGATCGTTCACGGGCCCGCTGCTCGAACTGAAGCGAAACCCTCGCAGAATCACGACGGACCGGACGCGCAGGTCAGCTTAAGCACCTGGGCCCCGGAAGTGCGCAACGACCCCGGGCCACCGGACGAGGAACCGGAAATCACAGCATGTGGGTTACTAGCGACCCTGTAGAGCTCGAGACCAACGGTCCTGAGCAACCCACCAATCAACGGTGCCAACACACCGGCACCCTCCGAAATCAGTAACCACTCGCGGGGGACAGGTGGCTCGCTGTCGGGCGCGCGCTACTCCCGGCGGACAGTTGACGGCTGACCGCCGAGGGCCGCATGACCACGGCACAGGAGCAAGATGACAGGCGACACCATATCGGTATCCTTGCTGGGCGGATTTGAGTTTGGCGCTGATCGAGCCTCGTCAACGGTGCCGTTCGCCGCCCAACGCTTGTTGGCGTTCCTAGCGCTACAGGACGGCTGGGTGCATCGGGCGACAGCCGCGGAGCGCCTTTGGCCCGACAGCTCGTATGGCAGAGCGCCGGGAAATCTACGCTCCGCCCTTTGGCACAGCCGCCACGTCGGCACAGAGCCCGTGATCGAATGCGGCGGACCCCGGCTACGGTTGGCTCCTGCAATCGGTGTCGATCTTCGAATTGTCCTGCATCAAGCCCCCCAAATCGTCCGGGCCGCGGCCACCACCGAAGGTGGAACCGACCGGATCATCACCATGCTGTCCCAGGAGCTGTTGCCTAGCTGGCCGGACGAATGGCTGATACTTGCTCGGGAGCGCTGGGATCAGGTACGCATGCACACCCTTGAGGCCCTTGCGCGGCAGCTGATCGCGGAGGAGAGGTACCTCCCCGCCCTGGAAGCGGCTTTTGCGGCGGTCGCCATCGAACCGATCCGCGACAGCGCGCACCGCGTCGTCATCGAGGTTTACATCGCCGAAGGCAATTCCGCGTGCGCGCTCAAGCACTACCAACGTTACCGAGCGCTCATACAGCGTGAGCTGGGGGTGACACCCTCACCACGGATGAACCAGCTGATCCATCCCCTAACCGCCCACTGAAGACCGTCTAACGATCAGTCAAAGATCTCACGACGATTCCGAGACGCAGTACCCGCATGATCTGCTAGTGAGTAGTCCGCCCCGGGTAGGGATCTTCCTCGTCCGCGCATGGTACGAGGACGGTCAGTTCCGGGCCAGGGTGAGCCGGTGCTCGGACGTCTCTCTTGAGCCGCCAATCGAGTTCCTCACCGCGGACCCGGACGCTCTTGCAGACCAATTGACCACCTGGTTGCAAGAACTTCCCGGCCCACCCCAAGCGACGGGGGCGCAGTCTCCCGCAACACAACCGACTTCTCCTAACAACGCTTGACCAGCAGCGATGCATGTCCGATCGATGGCCGAACCACTGCAACCATCAACTAAACGGCGCTCGGTCGCCAGCCAGCTACCAACCCCCCTAGTTCCGGTCGCAACAAGTGCGACTACTGGCCGGCGAGGTCGATGAGCGGGACGCGTTGTGGGGTCTCGCCCCCCTTAACGATCACTGCATCATCTCCAGCCACTGAGTACAAGACCCAATCAGTCGAGGCCCGACCGTTGGTGTACAGCGTCACCAACACCGGTGCGCCGACAGCCGGGGCCTGAACAGGAGCCGCTGACGGAGCGGGGATCACCGGTGGACCGGGATTCGATGGGTTGCCGCTATCTGGCGCGGTATCCGCGGTGCCTGCGGAGGTGGGGGATTGGTGGGTCGCGGTGTAAGCGCGCACAAGAAGGTCAGTAGTGGCGATGAGAGCGCCAGCAGCCAGTACGCCAATAGCCAGGGCCGCCCGCGGCCCCGCCGTCGCGCCGGCGCCGAGCACCTTGGTCAACAGATTCGGGTCGAGCAGGGTCCATAGCGCGGTTCCGAACGTCGCCAGTGTGGAGGCGAGCGCGACATTGGTCTGCCCGGACGGGATTCCATCGGGGAGCTCGTCGGAAACGTTAGCTGCGGACAAAAGTCGATTGAGAACGTTCGGCATGGCCCCGCTCCCTCCGATCCCGCGCTCGCGGGTGTTCGACCGGATCGTTCCCCTCCTTCGGTACTGAGCCGCACTGCCAGGGACAATAAACCCAACGGCGCACGAGGCATGACCAGATCACGGCACACCAACGTTACTGACAGCGGTGTTCACCGTGTCCCATAGCTACTCAGCGTATCTACGCGCCGTGCTCTCAGTGTCATCGCGGCGTCACCTCGCCGTCTGCGCCGCGCCGGAGGGCCCAGGTGAGGCGCCACTAGCGCCGACGAATTACCGGACGTCCACCAATACGTTTGTCCTGGCGGAGCGATGTGTCATGAACGATGTCTCTCATAGCCGGCCAACGCGGTTGCAACGCCGGAATCACGCCGAGGCTCAAGGCTGTGGGGCGCAGAGCTAGACAGCTGGATGTGCGCGAGGGGTCGGGGTCTCTCCGCCACGGAGTAAGGGCAGCCCACCATGTACGCACTCGGAACCGAGGCGTATGGAAACGCAACACCGGAGGACAACACGATGAGCACGCACACACATTTGACGCAGTCCGAGAACGCGGCCGGAACCACCGGCAGGTCCGCTCCCAGTAATTCTCGGAATGCACCCACGATACCTACGGAAGGGCGAACCACATCAAGTGGATCACAATCCTACCCTCGAGTTCCACAGCGCCTCATAGCGGAACCGCTTCCTCGACTCGTGCAGGATCCGTTTGCCGAGGACTCCCTTCTTGACCTCACGACTGCAGCGCAATCGGACTTCAACCTCGTCGATAAAGCAGGCGGGGGAGTTGTATCCAGCGATACTACTCCCTGGGTTGTACTGTACAAAGGAACAGCATCAAATACCTACTACTTCGCCAACCGCTGGGCCCGCATGGCCCAGAACCTCGCTACCCACGAGCCAGTCTTTTCACTAACAAAAAAGGTTCACAACAACCCTGACGGTTCACAGACGACCATCGGTGGAATCCTGAGCTTCATGATTGATCTGGCTCCAAATTTCCCGACTCCGGCACAAGCTCAGGACTGGACGACCCGGATCAAGAGTGAAAATAGTGTCCAGCCGCCGCCGTCAGGATTTACTTTCCTGCCACTGAACCTCTCAGGCGGAAAGATGACCGT
This sequence comes from Streptosporangiaceae bacterium, assembly GCA_025964715.1. GTDB lineage: Bacteria > Actinomycetota > Actinomycetes > Streptosporangiales > Streptosporangiaceae > Actinomadura_C. The sequence continues at coordinate 14,392 of JAOPYH010000293.1, read as the reverse complement.
TAGCGGGTTGGACAAGTTTGCAAAACCTGGGCAGCAGCTGACGGACATTGACATCGGGGCCGCAGCTTCACCGGGATTCGCAATCGAATTGAACCCGGATGGGGCTGACCACTTCGCAGCTATGCTCGGTAGCCCAACACCCCTACCGCCTCAAGTCGGCATCATGTGCAACTTCAAGTACCAATATATCGTCCCTCAGTGTCAGGTACGAGCAACTGGGTTCTCGAAGAAACTCTATAACTATTTTTCAGTGGACGCAAAGGCTCGAGCGAGCTACTTCGGCCTTGTAAATGCCTCGGCCGAGTACGAGCGTATCCGCGCAGAGCTACGCACCTCTGAGGCTCTCAACGTGACATTCGTGGGCACGCCGCCACCCGGTGTCGATCAAGGAAAGCTTCTTGACTCCATATTCGACATGTTCATCAAACTGCAAGTCGGACAGTGGATCGACACGAATACCAAGCCACTCGAAGCCGCTCCACCTGGCGGCTTTTTTGGTGGTGTGTCGGTTGCGATCAAAGACGTGCAGATTTCGGAATCGGCACAGTTCGATTCTACAATCTCATTCTCGGGTATCAAAGAGGATGTTCATCAGGTATCGTTCAATTTCGAACAGCAGCTTGGCCAGTTTGATCCCGCGAAACATCTATTCATTGAGCTCGATCCGGTCAGGCTACCATTCAAGCTTGCAATCGGAAGCAGTGACAAGCTAAAGGCTGTCGTTCCATCCGCTAGCTATACTACGTCCACCGGCCCGCGAACTGTTCGATGCGACCCAGTGGATGGCAAGATTGGGGGCCTGGGCTTGGGAGTCATTCAATACGTTTGGCCACAGAAGCCATCTTCTGCCCAGATAAGCCTCACCGTCGAGTTTGATTCGAGCTATGGCAGTGGGTACGAATATCAGGAAACCCAGGCCGTCTCAGACATCGGGGCCGCGTTTACGTTCCAGCCTGACCAATACTGCCAACGCACAGGTGTCTTCTTCGTTATGTCCATGACCACCACAGATGTGACTGCCAGGGCCCTCTTCACGTGGCGATGGTCTCCACCGCCAGACGGCGGTCCGGCGAGGCCTATGATTTCAGGATTTGCCGTAGTTACTCTCGACCCAACTGGAAACCCCAACAATGTCCCAAACTATCAGATAGCCTTCCCGTACCAGCCCAAGGACTACACCGGAGCGCTCACGCCGAAGGTTCAGTATAAAATACAGGGATTGACTGGCGAGTGGAAAAGCCATGTAGCGTCCGGAGAGATTGCGATCGGCGAGAGAGTTATAGCTGTTGACTGGGACATGCCGGTGTCAATCGGTGATAGCTTCTCGCCGCCTGGTGCGCTGCTTCAGCGAAGCGGCGGGGTTCCAGACCCGGTCGATCAACAGCGAGCGGTGCTTGAATACAGCTTAGCTAGCCAGCCCGGAGGAGGAGTGCCGTCATATTCCTTTCCCGGCGGTGATGGCTCCGACCCCCCGCGAGGCCTTGGATACACCCCATCCGAAAAGCTCGAGGGGGTAAGGCTCGTCCAACGTGAGTTGATCTCAGCGGGCGCCGTCTCATTCGGAGTTTCTACACAGTTTGGAAGCTACCCTGCCGCATACGACTTGCGCGACGTGGGTGGCAAAAACTTCGTTACGCCGGTGAAGGACCAGCTGTTCTGCGGCTCATGCGTGGCTTTTGGGGTATGCGCCGCGGCCGAGGGCACCCTCCAGGTTCGACGCAATGATCCGAGTCTCGGGCCGGACTTCTCAGAGGCGCATCTCTTCTACTGTCTCGGCGGTGACCGGGGCCGTACGTGCGGTAACAATGTCGGCGGCGCAACTGAACCTAATGGGGGTTGGACGCCAGCCGAAGCCCTTCCGGACTTTCAGTCAATTGGTGTTGCCGATGAGTCCTGCTTCCCCTACGCGTCGCCTACGTCGCCCTTCGACGCAACCTTGCCTTGCTCCGTGTGTGAGGACTGGCAGGGCCGCGCAACAAGGATCGACGGCTGGCGCGTCTTGAGCAGCGTCGACGACATGAAGGCGTGGATCTCAAGCTCGGCGGGCGGCCCTTTGGTTGCTGCCTTCAGCGTTTATCAGGATTTCATCGACTACTTTAAGCAACACGCGGGGGATCCTTCGGCGATTTATAGCAAGAGCCCCAGCCCTGGACGGCTTCTCGGAGGGCACTGTGTGTGCGTCGTAGGCTACGACGATGGAGCGCAATGTTGGATCGCCAAGAACAGCTGGAGCAGCAACTGGGCCTATCGAGGATACTTTAAGATAGGATACGGTGCGTTTAGCGCGGGCTTCGACTCATATATGTGGGCGATAGACATCGCCTGAAACTCTCAAACGCAGGTGACCCTGGGGAAGAGGTAAGGCCGTTGAAGGAGATTCATCTCGGCCCAGAAGACAACGATTCGGCCATCGATGCGCGCGTCGGCGATCGGGTAATAGTCACCCTTCCCGAGAACGCCACAACCGGTTACCAGTGGGCGGCCGAACCGTTGAGCAACGACACGCTAATTCTTGAATCGGAAGGCGGTTCGGCCGCCACATCAAGCACGCCAGGTGCCGGAGGTAACACATCTGTGTTTACCTTCAGGGTAGGTAAACCCGGAGATTGTCGGATCGCTATCAAGTATTGGCGCGGGTTTGAGGAAGGCGACGCCGTGTTCAAATTCAGGGTGTCTATTCGGGCAACGTCGGCCTAGTCGTTGCTATCAACATATACGTTCGGAACTGTCCCGCGGCGAAAACTTGGGGTGCAATTGTGACGAAAGGAAAATGCTTATGTCGAGTGACGGACAACTGACTGGAGGCACCGTATCGGCGGGATCCCAGGTCTGAATGAGTGCTCTCGTATTTTCCATGCCCGATGGCTAGGTCTGTACCCCGGGCTGGCCGATACAATGGAGTGCCTGCCTATTCACCGATGGTCGCGGCGACCGTGGCCAATGTCAGTTCGGACGCTCCCGCCGCTGACCACCGCCGGCACCGGGACCGGGACCGAACGTGGTCGGACCGGGTGATAACCCGCTGTATCAACGGGTAACCGCCGCGAGTTGTCGCATCCGATGCGACTCGCGGCGGTTACCACGTGATACAGGCAGTTATCACGTGGTCAGATCTGTCAGGGGGAGCGGGCACACTCCCGGGACATGGACTCCGAGTGGCCCGAGAGACTGACCGTCGATTCCGCGCTGGGGATCGGCCTGAATCGGATCGGGGCCCTCGTGGACGCCCCGGCGCTGCTGTGGTCACTGCAGCGACCGCCCGCCGGCGCGGCCGCGGCCTTCCGTGGCCAGGTGGATGCCCAGTTTCCCGAGGATCAGGTCGGTCCCATCCTCGATCGCTGGGCCGAGTTCCTGGGCCTGACCGAGCGCGGCGACCACCACGGGATGCGGGAGAACGCCGGGACCATCGACACAGCGAACGGTCTGCCAGTCCGGGTCACGGTGTGGGGCGTGACCCAGCGGGATCAGTTCGAACCCGGCTACTGACCATGGCCTCCTTCGACGACCCCACCACAGCCCCCGTGCCGACCCCAGTGCCCGCCACAGTCGAGGGCAGCACATCAGCGGTCGGTGGCCACCCACTGCTGCCCGCCGGCAGCCACGAGCTGGCCACCGAGCTGCTGGCCACCCTCGATGCCGAGCACCCGGCGCTGGCCCCCTGGCCGGCCCGCGAGCGAGTGATGGCCGCGACCTGGCTGGCCGGCTACCGCTCCGCCCGCACCCGCCGCGCCTACGCCGCCGACCTGGCCACCTGGCTGAACTGGCTGGCCACCCGACAGATCGACGTCCTCGAAGCCCGCCGCATCCACGTCGACCTCTGGACCCGCGGCCTGCTCGACGCCGGCGCCGCCTCCTCCAGCGTCGCTCGCCGGCTCTCGGCGGTATCGAGCTGGTACCGCCACCTCGGCGAACACGACCTGATCACCACCAACCCCGCGGCCGCCGTCCGCCGCCCCCGGGTCGACCCCGACCACACCACCACCGTCGGCCTAGATCGCGACCAAGCCCGCGCTCTGCTGGCCGCCGCCGACACGGACACCGGCCCAGCCCGGCTCCGCGCCGCGGCCGCGATCCGGCTACTGCTGCACCAAGGGCTCCGGGTCGACGAACTCGCCCGGGCCGACGTGGCCGACCTCGGCCACAACCGTGGCCACCGGATCCTGACCGTGACCCGCAAAGGTGGCCACCGGATCGCCCTGGTGCTGCCGCCGGCCACCACCGCCGCGCTGGATGCCTACCTGGCCACCCGCGCGGCCACACCAGCCATGACCACTACCGCTGACCGAGTGGCCGGTCGGCCACCGGTGGCCAGCGAGAACACGGCCAGCACGGACGTGGCCGGGCCGCTGCTGGCCACCAACACCGGCGGCCGACTCGACCAGGCCGCGCTATGGCACCTGGTCCGCCGGCTAGCTCGCGCCGCCGGGATCGAGCACTGGGCCGCGCTGTCACCGCACTCGCTGAGACACACCGCGATCACATTGGCGCTGGACGCCGGGGCGTCCCTGCGCGACGTGCAGGACTTCGCCGGACACAGAGACCCTCGCACCACTCGGCGCTACGACCGATCCCGCCACAGCCTGGACCGTAACGCCGCCTACACCTTGGCCGCGTACCTCGCCTGAAAGCGCCCGACCATAGGACTAAGTCGACAAGGAGCGGACGGCGATGGGGAAAGGCTCACGAAACCGCAAACAGCGGAGTCCCGAACCTAGCTCAAGCACTGGCCCGTACTTCCACGGCGGTGTACCGGGCAAAGAACCGAGGGACCTTCTACTCCCCGCCACCCAGCTCGGCTTCCGCTACAACTATCACGCTCTCGGAGCGCCGTACGACCCTGGGTGGGTGTACCTCACGACTGACGAGGGTGTCGCGTCCGCATATGCCAGCCGGTACCTCGACGGGCATGGCCGGGCGATTCCCGGTGATGTGCACGAGGTCCAGCCGATGGACCGGCCGCAGGTCGATCCGGATTACTACCTCTTCCCAGACATTTTTTTGCGATGCAAGAAGGCTCGAATCGTGCGCACCGTGGCACACGGGGTTGTGCTGGCCAAGAGCGCCCAGGCTCAACTCGAGCGACCCTACGTGGTCTGGGGAAGCGCTGACCTGCCAGTCTGGGACGAAGATGGCCTGGTCCTCCCCTCAGACCAGATGGCCGCCAACGGCGTCACTCGCCAATGGACAACCATGCTGCGGCCCTGGTTGGACACAGCCGATATCGACGCACGCGGGCGACTAACCATCGCTAGACGCTCGGACGACATGTGGCGAACGATTCTTAACGTAATCCCGTCTTTGGACCGCGACTGCCAGATCCAGGCAAACACACGATGGCGCCGCCATCGCTCATATCTGTGTATCACCTGCGGCCACCATCTCGATGATTCCTTCGAGGCCGCCCTGCACCAACTCGGCGGCGATGCTGTGACTCTTCTGGCCAGCATTCATCATTGGACGATTCCGAACGTCGTGCCAGAACTGATCAAGGCGGCCCGGGCACGGAACAGCTCGCGGTGGAAATGGCTCCAAGGCACCGTGACGAACTGAGACCCGGCAAGCCCCCTGATTAGGGCGGGTCAGGCGAATGCGCCCTGCGCCTAGGACGCGCCGCGTGGGTCATCCCCTGCAGGAGCTAGCCGCGTCACGACCGGCGGGGCTTGCGGCCCGTGTGGAGTCGGCTTGAGTGGACAGTGCTGGCACGGTGAGCTCGGTACTCGGCTGATACGGCCTACACCGTTAGCCTCATCCGCCGTGAGTGCTGAGTGGGTTGCAGCAATCGGCCAGGTTGCGGGGGCCGCAGGCACATTCGTGGCGGTAGCCGTCGCCCTCTGGTCAGGTTGGAAGGCTCAGCGACTTCGAGATCATGACCAGCATGAACGCGACCTTGGTCAGACCCGGTTAGTCAGCTTCGAGGTCGGTGAGGCAGTTGATCATCCTGGTCCGGAAGGCAGGCTCCGGTCACCTCACGCGCGAGTTGTGACCGTCACGAACGACAGCTCCGAACCGATCCGAAGGACCACAGTGTCCGACGTGATTGCGGAGGGCCAGCCGCAGGACGGTCGGCAACGGTGGGCGTTCTTGCAGGAGCCCGAGAACGAAACTCCACAGCGGCTGATCAGCCCTCATACCTCGGCAGAGTTCCGAATCGTCTACTTCGACCACGACGGAGAGGTGACGTGGCCTGAGGGCGAGGTAACCATTTCCGTCATATGGCAGGACGCACGGGGTCTGCTCTGGACCCTCGACTCGAACGATGAGGTTTACCAGGTCCTCCAGAGAGCTGATCAGATACGGCGGATGCCACCGTGGTGGCGGCAACGGTGGTGGGATCCATACCGGGACCGGCCGTACATGTCGTGGCGGGAGCGTCAGCGGTTCGTGTGGCCGTACAGGTGGCGACGTTTCAAGCACTGGTGCGGAGCCTGGAGTGATCGGCGCCACGGTCGGGAAATCCGCAGGCCCTACAGATAACTGCTGGGAGCTCATCGACCCGGGTTCAGGTGCAGCGGTACGGGGCCCGATAGGGCTTGCCGGCCATCGCTTGGGCGTGCTGCTCACGTCGGTCGGCCAGCTCGGCGGCGGCGACCTGGTGGAGCCTTCGTCTCGGTCGTGTGTGAACGGTGTGCACCACGTTGCCGCAGATCGCGGCGGACGGTCGGCCCATCGCCCACACCGAGGCGCTCGCCGTCGCGCGGGATTGCCGCCAGCCTGAGTCGGCCCCCCGGTGTCGCACCGGGAAATCAGCGGGACTTGGCCGGTGGCGGATCGACGTTTTTTCGTCGTCGAGCGAGCAAGCGACGCGCGATTCGACGGATGACGAGAAGAGCGCCGAGGCTGCCTGATGCCGTCCATGCCGGCCAGCTGGGGGCATCGGTGAGGGCGCGTACACCAGCGATGAACGCCATTGCCGCAGAGGTGATCAGCACGGCGCGGGTGGCGCGGTCGGTGCGGGCTTGGTCGTCCAAGATCCAGGCGAGCAAGGTCACGATGGTGGTCGGTGGCTTGAGGCGCGACATCGGTAACTCCCGCGTGCCCGAAGTCGGTCGGTGGGGTTCGCGCGGCCGGGGAGGTCGACGCGGGAGACCGCCGGCTGGCCGAGTGGTGGGGACACGACCCACGCTCGGCCAGCGCGCCGGCGCCTAGCCAGTAGTGCGGCTGGACGAGACGTCGTGCTCGGCGGCTCCCTCCACTCGCCACCGTTCCCTCGTCCACCTGGCGGGGAACCCAGGGGTGCGGCGAGATCGCTGGTGGCCAGCGGTGAGCACACCGTAGCATGCAGGGCAACGATTTAAGAATCGAGACTTGACGGCAGCTGCTGGGGGCAGCATCCGATCTACGGGGTCAAAAGTACGTTTCACCCACCAGGAGATATACGCTAGCTCCGGGGACAATGGTATAGTTACGACGGGAAGTAGTTGAATAGGAGCTGATTAGTGCAAACCGGTACGAACGTGGGCTCCGCCGCGGCTGGCGTCGACAGTTCGCCGCCGGAGCCGATCAGGCCGTCGGTCGATGCGATGGCTGCCGCAGAGTCAGCGCAGCGGCGGGCAAAAAAGGACGCGCCGCTGCGCCTCGGCTTCCTGATCCGGGACAAGGTGGGGCAGCCGGACCCGCCCATGGCGCGCATCCTGCGCGGTGGCCGCGGTGGCCGTGGTGGTGATGTCCGGCTGCGGCTGTTCTTGTCGCTGCTGTGGATGGTGCGCGACGTCCCGGAGTTGTCCTTTCCGGCGAGAGCGTGGGCTGAGCTCCTCGGTCTTGATCAGCCCGACACCAACGGCGCTCGGCGGATCAAGGACGCCTTGCGCTGGCTGGATGTCAACCAGTTCATCCGTCTTGAGCGTGTGCCTGGGCGCGACAGCGTGGTGCACCTACTCGATGACATCGGCCTGGGTAGGTCGTACGAGCTGCCCGGTGCCGCCTATAACCGCCTGCGCGAGGACCCCGAAGCGGCCCGCATGCACACCTACCTCAAGGTCCCTGGCGCCCTATGGACCCGCGGTTGGATGAGCATCCTCCCCGGACCGGCGGTGGCCATGCTGATCGTGTTGCTCTACGAGAGCTCACGTACCGACAAGACCTGGGTGTGGTTCAGCCCATCGGTCGCTGACCTTCGGTATGGGATCTCGGAGGACACCCGGGTGAAAGGGATCCGCAAGCTGCAGCAGGCGGGGCTAATCGACATCGGCCGCCAGCCGGTCGGCACGGACACCTTCGACTACAAGCGTTTCCGCAACGTCTACCAACTGCGCACCGACGTGCTGCTTACTGGTGAAGTCAAGCTCGACCTCACCATCACGCGGCCGGGACCGATGATTCCCGAGGGCGAACTGTTCAGCGACGGGAAGCCCACACCTCGGGGATTCATGCCGGGGGTGACAACCCGGGGGCAGCGAGTCGCGGCACGTCGCGACTGAGGAGCGGGAGGGCTCTCTATTCACCGGGCACCGCTGCGCGGACTCGTTCGACCGCCGAGCCCAAGCCAAGTAACACATCCGCCTACGCGCGATCTGCTAACATCTTCGTAAGCAAGTCCCTTACGGAATCTTTTGACCAGCAGGGAGGCGGCGGTGACGCAGCCAGAGCGTGGAGAGCTCCTCACGACACAAGGAGTCGCGGAGGAGCTGGGGGTTTCATCGGCGCGGATCCGTCAGATGATCAGTGAGGGCAAGTTGCCGCCGCCGACGAACCTGGGGGCGCGGTTTCATGTGTGGCACCGCGCCGATATCGAGTTTGTCCGCGCACAGTTGGCTGGGGAGGCGCCCAGTACGGCCAGCGGTGTGCTGCGCCCACCTCTGCGCGAGCTGCCCCGGACGGTGGAGGAGATCCTGGAAGTACCGGTCCGCTGGTCCAGTTTCGTGGTGTCGGTGCATGTGCGGGTGTGGCACGGGCCAGCCTCGGAAGGAATGCGCACCGTGGTCATGCTCGGTGAGCTGCACGACGGAGCGTCCGTGTACGCGTACCGGGCCGAGGTCATGGCCGCCGTGGCGCCGCTGTTGCCGGTCCCGGTGCACGACGCGGTGTGGTTCCTCTACCACCCCGGCACTGGTCTCGGTCATGGGGCGCAGCAGCTGGACAATCTCATCCTGACCCCCCACAGATCGGACATGGACACCTCCGCGCAGGTGGCCGGGCGGGTTCGGCACTTTTTCCGCCGCGCGGAGGCTCAGGTGTCCGCACCGGTGGTTGCGCAGCTGCGGCCGGTGAGCATCGCCGAGGTCGAACGTGTTGTCGGCGCCCCGGTCGAGGCGTACCCGGAATCGACCTACACCCGCCGGACCATTGAGGAGTGGACCCGGACCGGCCGCATCGTCGAGGTCGAGCACGACGTCATCGGCTATCGGTCGCTCGGGAGCGCGGCGCGCACCCTGCACTCCACCATCGAAGCCACGACCAACCCCGCCCGCCGCGAGACCCTCACCGCCGCAGTGCACCTGCTCGTCGACGAGATCCGGAACAGAGAAGCCGCTACGGACCTGCAGCAGTGGCAGGACGGGACCACCCCGGAATACGGCCAGCCCGATGAAAACTGGCCAACGACCTGGGCGGCCCGACTAGTCCGACCGCAGGTCAGCGCCGCCGATCAAACCCTCATCGACACCTACCCCACCCCGTTCACGATCCCCCCTTCCCCGGATGAGCACGGCCCGCTGCATGAGCTGCTGTCCAAGCTGCGCGGCTGGGCACGGGAGATGGACCGCTATGCCGACCATCCCCAGGAGAAACTGCACCGGGCACTACAGCGCCCCGCCGACCTTCTAGCCTTCTACATCGGCGCCTACGACCGAACGTTCCGCGAGCGGGACCACCCCGCCAGCACACCCCGCTTAGAAGCCGTCGCGGGCCGCTGGGACCGCGCCTACCTCGCCGCGCTTACCCCGGTTCACATCGAGAAAGACAGCGACGGCGGCAGTGACACCGATCGAGAACACGCCCGCTCCTACCGCATCCTGCGCGAGAAACTCGGCGACTGGGTGGAGGACCCCGCACTGCTGGGTCAGGGTCTCGACCCAGACGGCCGGCTAGTCCTGCACTACCCGGCCCCTGACACCGCTACCTCGGCTCGTCGCGGCGAACGATGGTTCGCGGTCGAGTGGCCGCTACTGCCCCCGACCACACCCGTCCCCCCAGGCACCCGCATCGTCGCGGATCCAGACCTGGGCGATCGACCGGTCTACCTCGTCGACCCCTCTGGGCGGATGAATTTGCTGCCCGCCGACCCCGGCGCCCGACTCCATGGCGAGTGGAACTTCGGCGGCAACGGGGAAGGTGTGGGAGCCCTCACCGACGCTATAACGAGCGCGTTCTCCCGCGCCGACGGCATCGACCGCGACCGGATGCCGATCACGTGGATCACCGACCAACTCACCTACGTCGGCGAGAAAGACGACCTCAACCTCGTCGTCGACGAGCTGCGCAAGCGGTACCGATGATCAAACAGCTCATCAAGCCTTTGGCCGACTCATGGCACCGAACATCTGATGGCACGCTCACTCATTGCGGGTGTGGCCACCGTCCGGGGCTCCCATCGGTGTCGCGCCTTGGGTGCACCCCTCGACCAGGGGCGGCACGAATAGCTCTCCCTGACATCGCCTGCACTCGTATGTTCTGTGGATCTTTCGCGAGCACCGGCACTTATGGGTGCCCACCAGCACGTGCCCGGCCACACCGAGAGGCCACAGCTCCCCGCAAGCAGGGCACGCCTTCGGCTGGCTCGTCTCCACCCATCCGGACGGCGTGCGGCGTAAATGTGACCACCTGGACTCGAACGTACGTTCGGACATGCGTCTGATTTTGTCGCAACCCGGTTACCGAAGGAACGTCGTCCAGCGACTCACTCCAGCCCGACGCCCGGCCACCGGCGGCGCGGCTGCGCGCGTTCGGGAGCTGCCCAGCGGCCGTGTATTCGCTCAGGGCCGCGTGGCCAAGAACCTGGTTAGACCCGCCTTCGGCGGGGCTCTAATGCTGGCCCCGGCTTAGCGGTGACCGCCCCTCCACCCCAAGGGGCATCAGGCCATCCGCCCAGGTGAATCGCTAAAAGCACGCGATCCACCCCGCCCGGACGACCTGCCACCCCTTGGCGCGAAGCCTCTGCGACCACCGCAAAACCGCCTCAAGCGGCAGGCACAGCCAGCCGCCCCGCCTAACGGGGCCAGCACAACCACCAAAGAGCGGCCACCAGGGAGGCCACCATGAGCGCACCCGCGATCGGCGCCGAGTCCCGCTACATCGACCCGGACGATCTGATCTGCTCAGGGTGCGGCGAGCAGGTCAACTGCGAACCCCCGGACAACTACCGAACCGGCGGGGGACGGCCTACGCCGGACTTCTCCCACCGCGACGGTTCGGCCCTGTGCTCGCGCCCTGACGGTGCGCCGGCGGAGCCGATCGAGGGTTCGTGGTGAGCCGCTCGACTCGTCCCCGAGCATCCCCGAGTAGGTAGCCGCTGGTCGGGAGCTGATCGCGCTGGTGGCCGGACCGTGGGCGCGCTGGTCGGCCAATGCGCAGGCAGCCGGTCAGAGTCGGTATCGCCAGCTGTCACTCGACCATGATGATGCGGTCCATCGGATGCAACTCCGCCCGTATACGGAGGTACTTCACTCCGTGGCGATAACGGCCCGCCTCGTAGGCGTGGTCCACCTCGATTTCGACCACAACGGTGGGGGCGACCGGGGTGTGCGTGACCGGTTCCGCTCCGGGCAATCCGAACCGGCTACCGGGCAGCACGGTCGGCCAGGGGTGCGGTGCTGTCGGTTCAGCAAGTACTGCGGCGATGTCGGCCTGGGCGTCGTGGGGCAGCGGGAACGTGCGGCCGATGACCCGGAGCCGGCCGCGGTGGTCGTAGCGGCCCAGGATCAGGGCAGTGGGTGCGTGGGGTGCGCCGAGGATCGCCTCGGCCGAATTCTTGGCGCGGACCTTCGTCCAGCAGATGCCGGTTCGGGAAGTAGCCGTGATCACGTCGCTTGGCCACCACACCCTCGATGCCGGGGCTTCCGTGGCCCATCCAGGTTCGAGCGCCCGCGACGTCACAGGTCATGGGCACGATGGCCAGGCCGGTGCGGCTGGAGCTAATGAGCTGCTCGAGCTGATCCCTGCGCCGCTGATACGGCAGCGGACGGAGATCTTCGTCGCGGTATGCCAACACGTCGAACACGACCAGGGTCGCCGGAGCGTACGGCATCTGAGTTAGAGCCGATGACCGTGCTTGCGCGTGGTCACCGGCGAACTCTCGTGCTGACGGGGTGCCGTCACGCCGGCCAGTGACCTGGCCGACCGGCTTGATCAGGAACAAACCTCGCGCGGTCGTAGTTGGGAATGACAGAAGCCGCCTCAGGGAGGTCGAATCCCTAATGACGGCTTCTGCGATAGAACTAGCGCGCGATCGTCAAGACCAGCAGCTCCGTTGGGAGACTGAGGGTCAAGAGGATCAAGCACAGGCGGGCTGTCCGGGACCAGCTTCCCAGGGCGTGCCGGACGGTCCGCCACCTGTGGTCGTTCGCTAAATCAGGTTTGGCCATCTAGGCCCTTCTGATGTGCGGTGGGCGTAGAGGGTGCGCCCGGTCCCGATGGGGCGCGAGAACTGCTCCCACCTCTCTTCCAGACGTTCGTTACCCCCGCACATGTTCCCGACCCAGACGCAACAAGTGTCACGGTCATTTAGCGTGTTAGTTACACGTCACGTCGCCCAGTGGGCTGCAGGCGAACCTGCGCGCCGTCACGCCTGGTCAGTCCATCAGTACCTACTCCTTCGGTGGCCCGTTCTTGCCCATGGCCATCGGGTAGGGCGGCGGCACCTCGGCCCGTGGCCGCAGCTCGCCCGTCTCGATCATTCTCCACTGGTCGCCGTCCGGGCATTCCCACCAGCCGCACCAGGGTGGGTCAGTGTGCTGCCGCACGAGTTGGTGGCCACAGCGCGGACAGGGTCAGGGGTCGGTCAGCCAGTTGCCCACGGTGGCCGCGCCCACCGTGGCCACCGTGGCCACCGTGGCCACCGACAGTGGTCAGTGTTGCCGGCCACGGTGAAAGGGTTCCACTCCTTGTGAGTGGAGATGAGGACCGGCGTCGTGGTTCTTTGGAGTCACGAATCGCCGCCAGCCATGACGCCGGCCCCGCGATTACCGGGCGTACCGGTACCGCTGGATGATCACGATGAGGATCGTGATGACGACCAGGCCGACGCACAGACGGAACAAGGGCTCCCAGCTCGGTGTGCACAGCACCCAGAGCAGTGGGTACACAACCGTGTGAGCGTCATGCGGACCTGGGTTATCCCCTGGGCTGACCTTAGGTATGGTCATTGGCGTCGCCTCATTTCTAGATGTTCTTTGCGGGACTCGTGGACTGTGACGACGCGACGGGGTGCCTGGCTCGAACCGGGTGCCCCGTCTTTTTACTTCGCCGATCGGCAGCGTAACCGTTCCGTTCGACAGCCCGTGCTGACCTCGCGATGACTCCACTTGTTTACACTCTGTGACGTCATATTGACGTCATGGACGTCGCGGGTGGTGTCGACGTCCACCCCGATGCTGCGCGCGTCGTCCCGGTGCTGGGCGTTGTCCTGCTCGCCGTCACCGTCTCGCTGGGCGCTGACGAGACGGCTCCGGCGAGCACCCGGTACACGGTCGGTCGGGACACCTTGAAGGTGCGGACCAGGTCGGCCACGGACTCGCCGCCGGCGTGGAGCTGGCGGAGCTGGCGGGCCTGAACGGAGTGGCTGGACAGCCTGGATCCCGACGATCCCAGCGTGACGGTGGAGGACGCCGCCGATCTCCGTGCTGTCGGACTGGCGCTGGCGGCCATTGCAGCCTCGGAGACGAACCTGGCCGCCACGGTCGCGGCCGCCCGGGCGAACGGTCGGAGCTGGGCTCGGATCGGCGCAATTCTTGGGGTGTCGAAGCAGGCAGCTATGCGTCGGTTCGGCAACCCGAGCAGCTCACGGAAGGTCCGCTGACCCCACCGGCCGGCACCGGCATCGTTGGCTGGGATCGGGCCGCGGCGAGATCCCGCCACGAGACGCGCAGCGTGGCACGGTGCCGTGCGCTAGCGGTCGGGGTGTGGGCGAGCTCGGCACGATCCCGGATGCCGTTGGGGTCGGCGGTGTGCGCGGCCAGCTTGCGGGCCTGCTCGTCCTGGTAGTCCCCCCGCACACCGTGCAGATGGGCAGGCAGCTCGTCGTGGCGCTCCCACCAGGGCTGGAGGCGGGACCCGAGCAGACTCGTCGCGTTCCGGGCGCCGCGGACCGCGTCGCCCCGATGCTGACCGGGGCGGTCGGGATGGTGATCGATCGCGTGCAGCAACGCGGCGGGGCACCATCCGGCGGCCCACCAGCGGTCCAGCAGCGGTCCGATCCGCCACCGGTCCGGTCCTGGCCGGTCAAGGCCAAGGCGGCTGC
>JAOPYH010000282.1 GCA_025964715.1 Streptosporangiaceae bacterium | reverse complement strand
CCCCCCGCCACTCCCCCCCGCGGGGCGTTTTGGAGATTACACGAGACTGGCCGCCTCAGCCGGTTGACCCGGGTACGTCAGGCAGGTACTCGTCGTCCGGGCCCACGGTGCCCTTCACGAGCTGGTCCACAAGCGACGCCTCCCACGACCCCGGCCGCCCGGCTATGAGCGCGTCGCTGCTGCCAAGCTCCGCGGCCGCTGCGGCGAGGATCCCCGCGAGCCAGCCGGCGAAGTCATGCTCCTCCCGGACCGCAGCCACCATCGCCGCGACCACCTCGGCCCGCGTCATCCGGTCGCACCCAGCAGCTCGGCGCGGATCTGCTGCGCCCGGGGGCGCCCGACCCGCTCCTCACGCATGATCGCCCGGACGCTCGGCACCGGGCCCGGGGCGAGACTCAGACGCGTCTTAGACGCGGGTGCGTCCGGGTGCGTCCGGGGTGCGACCGCCTCGCGCTTGAACCCGATCATCGTGATCTCCGCCGAGATCACGAACATCACCGGGGGGATCGCCCAGATGACCGCACCCTCGACCCCGTACTGCAGGCCGTAGGCCACGTTCGCGGCGACGGTCGCACCGACACCCGCAGCGAGTCCGAACCAGGTCAGGACGTGTGGCGTGTCACCAGCGATGTAATCAGCCAGCATCACCCGGGACACGGCTGCGACCGTGCCGTCCACGACCAGAGGCAGCAGGTGCGCAGTGATCGCATCCCCGCCGTACCTGAGTCCGAGATCGTAGATGTGGTTGTAAGAGATCACCGCGGCGAACGCGGCGACCAGCAGAGTCGCGGCCATCTTCCAGTACCGGTTGTCGCGCATGGGGCGCACCGTATCTTCCCGCGTCCCGGGTGCGTCGGAGGCGCGCTCAGACATCGTCGCCCCAGAACCGGTTGTGAATGCTCTCGACGGTCTCCTCGGTGATGTCCCGGGCCCAGTCGGCGGGGGAGTTCCCGCCGTTGCGGTTGCCGATGGCAACCCACAGGATGCCGATCAGGACCAGGACACCAATCAGGATCCACATGTCAGCGGCTCCCCCGGGCCAGCTGGCCGATCAGCCAGCTTCCCGCCGCCCGGCGGGCGTTGCGGATATCGGTGCCGAGGCCATCGAACGCGCCGCGGAACACGGGGCGGCCGTGCTGGCGGACGGCGTAGATCTCGTAACCGATGAAGGCGAGGACCAGCGCGCCGATCAGGTACCACATGATCATTTTCCAATCAGTTTGCGGATAATCCAGATCACGACGGCCACGATGACCGCTGCGATGAAAGCCACCAGCCACCCGTTCGTGCCCGCGTGCTGGGTGATGTGCTGCTGAACGATGGTCGTGTGGGTGACCCTCGGCTGGGGAGCGGCGCCGGCCTGCGCCGGCGTGTGGTGAAACAGGATCCACCCGACGACGACGGCGAGGACCAGGCCGACGCCGGGCATGCCACCGCTGATCCAGCCACCCTCCGGGACCTGGACCGGCCGGCTGACAGCCCACAGCACCAGCACCACGACGGCCAGCATGATCAGTGCAGCCATCGGATGCTGGTGAGCCCAGTGGAACACCTCAGCCCTCACCGGACGACCGCCAGACCGACCCGGGCGGGCACCTCGACCGGCAGGCCGGCGTATTCCAGTGCAGACGTGACCAGGGAGTACAGCGCGGCCTGCCCGGCCTCGGCCTGGCGGAGACGGTCGTCCAGGTCGCCGACGACGCCCGTGAGTTCGGCGATGGCCTCAGCCTGCTCTAGCGGGCTCATGCGGCGTCCGCCCGGTCCATGCGCTTGCGGACCTCGGCCTCGCCGGCCCGCCACGCCGCTACCAGCACGTCATGCGGGATGGCGTGCAGGACGGCCCGGGTCAGCATCGACGTGGTGACCGGATCGAAGTCGTCCAGGTCGCCGCTGAACTGGTCCCACGGCTCGTGCGGGTCGCCGGTCATCCAGCCGACAATCCCGGCGCTGAGCGTGAGGCGCAGCTGGACGCTGAACTCGTCGTCGACGAAGCAGAACGCCTCGGCCTCGACGCGTGGCTCCGGGAGCAGCCCGGTGCCCATCCTGACTGCCTGTGCGACGGGGGTCATGACTTCACCGCCGGCAGGATGTGGCGGCTCCGGCCGCAGGTGCGGATCCAGCCGGTGAGACGCTCGGCCATGTCGCCGAGTAGCTCAAACCGCTGGTCGGCCAGCTTGGTCTCGTCGCCGTCCTGCTCGTTCAGATCCATGACCTCGAACACTTGATCAGTCAGGGCGCCGATCTCGTCGTACGGGACGCGCAGTGAGACTTCGATCCGCTCGGGCGGGATAAGACCCGCCGCGATCAGGTCCGATAGGTTCCCCATCAGACTCTCCTCCTGGTGCTTTCAGGTGGGGGGTTAGGGACCCGGGCGGCGGTCGAGTCGCCGGCCCGGGCCCCGCTTAACCACTCCCCCGCTCTCAGAGAGCGGGGGGCGTCTAGCTTGCGACCTGCGGGAACTTCCTCGGGCGCACACCCGGACGGGCGCGTGGTGCGCGCGGGATTATAGGCGGGGCAGCCCGGGAGGCAAGCGCCTGACGCGCCTCCTCGACCAGTTGGGTGAGTTCGTTTTCGATGTAGCCGGCGAACGTGTCGGCCAGCTCATCGCGCTCCATCCGGCGCAGCTGGGCCTGCGTTGCCCGCCACGCGTCGTACGCGTCGTACGCGGCCCGGTCGTTCGGGTTGTAGGTCACGGGCGGTGGTAGCCGGTTGGGCTGGAGTAGCAGAACAGGCGGTCGTCATCGACGCCGCGCCACATGCCGGCGACGTGCGGGCTGTGGATCCTCTTCGAGCAAAAGCAGCAGCGCATGGTGTTCAGTTACCTTCCCGGGGTGACGTTCGTGTTGCGGGTCATGGGGCAACCGTAACCCATGGCTGACGCGCGCGCAATAGATGGGTTATCGACGTATGGGGAAGGTTGGGCTTACACTGGGGTTCCATGACCGGCTACACGCAGGGTTCAACACCCTCAGGCGAGATGGCACAGATCCGGGAGGCGTTCGCCCGGGCCGCTGCAGCGATCAAGGCGTGGCCCAACACGACCGAGGCGTGGCAGGCCGCGAACGAACTGTCCGACCTCGCCGGCCAGCTCCGCGGCGAGGCTGCAGAGTTCCGCGGGTACCTCGCCGCGTACCTCCTCGACTACCACAACGTCACCACGACCGAGATCGCATCGTTCATGGGTGTCAGCCGGGCCCGCGCATCCCAGATGATCACCAAAGCACGGAAGAGAGGGAATCCAGTGACCGAGCCACTCAGCCTGCCAGAGCAGCCCCACGTCGCCCTGGCCGTCATCACCTCAGACCGCGGCGTCCTCATCGCCAAGCGCGTCGACGGCATCCCCCCGTACACGTTCCTGGGCGGCGAGATCCTCGACGGCGAGACGTCCGGGGATGCGCTCCGCCGGCGGGTCCAGGCGGAGGCCGGGCTGCCTGTCACCTCGGTCCACTTCATCGGCCGCAGGATCCACCCTAAGACGTCCCGGGTGATGGTCTATGGCCACGTCGAGGTGGGTCCCGGGGAGCCGCAGCTGGGCGACCCTGACGACCTCTCCGAGGTGCGCTGGGTCAGTGTGGACGAGACCCGCGAACTCATGCCGGACATGTACGGGCCGGTCCGCCAGTACCTCGACGAACTCGCCCGGATCTGAAACAGGCGCCGGCACGCCCGTTTGACGGGACGTGCCGGCGCCTGTTAGAAAAAGAACAGCACGGCCCGCCTTTTCCGAGATAGGCCGTGCTGATCACCTGCTGCTGAGATCAAGACTACAGAGTTTCGGGACGACGCGCAACACGTCTACCAGCGATGTAATCGAGTTTCTGAGCCGCAGGCAGCACGAAGCCTGCGGCTCTTTGTATTTCCGCAGGCCAGCACAAGCGGCCTGCTGCCCCCACGAGGCCGATCAGCCCGGCTCACCCCCGGTGCCCGTCGCCCGTCAGAGGGGCATGAGATACGAGTGCCCGCCCGGCCGTAGACACGCCAGGCCCTGCGGTGAACCACCCACGAGACGGGCACACACGGCGCCTGTCTGCGGATTAGCTCCCGCAGCCTCGACTGAGCGACGTCAAACGACCGACCGACCGACAGCAGAGTTGAGGGTCTACCCCCCGAGGTAGGCCCTCATCCCTCGCTCCCCTACTCCCTCCCTCCCTCCAGCAGTCCCCACAACCAAAGATCTAAACCCCAACCCCCTAGTACCTAGGGATGAAGCCCAAATCAGGCAACAAGTAAGCAAAGTGCTTAACACGTTGGAAACTAGGACTATGACGACATACCCCGCGTTCCCCCCGGCGCCGTATCTGCTGGGAGAACAGCGATGGAACCACGGTGGCACCGCGACAAGCGGCTACTCGCTTCCCACTACGGCCAGCGCCTTGCCTGGCGCACTACCCACCCTCAGGAGTTCCCCGTGACGATCCGCTCGGTCGACTGGAACGGACATTGCCCCGACGACGATGGGCCGGCGACCGCGGCCGAGCACCAGGTCGTCACTGATCTGGAGGGATACCTGCGGTTCACCGCAGACAGGCCAGATACCTCCGGTATCTTCCAGGCGTCGATCCGGGCGGACCGCGCCCGGGACGCGATGGTTCGCGACACCCTCGCGACGTACGAAGACGACGGAGGCTACGCGGCGTGAATCTTCCTCCCCCGCCCCCGCCAGAGACCCTCGCGGCCGCCGTGGTCGTGATCCTGAGCGGCCTCCTCGCCGAGAACCTCATGGCGCAACGGCGGGCGGCCCTGCTGCGGGCATACGACCGGGGCGTCGCGGACGCCAAGCGTGCGCGGTGAGGCCCTCGTGACATACGAAGGAGACGACGCAGCATGAAGATCCTGACCGTGGCGTTGCTGGCATTCAT
>JAOPYH010000243.1 GCA_025964715.1 Streptosporangiaceae bacterium | reverse complement strand
CGCCGTCGTTCTCGCCGGGGCACGACGACGTCACGCCGAACTACGTCTTCGACAATTCGGATCCCGTGGTGCTCGACCGGTTGCACGAGGGTCAGGCCGAGCAGACGCGGCATTACGCGGGACGGCTGCAGGGCGAAGAGCAGAGATTCTGGCAGCAGCAGACGGCCGACCAGCGGTTCGACGCCGCGGTCGCTGCCCACGCCGACTCCAGCCTGCACGGTGTGCCCGCCGACAGACCGGTCGCCGACCCGACGGTACGGGTCCGTGAGGTGGGTCTGCCCGACCATCTCGCCGGCCCGGTCGCCGAGGCGTACCGCACGGCTCTGAACGAGCACGAGGAGGCGCTCCGGAAGGGCCCGCGGGAGCTGGAGGGGGGATTGGCCGAGCCGATCCTCCCGCTGCCCGACCGGCTGACCGCCAAGCTGGAGGCGGTGCTCCCCGAGAACGACTACGCCAGGTCACCGGCCGAACTGGCCGAGGTGCTGCTCCGGCGGGACGAGCGTTTCGAGCCGGAGGGCTGGGCCCGGATGGCGGGCGTCCCGGACCATCTGATCGGCCAGGTCGCCAACGCTTACCGGGAGGTTCGCGCCCAGCAGAACGGTGCCTCTCGTGAGGAGGGGGCGGACGGCGAGGTGCCGTTCGAGCAGCGGCTGACCGGCGGGCTCGAGGGGCAGCTCCACGGCCTCGACCACGATCTGGTGATTTCCGCGGTGGCCGACCGGCTGATTCGCGAACAGGCGCGCCTCGACGCTGACACGACGCGTCCGTGGACTCAGGACGCCAGGGAGCGGTTCGACGCCGGCTGGCGGAGCGCCTTCGACGAGTACCTGCGCCGCGATCTCACCGGGCAGGAGTTCGAGCAGCGCTTCCAGGACCTGGTCGATCAGCTTCCGGACGTACTCGAGCTGGAGGCCGCGGTACGCAGCGGCCGTGCGAGCGCCGAGCAGGCCTTTGACACGGTGGAGGACCGAGCGGGGTTCTCACCGGCCGAGGAGGCGCGGCTCCGCGCGCGTTTCCTCAATGAGAACGAGTCCGAGGTGCGCCGGATCGCCGAACGGCTCGGCATGACGGGCAAGCGGTTGGATCCCCATGTCTGGGACAGGTTCCACGCCCAGGGCCAGGAGCGGACCAGCGACCTGGCGCGCGGGCTGGGCGTCCGTCTGGAGCTCGAACGCGACGCCGCTCGCCGCTTCGAACGCCTGACGGAGTCGGCGGGACTGGACCGTACGTCCGGTGACGTCCAGATGCTGCGGGCCCAGTACGACGCGGAGTTCACGGCGCGTACGAGGACGCTGCCCGACGGTCGTGAGACCCGCACGATGGCCTACGACGACTGGGTCCGGCAGGCACACGAGCTCGGTCCGACGGTGCGGGAGATGGGCGAGCGCTGGACGGGCCGGCTCCGGGCCAAGGTCGCCGAGGACGCTCTGCTGTCCCGCGCCGACGAGGAGCTGGGCCGCCACGACATCCGCTGGCGGGAGATGTCCGAACGCCCCCGCGAGGAACTCGACGGCGTCAACGACATCGCCGTGCTGGGCGAGCACAACGCCGAGCTGCGAGCCGAAGGCGCCCGGATCATCGGCGACCGTCACACCGCGGAGCTGACCCCCCGCGAGTGGGACGACTACATCGAGAAGCTGACCGGCGCGTACGAACGGCTCAGCGATGTGTTGCCGGGACGGTTCGACTACCACGCGGGTCTGGCCACGATGCTGCGCCGGGTGGAGGAGGCGTTCGACGGCATTGGCGGGCGTCCCGAGCACGTCGAGCGGGTCCACGCGGAGACCCGTGAGGCCATGACCGATGTCTACCGGTCGGTGGTCGGCAGTCCCGGCGAAGGCGTCTGGTCACGCGACGAGCTGGTCCGTCGCGAGGAGACCTTCTACCGCGAGCACTTCCGGCCGTACCAGGCCTCGCTGACCGATCGCCTGCTCTTCGAGACGGCCGTCGACCGCGCGCTCGGTGAGGGAGGCCGCCGGTTCCACGAGCTGACCGGAGAGGTGAACCAGCTCACCGGCCGCGCCAGTCGGCGCTACGCGCTGAGCGATGAGACCTTCGAGACACTGGCAAACGACTTCCGGACCGGCTGGGCGGTCCTCGAAAACCAGGCCTACGGCCCGCGCGACCGTGACGTCCAGAGGTGGCTGGAGCGGGAGCAGGCCCAGGGTGACTCCTTCGGCCGTGCCCTGCGGGACGCGTGGGCGGCGTTCGAGGCCGAGGCGCCCAGGATGGTCCGGCTGCGGGAGATCGCCGCGGCGGAGCAGGCCGAGTGGCGTCAGCGGCTGACGGCCATGTACGGGGACCTGATCCGCAAGGACGAGGCACTGCAGGCCCTCGACCAGGGATTCGACGCGGGGCACCCGTCTCTCCACTCTCCCGACGCGCTGGCTGCCTACCGGGAGGGCCGGGAATCACTCAAAGCCCGGTTGGCCGCCGAGTGGGATTCGCGCGCGGGGGAGGAGGCACATACGGCCCTGGTCGGCCAGGTGCGGGAGGGCCTCGCGGCACTTCGTGACGAGGTGGTGGCCAAAGACGCGGCCTACCAGAAATGGAGCCGCGACCCCGAGTGGACGCTGGACTTCGGGCGGCTGGACTTCACCCGCACTTCGCTCGCTGAGTACGAGCGGCGAGCCGGGCTCGACACCGCGCCCCAGCCGGAGTCCGCGGTGCCGGCGCCGCGCGGGCCGGAGGACCGGCAGCCGTACGTGAAGGACGCGCCGGAGGAAACCGCCGAGACGACCGCCTCGGAGCAGGCGCCCCCGAACCGCTCGGCGGCGCTGTCGGCGGCCGAGGACAGGGCCGTGAAAACGCTGGCCAAGCTGCGTGCGACCGTAGAGCGTCGCGACCAGGCGTACCTGGAGTTCGAACGGCGCCTGGCCGAACAACCCGACCAGGACATTAGCTTCACGATGCGCGAGCGGGTCGCGTCGCTACGGGAGTGGTTCGCGGACCGGTGGACCGCGGAGCCGGAGCACGGCAGGAGCGGGCTGGGCCGGGAACTCGGCCTGCTTCTGGACCAGGCGCACGAGCTCGCGGACGCCCACGCGGTGTTCGATCGCGACGTCGTCTCCTCCGCGCCGTACACCCCGCGAAGCGCCTACGCGGACTTCCGGAACGATCCAAGGGTGGCTGCGCTGCGGGAGGAGTTCGCCCGGGCGATGACCGGCCCCGCGGTGACGCCGGACGCCCGGGCCCGCCTGGTCGAGGACTTCCGTGGCCGGTACGACCGGGCGCGCGCCGAGTGGCGCGAACGGCTCGAGGCACAGCGCGCTTTCGACGCCGCGCTCACCTTCGACGACCCGCGAGGCCGCATCGACCTCCGCCAGGGCGATCGCGGCTGGGACGACACGGCGCGCGCCTGGTACAGCGAGGCGCTGACCCGGCTTCGCACCGGTTACGCCGACGAGCGCACGGCGGCGCCCGACCCGACGTCGCAGGATGCGGCCCGCCTGGCGGAGGGCGTCCGCCACGAGGCCCTACGGCTGAGCGCGGAGGCCAAAGCGGTCGCCGAGCTGAAAAACCACTTCGAGCAGCTGTCCGCGCGTCGCGAGCCGAGCCCGGAATGGGGTACGGAGGTCCAGTCCTGGTACCGCGGCGAGCGCGCCATGCTCCTCGAGCGGATGAACGGTATGTTGCGCGGCCGGCAACCCGGTGCGGACCTTCGGGCGCGGCTGGAGTCGGACTACTCCCGGCAGCTCGACGCGCTCCACAACGTCGCCCGGACCCGGGACCTCGCACAGCAGCAGTTCGACCGCTTCCTGGCCGGGCAGGAGGCCGGCCAGGCGATGGTCAGATCGCGGGAGACGGTCAAGTGGGCCGGTCGGCAGATCGATGACCTGCGGGAGGCCTACGTCCGGGACTACGTCGCCGACGCGTCCGGCGGGAAGGAGCGCGAGTCGTCGTTCGTCCCGGGGCCGTCGCACGCCGAACCCGGAGAATGGCGCGCCACCGCGTGGCCCACGACGCGGGCACGGGTGCACGAGGAGTACGAGGGCTGGTTCGCCCGGCATGAGGCCGAGGTCGCCGGGCGTCCCTCCGCCGCCGACCGCCAGGCCTTCGACGAGGTCTTCGAGTCGTGGATGCCGGAGGGCGCCCGCAACGTTCCGGCCGGTCGGGTCGGCGCGGTACGGGACCAGGCGCGGGAGGCGTACGAGCGCCGGATCTTCGCGGGTGGCGAGGAACGGGCGGAGATCCTCGACGGGCTGCGCGACCACCTGGACCTGGAGGCCGCCCGGCAGATCGCCTCGCTGCACGGCCGGGACGCGTACGAGCGGGCCTTCCGCGCCTGGCGCCGCCCCCTGGCGGATACGGACACGACCGACGCGGTTGCGCCGTTCGAGCTGTCGGACACCGCCGCCGAGACCGTGCGCGAGCAGGTTCGCGCGGAGTTCGAGCAAGAGTGGAATACCGTCGTACACGAGATCCTGGTCGATGTCTCCGACATCCGCGCCGACCTGCCGCAGAACATGCGGGAGGCCGACGGCAGGCTGAAAGCGCTGACCGACGGCCTGCCGGACGCCTTCGACCGCCGCGCACGGTACGAATCGGAGCTGGACCGCTTCACCGAGCTGTTCGTCGCCCGCGCGGACACCTTCCGGGATCATCTGACCGAGCCACAGCGTTCCCTGCTCGCCGGGTTCGGCGCGCAGACCGCCGAGCCGTCGGCGCACGGACGCAATGAGGTGGTGCTCGGCGGTCTGCGTGAACTGGACACCGCCTACGCCGATCTCTTCGCGAACACCACAGAGGTCACGCCCGAGACGCTGGAACGGTGGGAGGCGCGGTTCGACCGGGTGGTGGCCTCGATCCCAGCGCGGCTCGCGGCGCAGACGGCCCGCGAGGCCGCGCTGACCCGCACGCTCGGCGATGTCGACGCCGCGATCACTTCCTGGCAGACCGGGCGGCCGGAGATCAGCGAGGCGTTCCGGAGCCGATTCGGCGTCGAGTTGGGCGGCGAGACACCCGAGGCACTGCAGCACTCGCTGAAGCGTGCCCTCGCGAGGTCGGTGAACGACCGGTTCGGTGAGATCTTCGGCTCGGCCGGCCTCCGCGAAGGGGACCTGACGGAGCGGCTGGAGAAGTGGAAGACCTGGTACGGCCAGGCCACCGGCGAGGGCCGGCTGCACACGTGGCTGGCGGTGGAGACGGCCCGCCAGGCCGTGGCCGCCGAGAGCGGGCGGATCTTCGGCGAGCGGTCCGCGGGCTGGCGGCAGGCACACCCGGAGCACACGCTGTCCGAAGACCACCTCGGCCGGGTCCACGAGGGCCTGGACGAGCGGATGCTGGACACCTACAGCGAGGTCTTCGGCGCCGCCGTCGGGAAGCCGGAGGATCTGACCGGCCGGGTGTGGGTCTGGGACGAGCGGGTGGCCGGCCTCAGCCGCGAGCTTCCCACCCACTTCGGATTCGAGGTCGAGGTCCCTGCCATGTTGAAGGGGGCGGGGCGTTCGTACCACGCGCTCAGCGAGCGGTACGACTTCGACGACGTCGAGTGGCGGAACCGAACCGGCGAGGCCTATCGCGAGGAGATGTTCGACGAGTACCGCGTGCTCTTCGCGCCGCCGGACCTGTCCTTGGGCTGGCCGGAGCGGGAGTCGGAGACCACGGACGCGTTCGCGACCGGGCACGCCGAGGCCACCGCCGACGCGCTGACCGAGACGCAGACGGCCGGTGATGCCGTCGCCGCGGCGCCGGCCCACTCCGAGACGCTCAGGACGGAGGCGGCTCTCTCCGAGACCTCGCCGCCGGCCGAGGCGCCCAGGCCGCCCGAGGAGCAGCAGCTCGTTTCCCGGAGGTCGGACCCGCTGATCGGCCGGCGGGACGACGAACCGCTCCACGCCGATCCGGACGATTCGGGGTTGTATCCGGTGGTGGGCCGGCGGGATGACACGCCGTTGCACTCCGGCCCGTCCGCGCCGCGGCCCAGAGATCACATCGGGAACTGGCGGGACCTTTCGTACGTCTCTGGCCACCCACGTTCGTCCGAGCTGCGCGAGATCGACCGCGCCGTAGAACGGCTGCCGCGGGATCCGAGCCAGCTCGATCTGCATCGGGTGCTGCAGGCGGTGGAGGCGTGGAAAGCCGGCAAGTCCCCGCGGAGCCTCCGCTGGCGCGCGGTCATTGGCCTGGAGAACATGGTCCGCGACATGCGGGATGCGAACAATTCGTACACCGCCACCGCGGACCCGGTCGCTGAACCGTCGTATTCGACCTACGACGAGCCGTCTGCGTCCTACCCGGTGACTACGTCCTACCAGCCGATTTCGTCTGTGCCCGGTCTGACGTTCGGTCCGGATCCGGCCCCCCTACAGGACGCGTGGCAGGCGCCCCGTGCGGTCACGGTGGAGGGCGACGGGCCTGCCGGGGGGTTCGAGGCGGAGCTGCACGGGTACGGCGTCGAGCTGCCCGCCAACAGCAGCCACGAAGAGTACGGGGTCATCGTGAGCAGGCCGGGCCTGTTGACGATCGTCCTGGACAGGCACGGGGGCATGCCCGTCCTCGAAGTCGTCTCCGATCCGGCTCGGGATCTGGTCGGAGCCCGGGATGACGGCCGGGCGGAGCGGGCCGAGGTGGTGGCTGCGTTCCGGGACGTGCTCAGGAGACTGGCGGCGGCTCGGGTCCGCACGCGGCTTTCCCGGATCTTCCCGGAGTCGGCCGGGTACGACGTCGACCCCTTGGCGGCCGATCTGCCGCTCCGGAGGTACGACAGCAACACCATCCTCGTTCACCACACGGCGACCAGCCCGCTGAGCGGGCTGGTCGGACTCATGGAGCACGTGGCCCCGCACATGCGCCGGGAGTCGCGCCCGGTGGAGACCGCCTATCAGGACCTGCTGGCCGGGGTACGGTACGGCGCGCGCGGGCTCGCCCGTTATGACGCGTGGCTGGAGGCGTACCCGGACTGGGCGGAGTCGTCCCGGCCGGTCGACCGCTACGAGCTGGAGGGTGCCCTGGCCTTGGGGTCCACGCAGGTCGCCGCCACCACGCACGGAAGGCGTCCCCTGCCGAAGGACCATTCAGCGGGAACCTCGCGGGATTCGCTGGTCGCGATTCGGTCCGGCCTGGGGACGGCCCCGCAGGCCTTCCTCGAATCCATGCAGGACGTGCTTCGCGCCGACTTCGAGGAGATCTTCGGCAACCGTTCGGCGAGGGACGGCTCGGCGTTGCTGCCCCGGCTGCTCCCGCTCGACTGGGGGCGACCCAGGGCGACGGTCGGCCAGTACTTCGACAACCTGCTCCTCCAGATACCAGAGCGCTTCATCGACCAGCACGAGGCACTGGCGGTCCGCAGCAATTGGGGCCAGCTCGACGACAACCGTGTGAATGGTGTGTCACTGATCAACCCACCCGTCGTCCGGGTGGAGCTACGGCCGTATGCCCCTCTTCAATCGAGCGAGACGACCATTGTCGAGGAGCTCGGCACTCTGTCGGACCTCTCGCTCAGCCTGTACAACGCGGGTCGGGCGCTGTACGGACTGCCGCAGGTCGGCGGGCCCCTTCCTGTTTATGGGATGGCTGCTCCGATGGCGCCGGAGGCCGGGCCGGCGACCGCGGAATGGCCCGACCAGGTGGTGCGGTTCGGACTGCACTCCATCGATACCTCTGGTGCCACCGAGACGCACGTGTCCGGCACGCCCAGTGCCTTCGTGAGCTGGCTTCGCGGTTCGGGGCCCGAGCCGACGGCGGCGAGTTCGATGAACTCCTGGGAGGGGATTCTCCTCACCCCCTACCAGGCCGGGGCGGTGAGCAGGAAATGGCTGGTGCAGGTCCACGACGCGGCCACCTTCGCCGCAGATGCGGTTCTCAAGACCGCGGATGCGTCCGGGCTGAC
>JAOPYH010000241.1 GCA_025964715.1 Streptosporangiaceae bacterium | reverse complement strand
TGCGCATACTCGTCGCCGGTTGGCCGGCGGTCGCCTTCCTCGGCGGGACCCTGCTCGACCACACCGCTCCGGCAACTGCCGAACCCGAACCCGAGCCTGAGCCCGAAACGGTGGAGTTGGTCCGCGTCGAGCAGGAACCCGAGCAACCCGCGCCGCATGTCCCGGCCGCCCTGGTAGAGCACGCACGCAAGGTCGCCGCCGAACACCACGCACGCACCGGAACGCCCATCGATGCACCGACGCTACGGGCCCGGCTCGGCGTCCCCGCGCCACTCGCCGAAGCCATCGCCACCCGCCTCTGAGAGGAGACGGACCCGTGTCCGCCAAACGCCGCTTCCGCCATGTCATCCGCATCGGCCCCGTCCAGGTCGCCACCTACTACGACGGCCGGGGCCGCGAGAAACACACCGCCGCCTGCACCGCCCCTCGCTGCGGCTTCTCCGCCGACTACGACAGCCGCGCTGCCGCCGAGCTGGCCGCCCGTACCCACCGCTGCCCCGTCCGCTGAAAGGACTCCGAACCCGTGAACGTCACTCTGCCGCTGGTCTTCGTGCTGGGCGTCGTCGCCTGGCTCGCGATCAAGTTCCTCGGCATACGCATGTGGGTCGCCGTCGTCATCGCCCTGTTCGGCTTCTGGCTCTCCCACACCATCCTCGCCCCCGCGATCGAGTCCGGCACACGCTCCGGAGTGGACATCGTCAACGGCACACATAACTAGACGACTAGCTGAGATGGGATCCTTCATGCTCCGCCCGAAACTCCCTCAGGCTCCGGCCCTCCCCTCCCCGTTCGCCACACCTGTCCAGCACAGCCACGCTCCAGTCTGCTCCTGCCAGCACCCTGCCGCGCCTGCTCCTGCTCGCCGCGTGGCGCCCTCGATAGGACTCGGGGCCGGTGCAGTCGCTGCCGTGGTCACGGTCGGTGTGGTCCTCACCGCGCTGCTCACCGCCGTCGCCGTCTCGGCCGTCTCCGTGGCCATCGCCGCCGTGGTCCTGCGCTCCCTGCTCCGCGACCACAACCGACGCTGAAGGGCTTTCGGGGCGGCCTCGATACCGCCAAGCATCCCGCCGCCCCGGAAGCACTTCCCCTCACGACCGAAGCCGAAGAGGAGAGAACCATCATCCCGCGCACCACCCCGCCCCCGCTGCCCGAACTCGGCATGCTGGCCTCGCTCGGCACCATGCCCGCCCTGCTCCGACAGCTGTCCGGACTCGGCGGCTGCACCCACCCCGTACGGCTCGATGGCCACCGCACCGAACACGAACTCAACCGGCAGACCGGCGAGATCGGCCGCACCCTGCACCACCTGGACTCAGCGACGCTCCCTGCCGGTCACCTGCTCGTGCGGTGCAACAACCGCCGCGCAACCCGCTGCACCGCCTGCGCCGAGACCTACCGCCGCGACACCTTTCACCTGATCACCGCCGGGCTCCGGGGCGGCAAGGGCACCCCCGAAGCCGTGGCCACCCATCCCCGGGTCTTCGCCACCTTCACCGCCCCCGGCTTCGGCCCCGTCCACAACCGCCCCAACTCCGGCCGCTGCCGCTGCGGCACGGCCCACGAACAGGACGACGACGCCCTCGGCACGCCCCTGGACCCCACGACGTACGACTACGAAGCGGCAGTGCTCTGGAACGCCCACGCCGGGGCCCTCTGGCGCCGCTTCTTTATCTACCTGCGCCGCGAGATCGCCAAGCGGGCCGGTCTCTCGCAACGGGCTTTCCGGGATCACGCCCGGGTGTCCTTCGCCAAAGTCGCGGAATACCAACGACGCGGAGCGGTCCACTTCCACGCCGTCATCCGTCTCGACGGCCCGGACGGCGGCGACAGCCGGCCCCCGGACTGGGCAACGCCGGACCTGCTGACCGACGCCATCCGGGCCGCTGCCGCCGTGGCATCCATACCCGGCCCGGTCATCGACGGCCGGGCCCACACCTTCGCCTTCGGGCGCCAGCTCGACATCCGCCCCATCCGCAACGCCGACTTCGACGGCGGCTCGCAGCTGACGGAGCGCGCCGTCGCCGCCTACATCGCCAAGTACGCCACCAAAGGCGCCGAGACAGCGACCGGCGCTCTCGACCGCCCCCTCAAATTCCTCGCCGAGCTGGCGCAGCTCGACATCACTGACCACGCACGCCAACTGATCCGCACCGCATGGACCCTCGGCGCACGCCCAGAGCTGGAAGAGCTCCGGCTCCGCGCCTGGGCCCACATGCTCGGATTCCGCGGCCACTTCTCCACCAAAACCCGCCGCTACTCCACCACCCTCGGCGCCCTCCGCACCGCCCGCGCCGACTGGCGCCGCGCCCAAGCCGAAGAGCAGCAGCACCCCGGCGACGACACCACCCTCGTCCTCGCTCACTGGGTCTTCGCCGGCACCGGCCTGACCCCCGGCGAGGAATGGCTTGCCGCGTCCATCGCCCCCGCCCCCGGAACGGAAGGAGAACCCACCCGTGCCTGAGCGCTTCCTCTCCGTGACCCAGGTCGCCGAACGCCTCGGCACCACCGAACGCTTCCCCCGCCGCCTGGTCGCCGAGCGCCGCATCACCTTCGTCAAGGTCGGCCGCCACATCCGCATCCCGGAAAGCGCCCTCTCGGCCTTCCTCGACACCCACACCGTGCATCCCATCCGGCACAGGCGGGCTGCCTGA
>JAOPYH010000238.1 GCA_025964715.1 Streptosporangiaceae bacterium | reverse complement strand
TACTCCCCGTCGGGTCCGGTGGTCGCCGTGGACACGACGGTCCCCATGGCGTTCACCAGAGTGACCCTGGCGTCGGCCAGCGGCAGGTCGTCGTGTCCGGCACGGACGGTGCCCCGCACCCGGGCTCCGGTCTGCAGCTCGAGCTCGCACCGGGTGGTGCCCTGGCCGGCGACCTCGATCGGGAGTGCCCTCGGCCGGTGGCCGCTCGCGCTCACCGCGATGACGAAGGAGCCAGGGACCAGTTCCTGAAGCGAGAATCTGCCGTCTCCGCCCGTCCTGGCCGAGGCGACGACCTCGCCGCGGACATCGGTCAGCACCACCATGGCGCCCGGGACCGGGGCTCCCGTCACCGCGCTGCGGACCACGCCTTCGACGCCCGAGCCGCCTGACAAGCTCAGGTCGCAGGACAGCGGCTCGTCGCCGACCACGACAGTGGCCACCTGCGGTTGATGTCCTTCGGAGGCGGCGATCAGCATGTAACTCCCGCTGCCGGGAGCGGTCAGCGCGTAGGAACCGTCCCCATCGGTGGTGGCTCGGCCGAGCTGGTGCCCGCGCAGGTCGATGAGGGTCAGCGCGGCACGGGCGATCGGGATGCTCTCGCCGCCGCGTACGTATCCGAAGATCTGGGGACCCGAGCCGCCGCCACCGTCACCGCCGGCGGTCGCCATTGCCGGGCCGGCGGTCGCCGGACGTCGCCGGGCTTCCAGTCCGTCGCCCTCGTACGGATCGGTACGGGCGCCGACGGTGGCGAACTCCCGGGCCGGCATGGTCTCGGTCAGGACCGCCGAGTCGATGACCGGCGGGACCACGGGCCGGCTACGCCGCCTGGTGTTGATCAGCGCGATGACGGAGAGGGCGGCGAGGACGAGCACGCCCGCCGCCCACCACAGTGCCACGGTGAAGCCGTGCACCAGGCCCAGGTCAGCGACCTGCGGCGATGGCCGACCGTGCCCGTGCTCGACGATGTACGTCCTCGTCGCGGTCGCGGCGATGGTGTTCAGCAGCGCGGTGCCGATGGAGCCGCCGACCTGCTGTGAGGTGTTGACCATCGCCGAGGCCACGCCCGCGTCTCGCGGGTCGACACCGCTGGTGGCGAGATTCATCGCCGGCATGAACAGCGTGCCGAGCCCGAGGCCGAGCAGGAGTTCGGCCGGCAGCACCAGGTGGGTGTAGGGGCTGTCGACCTGGAGCCGGGTGAGCAGTGCCGTAGCTCCGGCGGCCACGAGGAGGCCGGGGACCATGAGAGCCTGCGGCGGGACACGGTTGACCAACCGCGCGGAGATCTGGGTCGAACCGACGATCATGCCGGCCGTCATGGGCAGGAAGGCCAGGCCGGTCCGGACGGGTGAGTAGTCCTTGATGGTCTGCAGGTAGTACGTCAGGAACAGGAAGAGGCCGAACATCCCGATCACTGAGAGGCCTACCGCGAGGTACGCCCCACCGCGGACGCGGTCGAGGACCACTCGCGGGGGTACCAGCGGAGCGCTGCTCAGACCCTCTACGACGGCGAAGGCCACGAGGAGGACGCCTGCCGCCACGAACAGGCCGATCACACCGCGCTCGCTCCAGCCTTCGGACTCGGCGCGGGTGAAGCCGTAGACCAGGGCGACCAGACCCGCGGTGACCAGGACGGTGCCGGGGAGGTCCAGGCGGGAGCGGTGACGAGCGGCGGGTTCCCTGATGAAGACCAGGCCGCCCACAAGGCCGATGACGGCGACCGGCACGTTGACGTACAACGCCCAGCGCCAGTTGAGGTACTCCGTCAGCACTCCGCCGAGGATCAGGCCGATGGCGCTGCCGCCTCCCGCGATCGCGCCGTAGATGCCGAACGCCTTCGCGCGCTCCTTGGGGTCGGTGAAGGTGACAGCGAGCAGTGAGAGCGCGGACGGGGCGAGCAGCGCGCCGAACGCCCCCTGAAGAGCGCGGGCGCCGAAGAGCACGCCCTCGGTCTGCGCCGCACCGCCAAGCGCCGAGGCCGCCGCGAAGCCGACCAAGCCGATGAGTAAGGTCCGTTTGCGCCCGACCAGGTCGCCGACCCGGCCGCCGATGAGAAGCAGACCGCCGAAGGCGAGTGTGTAGGCGGTGATCACCCATTGGCGATCGCCATCGGAGATGGCCAGTGCCTTCTGCGCGGACGGCAGGGCGATGTTCACGATGGTCGCGTCGAGGATGACCATCAGCTGGGCGAGGGCTATGAAGATCAGAGCGATCCAGCGCCGGGGAACGGGGGCGCCGGGGGCCGGTGCGGTCGTCGACATGAGAAACGTGCCTCCGGTGTGGGGGGCGGCTCAGCACCTGGACGAACGAGCGGCGGGGCGGCGCCGCTGCGGATGGTTCACAGGTGCGGGGAGAACGGGGACTCCGTTGCTCCCGCGTGCGATGTCTGCATCACCTCCTCAAGCGCGGATCATGATGTCGCCGAACGCGCATGCTTCATCACTTAGAGTACGAAGGCTGTCGGACATCGCAAGAGAGCTGAAAGCTTGACTTGTCCCCTCGGCCGACAGTGGCCAGCGTCCGACTGCCCGGAGGCGCTCGGGGCGCTCTCCGGGCAGTGGTGACGGACGGCGTCTACCCGGTCGGGCCGGCGCAGCACGTCGATGCCCTCGACGAAGGCGGTGCCCAAGGTTGTCCGGTCAGACCTTTCCGGGACCTTGGTGATCACAGCGCCCGGTCAGCGGCGGTGGCTCGATAGGAAGGGGCCATGCGGAATCGGGTCTTGAGGCGTCAGGACAGATGCGGCGCGATCGGTGTCGCCGGGGGCTCCCGGGTGCGTGGGCTCAGGCGGCTGCATCGTGGGGCCGTACCGGTCGGTGCCCTGGCCGCTGTTGTGGTGCTGGGGGCGTGGGCGGTGCCCGCTGGCCCGTCATCTGTGGGCTCTGCGGTGGCGCGGGC
This sequence comes from Streptosporangiaceae bacterium, assembly GCA_025964715.1. Taxonomy (GTDB): domain Bacteria; phylum Actinomycetota; class Actinomycetes; order Streptosporangiales; family Streptosporangiaceae; genus Actinomadura_C. The sequence continues at coordinate 6,484 of JAOPYH010000238.1, read as the reverse complement.
AATGGTGCCGGCGGAGGTTCCGCCCGAGGGAGTGGCGATCGGCCTGGATGGGTTCACGCCTGTCCTTTACGAACCTGAGCCGGGCGGGGGCGGGGGCCCAGAGGCGTGGATGATCGCTCATAACGGATACACCTCGATGCAGGCCCCGAGGGTCAGCTGCGTGAACCTGAACATCGGCCAGCTGTGCGGCGATCCGAAGGGGGCGCCGACGACCTGGCCGAAGCCGCTGAACACACAGGCCGGGCCCTTGGGCAGCGGGAACACCGGGGATCTCGCCACAACCCAGGTCCCACAGTTCATCGCACCAAGCGGATTCTGGCAGCCCCTCTTCTACCCCGCGGTGACCCGGCGGGGGCTGCCCGGCTTCCCCAACGGTTCGGTGGGGGTGGGCTGCCTCAACATGGACGAGCACCGCAACTGCAGTTACACGCCCCTTGCGGCGCTGACCGACGCCCCCGGCCGGAGCAACGTCAACGGCCTGACGGGATTCGTACAGGCGGGCAACCGTATCTACGGGACGGCCACCAATGGCCGGGAACTCTGCGCCGAGGTGTCCGAGGACGGCATGACCACCTCCGCCTGCCCGGGCCAGCCGTACTCCACCGACACCCCGCCCAACAACGACGTGGCCGGTCTGGGCCCCAGTGACTTCCACGGCACCAAAGCGGTGGTGGACGGCAGGATCTACACCACCTCGAACAGCGGCGCCGCCTCCGCACGGACCACGAGCCCGCACCTACCGACCCTCACCTGCTTCGACCCGACCACCAACACCACCTGCCGGCTGTGGACACCCAAGAAGATCACGGAGCCGGGCGCCTACGAGGCCCTGGCCATCACCGGCCGCTACGACACCGCCGCGACCGCGACCGGCGTGTGCGCCATCGCCGGCAACACGACCATCGCCGCCCCGATCGTGACCTGCTACGACCGGGACGGCAAGACCGCGCCGCCACCACCCGGATTGCGCGACCTGTTTCCCACCGGAGGCGCCCGGAGCGTGGTCTTCCAACCGCTCACCACCACCGTGAACGGTGACCTGCGCACCTACCTGCCCTTCTACACCGAAGACCGCACCCACTTGGGCAGCGCCCTCTGCTACAGCTGGAACGAGCAGGCACCCTGCCAGGGCTTTCCCGGTCCCCTCGCCCACCCGGACGTCAACGGAGGAGGCAGCCACGACCGCGGCTACAGCTACACCCCCGTCAACGGCTGCATGTACGGCAACGGCGGCCGCGGCCTTTTGTTCAGCTTCGACCCCACGAGCGGAACCCCGGGCTGCTGAGACCCACCGGGATCGTGTTGACCAGCCGGCGTCGTGGCCTACGTCACCGCGCGGTTACTTGAGCACGGTGAAGCGCAGGTGCGTCACCCCGCTGGAGCCGGCCACCCGGGTGCTCTCCAACCGGATGTGCTCGGTGCCGAGCTCGTCGAACAGTCGCACGCCGCTGCCGATGAGTACGGGTGCGACGTGCAGGGCCAGCTCGTCGACCAACCCGGCCGCCAGCGCCTGCTGAGCGATGCTGGCGCCGCCGGCGAGGAGCACGTCTTTCCCCTTGGCGGCCGCGGTGGCCTGCTTGATCGCGGTCTCGATGCCATCGGTGACGAAGGTGTAGCTCGTACCGCCGTCCTTGGCGATGGGGTCCTGCGCGCGGTGGGTCACGACGAACACCGGTGCGTGGAACGGCGGGTCGTCACCCCAGGGCTCCACCCCGTGGTCGAACATCTGCCGGCTAAGCACATGGGCTCCGATGCGGTCGTACTCCTCGGCCCAGATGTCGGAGTCGACGCCGCCCTCTCCACCCTCCATGCCCTGGGCGGCCCGCCAGCTGCGGAGGTCGAACACCCAGCCGAGGATCTTTTCGTGGACCGGCCACCAGTCCGCCTCGTCCTGGGCGCCGACGATCCCATCGAGTGACATGGACATGCCCACAATGACCTTGCTCATCTTGATCTCTCCTTCGTTCTGGACGCTCCACCGCCCACTCACGCCGGCGGTGAACGCTTTCGTGAGTGGGTCGGTGCGGACGACAGGTTCTTGACATCCACAGAGGCAGAGGATCGGCAGGCGGCGCTCCACCTTGACCTTGAAGGTACGCGGGCGAAGGTATGCCGATCAGTGGATGCCCACCCGGCCGTTGGTGAAGTGCCCGAGCGCCGATGTCACTGGGTGGCACGTCGGTAGCGCTCGGAGAGTTCGCGCAGGTGGGCGAGGAGTTCTGGTGGGTCGCTGACCGTGAAGTCGGCGCCGAGCATGCCCAGATAGAGGGCGAGGGTCTCGACGCTCCCCGCCCCGGTCTGCAGGACGCAGGTGTGTTCATCGATCGGTTCCACCGTCCCCACCGCAGACGAGATCCGTTCGGCTAGCGTCTCGGCCGGCATGTGCACGGTGACCCGTGCCCGGTGCCTCCAGGCCGCCGCGGCGACGCCGCGCGTGAGGCGGTTCACGGCGTCGTCGGGCAGGTCACGGGGGGTGAAGCGCGGGCCGGTGGGGGTACGGGGAGTCATCCGGTCCACGCGGAAGGTGCGCCAGTCCTGCCGGTCGGTGTCCCACGCCATGAGGTACCAGCGGCGGCCCCAGTTCACCAGCCGGTACGGCTCCACGACGCGCAGGCCGGCCGTACCGTCGTGGCTCTCGTAGTCGAACCGCAGCCGCTCGTGGTCGCGGCAGGCGGCGGTGATGGCGGTCAGCACCGCCGCGTCGACGGTCGGGCCGGAGGCGGCCACCGGCGTTGTGTAGGTCTGCAGTGCGTTGACCCGGCGGCGCAGCCGCGCGGGCAGGATCTGCTCGAGCTTGGCCAGGGCGCGCAGCGAGGTCTCCTCGATCCCGGCGATGGTGCCGCCGGCCGCGGTGCGCAGCCCGAGCGCCACCGCGACCGCCTCCTCGTCGTCGAGCAGCAGTGGCGGCATGGCCGCTCCCGCCTGGAGCCGGTAGCCGCCCGCCGATCCGCGCGTGGCGCGCACCGGGTAGCCGAGGTCGCGCAGCCGCTCGACGTCCTTGCGTACGGTCCTGGTGCTCACCTCCAGCCGTTCGGCCAGCTCGCCGCCGGTCCAGTCGCGCGGAGCCTGCAGCAGTGACAACAAGCGCAGCAGCCGCGCGGAGGTCTCGAGCATGTTTTCAAGTCTGCCGTCGCATTAGGAACGTCGTCTTCCTAATCGGCTCGTACCGTCTGGGACGCCAGAGACAGCAGCGGCGTCCTCCCGAGGGCGACGCGACCACGAAAGGCAGATCCGTCATGGATTGGAAGCTAGAACTCGTCGCCATCCCGGTCTCGGACGTGGACCGCGCGAAGGCCTTCTACGAGAAGGCCGGCTTCAACGCCGACATCGACAGCACCGTCAGCGAGGAGATTCGGTTCGTACAGCTCACGCCTCCCGGGTCGGCGTGCTCCATCGCCCTGGGGACAGGGATCTCGAGCAAGCCGCCGGGCTCCGTCGAGGGCATGCAACTGGTCGTCCCCGACATCAAGGTCGCACACGCGGAGCTCACCGACCGGGGCGTGGAGGTCAGCGAGATCCAGGACTACCCCTGGGGCAGGTTCGTCTTCTTCAGCGACCCGGACGGCAACGGCTGGGCCGTGCAGGAGATTCCTCCTCGCGATTAGCCGGTCGGGTCGCCGCACCCGGCGGCTCGACTCTGGAGGTGGCGCTGTTCGGGCAGGCTGACCGTACGGCGCGCCGCGGTCAGGTAGGCGTCCCGGGCGGCCGCGTGGTCACCCGCCATCTCCAGCAGATGTGCACGTACGGCGTGGAGGCGATGATGGCCGGCCATCCGGGTGTCGGCGCCCAGGGTCTCGAGCAGGTCGAGTCCGGCCCGCGGCCCTCGTACCATCGCGACGGCGACGGCCTGGTTGAGCGTGACCATAGGTCCCGGCGCGATGCGCTGGAGCAGGTCGTAGAGCCCGAGGATCTGCGCCCAGTCGGTGTCCTGCGCAGATGGTCCCTCGACGTGGACCGCGGCGATCGCCGCCTGGAGCTGGTACGGGCCGAACGGCGCCCGGGACAGCGCGCCGGTGAGCAGCTCGATCCCCTCGGCGATGGATCGCCGATCCCACGCGCCCCGGTCCTGTTCGGCGAGCGGGATCAGCACGCCATCGGGCCCCGTACGCGCGAGGCGCCGCGCGTCAGTGAGCAACATGAGCGCGAGCAGTCCGGCGACCTCACCGTCGCCGGCCAGTAGGAGGTGGACCGCGCGGGTGAGCCGGATGGCCTCACCGGTCAGGTCGCTGCGCTGCAGGTCGGGGCCGGACGTGGTGGTGTAGCCCTCGTTGAAGATGAGGTACAGGACGTGCAAGACCACGCGTAGCCGGCCGGCCCGCTCCGGCTCGGGCGGCTGACGGAACGGGACACCGGCGGCCTTGATGCGCTGCTTGGCCCGGCTGATGCGCGCGGCCATGGTGGCCTCGGGGACGAGGAAGGCACTGCCGATCTGAGCCGTGGTGAGACCACCCACCGCACGGAGGGTGAGCGCTACCTGCGAGGCCGGGGTCAGCGCGGGATGGCAGCACAGGAAGAGCAAAGTCAGCGTGTCGTCCTGGTCCGGCGGGTGCTCGTCGCCGGGGGCCGAAGCCACCAACTCGTCCGCCGGCGCCATGGAGGCGGCGGTGGCCTCCCGGCGGCGGCGGGCCTCGTCGCTGCGCCATCGATCGACCAGCCGGCGGGACGCGACGGTGATCAGCCAGCCCCGCGGGTTGTCCGGTACGCCGTCTTCAGGCCACTGGACCACCGCGGCCAGCAGCGCCTCCTGCACCGCGTCCTCGCAGGGGTCGAACCGCCCGTACCGCCGGACGAGCGCGCCGAGGACCTGCGGTGCCAGGCCGCGCAGCAGGTCCTCGACGCCGGCGTCCGTCATCAGAGCCCCATCATCAAAGCTCTGTCCCGCCCTCGCTCATGAGCGGCCGTACCTCGATCGCGGTGTACTTCGCGTCCGGGATCAGGGCGGCCAGCTCGATCGCGCGTTCCTTGGTCTCGCAGTCGACCAGGTAGTAGCCGGCCACGTACTCCTTGGCCTCGAGATAGGGGCCGTCCGTCACCGCCGGGACCCCGGCCCGTACCCGGACGGTGGCACTGTTCGACGGGTCGGTCAGCGCCTCCGTGCCGACCATCTCGCCGGACTCGGTGATCGCCTTGATGAACTCGTCGTGGCCGCGGAAGACCTCATTGAGGTCCTCCTCCGACAGGGTCTCGAAGGTCGCGGGGTTCATATAGATCTGCAACAGGTACTTCACGGCTTTGCTCCTCGTTGTCGGGCTCCCCGGGTGGGCGCCTGTCACAGAGAGGTCGGAGCCGGCTGCCCGGCCTTGACATCCGGATGAGTCAAACCTGTTCAGCATCCCAGGATGTCGGCGAGTTGACCGAAGCCGGCGATGGTGAGGTCGCTGGTGACGTCGGCCGCGCGGTCGGCGGTGTGGTGGGGGCCCTTCTCGCGTGGCCGTTCCAGGAAGGCGGTGCGGAGTCCGGCGTCATGGGCCCCCTCGATGTCCCACTTGTGCGCGGCGACCATGAGCATGCGGGCAGGCTCGACGTCGAGCAGGGCCGCGGCGGTCAGGTAGGCCTGGGGCTCGGGTTTGTAAACGCGGGCGAGCTCGGCGGACAGGATGGCGTCGAAGGGCAGACCGGCGGCCTTGACCAGGTTCGTCAGCAGCGCGAAACCGCCGTTGGACAGAGCGGCCACGACATAGCGGCGTCGCAGCCGAGCCAGCCCCTCGGCCGCGTCCTCCCAGGCAGGAAGCCGATGCCAGACGCGGACGAGCTGCTGGCGCGCGAGATCGTCGAACGCACCCGCGACGCCGTACTCGTCCAGCAGTTCGTCCAGTGACTCCCGGTGCAGGGTGTCGAGGTAGGCCCAGTCACGTTCGGCCCGGTTCACACTCTGCATCGACGGCAGGTAGCGGCCGCGCCAAGCGTCGGCGAACGCACCGGCGTCGAGGTTCACTCCTCGCGCCTCGGCGATCTCGGCCACCTGCTCGGCGACACCGGTGCGCCAGTCGACGGTCGTGCCGAAGATGTCACAGGCCACCACGCGTATTTCGTCAGGCCTCTGGCAGGCCGCACCGGACCGCTCTGGTCCTCTACCGGCAGGTGGATCCCCGAGCGGGCGGTGAGCAAGTCCTGGATCGTTGCCGTCTTCTCTGTGTCCGTTAGGGCCGGAGTGTCGTCGATCCCCAACTCGCCGATGGTGCACGGCGATGGGGCGCGCCACATCGGCCCAGCTGACCACGTCGCACGCTCGCGCGGCCACTCGAACCGCCGTCGCCCCCAAGCGCTCGGCGTACGCAGTCAACGTTCTTTTCGTTCGCGAGCTCATGGTGACGGCCTTCACTCGGGGGTCAAATAACGGGAGCCGGGAGGCGTTTCTGGTCCGCCGTCACTGCAGTCGGTCGACGAACTTCAGGAACGCGGCGATGCCGGCCTCATTAAGGGGCGTGCCGTGGGCGAAGCCCACGGCACGGATGTCACCCGGGATCCGGGCGAGGCTGCCTGC
>JAOPYH010000228.1 GCA_025964715.1 Streptosporangiaceae bacterium | reverse complement strand
CTCCGGGAGTACGGCTCGCAGCGTCGCCGCCTGGGCACGCGCGAAGGCGAGCGGGGCCCCGTCTGCCACGTTCGCGGCGAACAGGCCGTCGGACCGCAGAACCCTCGGTGGAAGACCTCCGCACCGGCTGGGACCTGCACGTCGGCTTCGGCCTGGCCAACCCGGCCCTGTACCTGCTCATGTGCGAGCCCCGCCCCGGGGCGGCTCCCCCGGCCGCCGTCGCCGGGGCCCAGGTCCTCGCCACGCACATCCGCCGGATCGCCGAAGCAGGCCGACTGCGCGTCAGCGAGGAACGCGCGGCCCACCTGATCCAGGCCGCCGGCCGCGGAACGACCCTCACATTGATCGCCATGCCCGCCGACCGCCGCGACCCGGAACTGTCGCCCCTGGCCCGTGAAGCGGTCATCACCGCCATCACCACCGACACCCCCGCACCCGCCCCACCCGGACCGGTCAGCGCCGCCGTCGCCCTCCGCGCCGTCCTGCCGCAGACCACCGCCCTCACCGACCAGGAGAAGGGCCTCCTACAGGAGTGGCTGGACCGCATCACCGGCCCGGCCCGCTGACAGCACTCCTCCGAAAACGTCAACACGGTCCGACGGGTGACCACCGACCGACCGCCGGTCAGGCCGTGATCAAACCCGTTCCCATCTGGCTCGCTCCATGTCGGATGCCGTTAACGGACGTGTCATCAGCCGCAAACCAGGTCGGACTTCCAGGTCAGCCACCAACCGCCTTCAGTTCACGTGCGACGTCCCGTCAGAATTCGTGAACCTGAGAAGAGGCCGGGTGAATCCCTGCAGATTGCTGTGGTCCTTGTAGCTCTGCGTCGTGATGGCCGGCACGCACGTGGTGCAGCGGGCGACGACCATCTGACCGCCCCCGATCACCAGGCCGACGTGGCCGGGATTGTTCGGGGCACTGCCGGGGCCGGAGTTGAAGAAGACCAGGTCGCCTGGCTGTTCGCTCCCGTTGGGAACGCGTATGCCGAGTGGCCACTGCTGGAAGGTGGTCCGCGGGAGCGTGATCCCGGCGCTGCGGTAGGCGCCTTGGACCAGGCTCGAGCAGTCCCATGCGCCGGGCCCGGAGGCCCCGAAGACGTAGGGCTTGCCACGTTGGGCCATGGCGAAGGAAATGATCTTGCCGACGATGCCGCCGGGGATGGGACCGCCGCCCGGCAGGCATGACGGGGTGTCGGCCTGGGCGATCTGCACCTTGCCGGCGCCGTACCGCGTGGCCCAGGACAGCACCAGGTTCACGTAGTTCCAGGAGTGGTTGTACATGTAGATGGCGGTCTTGGTCCGGTCCGGGGCGCCGTTGTGCTTGAGGTAGTTGGCCGCGGTGGGGATGGCGTCGGCGGGGTCGTAGCGGTTCTTCCTGCCGTCGCCGTTGCCGTCGACGGCGAAGGACTTCCAGGTCGCGGCGAGGAACTGCATGGGACCGCCCGCGCCGGCGAAGTTCTCCCCGCTGTGCACGCCGGGGAGGTTGGACGACCCGTGGCCGGTTTCCACCTTGCCGATCCCGGCGAGCACGTTCCAGTCGATCCCGTATCGGGCGCCGGCCTGCTGATAGAGGGCGAGGTAGTTGCCGGGGATCCCGTTCTGGGCGTTGGCGCTGGCGGCCGGCTGCCGGCCCGGCCCGGTGCAGCTCTGGGCGCCCCCGAGCATCAGCGGGACCAGCAGCGTCAGGAACACGATGATGAACGCGGCGACGGCCACGAGGAAGATCACCGGTGCGGAGCCACGGTCGGGCGGGCCGACGGCCTTCACGATGACGGTAGGGCGCTGCGACCGGCTGAGTGGGGACATCAGCCCATGTCTCCCTGCTGCCCGAGGTCGGCCGGCGTGACGCCGCTGACCAGCCAGGACTTGCCCGTATAGGTCAGGGTCACGGCGTACTGCATTGTCTGGGTCCGCGTCCCGCTGATCGTGTCGAGCCGTTGCGCGGCGGTGATGACGTAGACCAGCGAGGACTTCTGGACGCTGCGCGCCGCCGAGACGGTCGCCAGTGCGGTGCCGACCTCGTGGTCGGCTCGGCGCTGTTCGAGGATCCCCGGGGTCGCCGCGCCACGCCTGAGCTCGGCCGCGAGCTCGGGCGACGCCATCGGGGTCAGCCGGCGAAGGTAGGTCTTGGGATCCTCGTCGAAGCGATAGGTGCCGTAGGCCGCGACGAACCGGCAGGCCAGCGCGGTGGCCGACCGCAGCTGTGCCTCGGTGGCCGGCAGCAGACGGTCGAGGCCGGCTCCCGTTCCCGCCGCGGCGGAGCCACCCGCCGCGGGCCTGTGCTGCCCTGCCCTGTCGCTGCCGAAGGCCTCCCGGACGGCCAGCGCACCACCGGCGCCGACGACCAGGGACGCGGCAACGGCAAGGCCCATCGGCCAATGCCGGGTCACGATGCTCTATCCCCCGAAGATGACGTGCTGGAGCAATCGCTCAGCGTCCGAATCGGTGTGACCGGATGCCCACGCTGAGGCGAACACCTGTCAACGTTGGTTGTGATGACGTGAAACCTCCGACTATCGTCCCATTTTGCTCATGCTTAATGGATCATCAGGGATGGGGCCCACGGGGGAGTAGCGCTGACAAAAAATCTTGGTGGCGTGTCGTCGTCCGACGATGTGACATCACGCACAGTGGACTTCGGCACACCGCCGCAGCCGCGACGGCCCAGTGCCGGTGTGCGACCCCGGCTCGGCGCACCCGCACCGCCGCGGCCGGGAGATCTGCCGGTCCGGCCGCTCGGCCCGGTGACCAACCCGAGCCTGCCGGCCTGGTGGTTTCTCGGCTGCCATGGCGGCGCGGGAGCCACCACCCTCACCGCCGCGGTCCCCCGCGGCACTGACGCCTGGCGGTACTGGCCCATTCCGGATCCGCCCGCCACCACGAACGTGGTGCTCGTGGCACGCTCACACGCCAGTGGACTGCGTGCCGCGCAGGGAGCCGCCCGCCAATGGGCCTCTGGTGCCCTCCCCACCGTCCGGCTGCTGGGTTTGGCGGTCATCGCCGATGCGCCCGGCCGCCGGCCACGGCCTCTGCGGGAGCTACTGGAGCTGATCTCCGGCGGAGTCCCGCACGTGTGGGAACTGCCCTGGGTGGAGGCGTTGCGCCTGGGAGATCCCCCCGACCAGATCCAGTTGCCCGCTCCGTTCTCGGCGCTCGCCGCCGACCTGCACCGGCTCGTTCCCGGAGGACCTCATGCGTGACCTGCTCATCTCCGGGGTAAGCGACCTCGGTCACTACGTGGCAAGCACAGCGCCGCCGACGGTCCCGGATCCGGGGTCCGGCCAGGCACCGCCCGGTGCGGAGAAACTGCTGACGCTGCTCCAGTGGGTGGCGTGGATGGTGTTCGCCCTCTGCGTCGCCGGCATCCTCCTGGTGGCGGGCCGGATGGCGATGATGCACCAGCGCGGCTGGGGCGGTGAGCATGCCACAGGTCTGGCCTGGGTCCTGCTCGCCTGCGTTCTCGCCGGCTCGGCCTCCTCCATCGTGGCCCTGCTCATCTGATGGCGGGTCGCGACAACGTGCAGGGCTCGGACCACAACACCAGCGGGCTACGCCGCAACGGCTTCATCATCGCGGGTGGCTTCCTGGTCCTGGTCCTCGTGCTGGCGGCCGCCGTGGTGATGTCCGGCAGGTCATCAGAGCCGGCCCCTGCGGCGGCGCGACCGTCCGCGGGACCACAGACTCAGGCCGCCACGTCCGGATGCCACCCCACCGACACCGCCCAGCAGGTCCTGTCAGCCCCTCCGCACGGGGTGACCTGGCAGATCTACAACACCATCGCCTTTCCGGTCTCGGCGACGGCCGGTCCGATGGTCATGGACGGCGGAGGAACGCGCTGCTACGCGCACACGCCCCTCGGGGCGCTGCTGGCGGTCTCCCACATCCCGACCCGGATGTGGTTCGGCGACTGGAAGAAGATCGCCGCCACCCAGATCCTCCCCGGCCCTGGACGCGACGAGTTCCTCCGTGACCGGGCGCAGTTCACCGGATCGACGGCTTTCGCCCCAGGTGAAGCGGCTCAGATCGCCGGGTTCCGATTCGTGACCTACACGCCCGCGACCGCGGTCGTCCAGATCGCCACCCGCGGCACCCCGGGTGCCATGCGCTCCTTCACCTTCACAGTGATGTGGAGCGACGGGGACTGGAAGCTGCAACTGCTGCCGAGCGGCGACCCCTGGCCCGTACAGGACATCAGCTCCCTTGATGGGTTCGTGGTCTGGGGGGGCGTGTGATGCTACGGCTGCCGGTGAAACCCACGCCCATCCCTACCCCCACTCCCACAGGCACACCTGGTCCTGGCTCTGGCCTAGGGGCCTGTGACCACTACTCCTACCTCCCCCAGTGCTCCGGTAAGGGGATCGTGGGGTCGACCACGGGGTCGGCGATCGATCAGATGGCGAAGGCGTTCGCCGACGCCGAGGCGAAGATCCTCGAGATGATGGTCACCCTGTGGACCAAGTCCCGAACTCCTACGCTGTCCGGCCGCACGGATCCTGGCGGCGGGGGGAGCCCGGTCGCCTGGCTGCAGAGCCACACCTACTACCTCGTCGGGTTCGTGGCGGTGCTCGGCGTGCTCCTGGCGGCGGGCCGGCTGGCCTGGCAGCGGAGAGGCGAACCGGCACGCGACGTCGCCTCAGGGCTCCTCACGCTCGTGGTGGTCACCTGGTGCGGATCCGCGGCCGTCACGCTCGCCGTGGTGGCGGGTGACGGATACTCCGACTGGATCATCGCGCAGGCCTTCGGCGGCACCGATCAGTTCGCTGGAGAGCTGACCCGGATGAGCAGCCTCGCCGGTACGAAGCTCGCGCCCGGGCTGGTCATCGTCGTCGCGCTCTGCGCGATCCTGTCGTGCCTTGTCCAGATGGGCCTCATGTTGGTACGGGTCGCCATGCTGGGCCTGCTGACCGGCTTTCTGCCGATCGCCGGTGCCGCGGCGCTCACTCCCGAGGGCCGCAGGATGTGGCGCAGGATGCTGGGCTGGTTGATCGCCTTCGTTCTGTACAAACCGGTGGCGGCGACGATTTACGCCTTCTCCATCAAGTCGATCCAGAACCCCAGTGAGTTGTCCCAGTTGACCGGCATCATCATGATCATCATGGCGGTGGCGGCGCTGCCGGCGTTGATGCGGTTCGTGGTGCCGATGGTCTCGGTCACTCCGGGCAAAGGCAGCGCCGCCGGGGTCGGTGGGGTAGCCACCGGCACCGCCATGGGTGCCCGTTTGGTGCCCTCCCTGAGCGGAACCGCTGGCGCCGCGGGACGCGGGCCGGGGAAGGCCGGCCCCTGGCCGGAAGGCTCCAAGACCCCAGGGCCTGGGCAGGCAGGGCCTGGGCAAGGCGGCCAGAATGCCGGTTCGCAGCCGGCCGGCCGGCCGGGGCAGCTACCCCTATCCGAGAACCGCACAGTTCCC